>DATKLO010000189.1:0-11072 GCA_035542375.1 Steroidobacteraceae bacterium | reverse complement strand
TTGCGACCTTCAGATATCGAGCGCCGACCGAGGAGGAGATTGAGCTATTGAAACTGACCGACCGTGAGTAGGAGTCGCCAGAAAATGCCACCTACAGACCGGCCTATAGTAGTCGTCAAACTCCTCGGCGAAGGTGGCGGCTACACGATCCTCGGACGCGAGGAAACCGACGGCACATGGCAGTTCAAGGTCGACGGATATGGATACGACATGACACCATTGATCGACGAAGAACCGATTGTCCGCCGCGGTGATTGGGTGCCGACGCTGCAAGATGTGCTCGGCCAGATCGACCGCGGTTGGTATCGGCTCCCGCGCGAGAGAGGTGCACCCGAGGTTTCAGACTGCCTTGATTACTGCATTTACCATAATATACATTATGCGAAGTAAGACAGTGAACTTCGAACAAAGATCACATCGCAGCGGATGGCACCCCTAAGTGATGACCGTGCCGGCGTAGTGCCAGAGCACTATGCAAAAAAGGAGCGCCAGGCCGGCGTAGTGAATGACTCTCGAGCGCACCAGCGCGAGCACTATGGGGACCGCAACGAGCACCACCCAGTGAGAGATCACGATCGCGACCGCGCCCGGAGGCATCCGATCGAACACGCCAGCGAGGAAATGGATGCCGAACGCCACGTAGATGATCTCGAACAATGCGACCAACGACCAGAAGTACCGGCGGTTGCCTTCGTAGAACTCCCCTAGATCGGCTCCTTCGATGGCATCATCCGGCAGGCTCGATGCGGCAATCAGGAACAGCACGAAAAAGGTGCCGATCAGCGCCAGATACACCAGGAAGTGCCGCACCGATGTGGCATTGCGGATTCCCCACAGATCGAACCACATCCCGACAGTGATCACTACGGCGAACAGCGTGGACAGAAGTACTAGCGCGTCCCAGCGCACGCGCGGCCGGGCGCGCATGAGGCGATGAAAGCTCGTGGCGATGTCGGCGATCGCCAGTCCGATCAGGACGGAGAACAGTCCCAGAGCAAACTCGAAAGCCCGGATTTCGGGTGTCATCATGCAACTGGCCTGGCGCTTGGGCAGCAACTGCCCTCCTCCTACACTATGCGCAATCGACGTTCAGGCTCAACCTGCGCCCGTGACTTCCCGAACTGAATATCGCAGCCAATGGCTGTGCCTCGACTGCTCCGGGACTCGTTAGCCCTTGCGTGGCTGCCTCAGTCGATCTGCCGCTCACCGGAGGCGAACGCCGTGAACACCAGGGTGCCGCAGATCACGACCCCTGCGGTGAGATAGAACGGCGCGGTGTAGTGCCCCGTGCGCTGCACCAGCCAGCCCGTAATGTATACGCCGATCACTCCGGGCAGCGCGGCGACGGAGTTGCTGAGACCCCAGATGACGGAGGCGTACCGCGGAGCGATGTCGAAGCAGTTGGATGCGAAGCCCGACGCGGAGCAGGAAAAAGTCGCAGTCATGAAGCAGATGAGCAGCAACGCCGCCGCGGCAGTGTGCACAGACGGCAGCAGGAGCATCGCCGCCGCCGGTCCGAGCAGAGCGATGGTCTGCATCGCCTTGCGCACGACTCGTGGACTGTGGCCGGATCGCAGCAAGCGGTCGGCAACATGGCCGGCTGCGTTGCCGCTCAGGAAGCCGATGAACCACGGAATCGCCGAGAGCAGGCCTGCATTGGTGAGGCTGACGGAGTGAACGCTCTTGAAGTAGCTGGGTAACCAGGCGAGCTGCAGGAACAGCACCCAGTTGCTGCAGAAGTGCGCACAGACGATTGCCCAGACCGCCGGCAATCGCAGCAACCTGCCCCACGGTATGTCAACCGGTGCATCGGTCACGGTCAGCGCGAAGGCTGATCCTTCGCGCACGGTCCTGTACCAAGCGAGTGCCCATACGAAGCCCAAAGCGCCAAAGGCGTAGAACGGCATTGCCCAACCGTATAGTTGGATCAACCATCCCGTGACGAGCAAGGCAAACACCGTCGCCAGCAGCAATGTCGAGACCATCAGTGCCACCGCGCGAGTCCGTCCCTCGGGCGGTACCCAGCGGCCGATCATGTTGATCGAGGCCGGAAACACCGACGCCTCGCCGAGTCCCAGACCCACCCTTGCCGTCAGTAGCGCCGGCAGGCTCAGCAGGGCGCCCGCCGGAGTGAGGACCGTGAACAATGACCAGAGCAGCACGCCCGCGCCCAGCACCCGGCGGCCGCCGAAGCGGGCCGACAGGGAGCCAGCCGGGATCTGCAGGAGCAGATAGCCGGCGAAGAAGGCGGCGAGGACCAGACCCTTCTGCCGTTCGTCCCAGCCAAACTCGGCCTGCATGGCGATGGCGCCCACCGAGATGCTGGTGCGGTCGATATAGGAGATGAAAACGGCCGCGCAGACCAGAAACAGCACGGTGTAGTGCTCCGGCCAGCGCCGGGAGTCCGGGTTCGCCATGCGTTATCGTGTGCCGCGCCTTGCGGCACCCCCTTGTTGTTATGGCGCAGGCAGTATAGACAACCCGCGCGGTCCCTGCGTCCGGACCTCCCAAGGGGGCGTTTGGACAACCCTGCGTGCGGCCGATCGCCGCTTGCGCTCACCCCTCCCCTGTGTCCTCCCCGTCGAAGTAGTCCACCGACTCCTGCTCGCGGATGATCTTGCGCACCCACATCCCGTTCGGCCAGGTCGAGGGGTCGGGCATCGCGCCGATGGCGAACTTCTTCGAGTCCGGGTAGCCGACGATGTCGGTGGTGCTGGTGTTGGAGAATGACAGGTACTGCAGGGGCTGGGTGCCCGTGTTCGTCAGCGTGTGTGCGTTGTCGGGGCCGGCGGGAAATGCTGCGTAGTCGCCAGGCCTGACGGATATTTTCTCCTTGCCCAGACGCAACTCGCCGGTACCGGCAAGGATGTACAAGCCTTCCTCGATGCCTGTGTGGTAGTGGAACGGGAAGGATGTCTTGCCTGGTGCCAGCTCCATCCAGTTGAAGCCGATGGCGCGCGCTCCGGCGGGTGCTCCCGGGCGCTTCACCTGTGCTCCGAAACGGCCGCGGCCGCGGCTCATGCCCTCCACCTCGTCGACGTTGACGACCTGCGGGTGTCTGCGCGCACTCATGTCAGATTCTCCTATGACGAAGGGTGGCCGGTCAGTCCGTTGGCGACTGGCGTCCGTGATGTGTGCCCGGTGCGCTAGGTTACTGATATCGAGTCCGCCGCGCCCATGGCTCAGGCAGGCTGCCGCTGGCGCTTGGGCTTTGCGGTGCGCTCCGGTTACAACCTGTCGCAGCCAGCCGCTCCCGACATGCCGGCGATCCTGCTGACAGGCAGGGGAACCGTCTGCTGGCGGAGAATGACACACCCGAGGCAGTGGACCGGGTGCCCAGCAAGCCGCCTAAACTGGCAGCGCTGCGACTGGCCCTCGCCGAACTGACGGCGGCCGCGCCAGTTTTGCGCTAAGCGGCGCTGGCGATGGCCATGCGCGCCCGCAGGCCGGGGTCGTTGTCCAGGAGTTCCAGATCCCCGCCATGCAGCCGTGCGACGGATTCGACCAGGCTCAGGCCGAGCCCCACCCCGGGCGTGCCCCGGCTGACATCGCCGCGGTAGAAACGGCCCGGAACCTTCGGCTTCTCCGCGTCGGGTATCCCCGGCCCGTGGTCCGCTACCGAGATCCGCGTCCTGCCGTCGGCTCCCGTCGCCACCGCCACCTCGATGGTGCCGTCCTGGCCGGCGTATTTCAGGGCATTGTCGATGAGATTCCCGAGAGCCTGTGCCAACAGTACCGGGTCGCCCGACACCCGCACGGGCCCCTCGCCGCGGAATGAAAGGTTGATCCCCTTGAGTTCGGCTGCCGGGACATAGAACTCGACGGCCTGCCGCGCCAGTTCGGCGGCATCGACGGCGACGAATCCTGACCGACGCATGCCAGCGTCGATTTCCGCAAGACGCAACAACGCGTTAAATACACCGATCACCCGATCGACGTCCGCCACGGCGGCATCGACCTCCGCAAAGGTCTCTTCCGAGTGCGGGCGTCTCAGCGACAGCTCTTCCAGGCGCGAACGCAACTCCGCGAGAGGCGTGCGCAGGTCGTGCGCTATGGAGTTGGATACGTCGCGGACCCCATGCACCAGCTGCTCGAGCTGCTCGAGCATGCCGTTGATCATGCGTGCCAGCGTATCGAGTTCGTCGCTGCTGCTATGAGTGGGCAGCCGATGGCTGAGATCGCCCTGCATGATGGCCTGCACGGCGTGCCGGATGCCATCCACACGCACGAGCACGGATCTGCGCACCATGAGACCGCCGAGCGCGCCGGCGATCAGCAGCACCCCCACCGCGGCGGCCAGCCCATACCAGAATCGTCTTGTCAGAGGCGCGAACAGCGCCTGATCGCGGCCCACGAGCAGGTTGTAGCCGCCGGGCAGCACGGTGTGCACGAACATCGCCTGTGTCTGATGTCCGCCCAGCGTAACGTGCCGTGTGTAGATTCCCGCATCGGTCGGGATGTCGGCGGGCCATGCCGGCAGGTTGCCCGCCAGCGGATGCAGTTCAGGGTCCGTGAGCAGCAGGATGCGCTCGCCGGCGATCTGCATGCCGACCCGCGTGTTGATGAATCCCGTCAGTCCGGCCGGCCCTTCGCGCCGGAACACCTCGGCGAAGCGTTGTGCATCCGCGCGCAGCAGCTCGGTTCGCGAATCCCGGATCGTCACCTGCCACGCGTACCACAGCGGAGCGGCGAACAGCACCAGGGCCGCGATGCCGAAGGCCACATAACTGAGCGCAAGCGTGGTCGCCGAAGAGCGCATGGTCAGTCTCCCGCCGTCAGCATGTAACCTGCGTTGCGCACCGTCCGCAGCAGCGGACGCTCGCTGTCGGTCTCGATTTTCTGCCGCAGCTTGCTGATGTGCACATCGACGACGTTGGTCTGGGGATCGAAATGATAGTCCCAGACATTCTCCAGCAGCATGGTGCGGGTCACCACCTGGCCGGCATGCCGCATGAGATATTCCAGCAGCTTGAACTCCTGGGGCTGCAGGGCGATGGGCCGCGTACCGCGCGCCGCCTTGCGCGACAGCAGATCCATGTGCAGATCCCCTACCCGCAGGCTCGTCTGGGTACCGGTTCCCTGCACACGCCGGCACAGCGCATCCACTCGTGCCAGCAGCTCGCCGAAGGCGAAGGGCTTGGTGAGGTAGTCATCCCCGCCGCTCTTCAGGCCACGGATGCGCTCGTCCACGTCCGACAGCGCGCTCAGGATCAGGATGGGTGTCCGGTTGCCCGACTTGCGCAGCGTCTCGATGATGGCGAGACCGTCGATCTGACCGGGCAGCATCCGGTCCATGACGATCACATCGTAAGGTTCACTGGCTGCCAGGAACATGCCGTCACGGCCGTTGTCCGCATGGTCAGCCACATGGCCTGCCTCCTGCAGACCCTTGATGACGAAGCGGCTGACGCGCTCGTTGTCCTCTACCAGCAGAACTTTCACCGTGCGGCTCGCTCGCCTGTGGGAAATTCCGTCAGACCACGGCCGGATGGGCGGAGGCGCTGCCCGCCTCCGGCTCCGGCTTGCGCCGGCCCAGCCTCTCGTTCAGACGGTCAAGATACAGGTACACCACCGGTGTCGTGAACAGGGTCAGGGCCTGGCTCAGGATCAGACCTCCTACCATGGTGTAGCCCAGCGGCTGGCGCAGCTCCGAGCCCGTCCCATGACCCAACATCAGCGGCAAGGCGGCCAGAAGCGCGGCCATGGTCGTCATCATAATGGGCCGGAAGCGCAGCAGGCAGGCCTGCCGGATGGAGGCCTCGGGCGAGAGGTGCTGGTCACGTTCGGCCTGGATGGCGAAGTCCACCATCATGATGCCGTTCTTCTTCACGATACCGATCAGCAGGATGATGCCGATGAGCGCGATCACCGACAGGTCGAAATGGAACGCCATCAGCATGAGCAGCGCCCCCACACCCGCCGAGGGCAGCGTCGAGAGGATGGTCAGCGGGTGGATGTAACTCTCGTAGAGCATGCCCAGGATGATGTAGACCACGACGAGAGCGGCGAGGATCAGGTACGGCTCGCTCTGCAGCGATGACTGGAATGCCTGCGCGGTACCCTGGAACGTGCCGGTCATGGTGGCCGGCATCCCCAGCCTGGCGGACTCTGCATTGATGGCGTTGACCGCATCCCCCAGCGCCGCCCCCGGGGCCAGGTTGAAGGACAGCGTCACGGCGGGGAACTGCCCCTGGTGGTTGATGGACAGGTAGCTGACGTGCTGCGTGTCGAAATGCGCGAAGGTGGACAGCGGTACTTGTTGATTGTTGAGGGGCGACTTCACATACAGCTTGTTCAGCGTGGCCGGGTCGGCCTGCAGCTCCGGGGTGATCTCCAGGATCACGTGATAGGAATTGAGCTGAGTGAAATACTGCGCCGCCTGGCGCTGGCCGAAGGCATCGTACAGCGTCTGGTCGATCACCGAGGGCTGGATTCCGAAGCGCGCCGCCTGATCCCGATCGATGGTCAGTGACACCATGGTGCCGTTGGTCTGCTGGTCGGAGGCGACGTCGCGCAGCAAGGGCTGCTTCTGCAGCCGGGCCAGAAGCCGCGGAGCCCAGGTGTTCAGCTCGTCGAGATCCGAGTCCTGCAGGGTGTATTGGTACTGGGTGCGCGTGGTTCGGCCACCGACGTTGAGGTCCTGCGCCGCCTGCAGGAACAGGGTCGCCCCCTTCACCTGCGCGAGCTGGGGGCGCAGCCGCCCGATGATCTGGTCGGCGTTGAGCTTGCGCTGGTCGCGCGGCTTCAGGCCGATGATGACGAATCCGTTGTTGACCGGCCGTGAACCGCCCAGACCCGTACCCCAGCCGGCGACGTCCGGGTCCTTGTTCACCACATCCATCAGCTGGTGCTGCAGTTTCACCATCTCCGAGAAGGAGACGTCCTGCGCCGCATCCGACACGCCGGCGATGATGCCGGTGTCCTGCTGCGGGAAGAACCCCTTCGGCTCGAAAACGTACAGCACGCCGCTCAGCGCCACGGTCAGAACAAACACGATCAGGGTCGGACGCTGGTGCCGAAGTACGAAGTCCAGGCCGCGCGTGTACCCGTGCAGAAGCTTCTCGAACCCGCGCTCCACGAACATGTACGCGCGACCATGGGTTGCCCGCCGCTCATCCCTGAGGAACAGCGAACACATCATCGGCGAGAGCGTCAGCGCCACGAACGCGGATACGAGTATGGTCATCGTGACCGTGATGGCGAATTCCCGGAACAACCGCCCGATGATGCCGCCCATGAGCAGCAGCGGGATGAACACCGCCACCAGCGACAGGCTGATGGACATGATGGTGAAGCCGATCTCCTGCGCGCCCTTGAGCGCGGCCTCGCGGGCCGACAGCCCTGCCTCGATGTGCCGGTAGATGTTCTCCAGCATCACGATGGCATCGTCCACGACGAAGCCCACTGCAATCGTCAGTCCCATGAGCGAGAGGTTGTCCAGCGTGTAGCCGGCCGCATACATCAGGGCCGCCGTGCCGAACAGGGCGAGCGGTACCGTGACGCCCGGGATCACCGTCGCCCAGAAATTCCTCAGGAACAGGAAGATGACCATGACGACCAGCGCGATCGTCAGCAGCAAGGTGAATTCGACATCGCGAACGGAAGCCTGGATGGTCGTCGTGCGGTCGGCCACCGTCTCGAGTTTGATCGACGGAGGAACGGACGCGAGCGCATGTGGCAGCAGCTGGTTGACGCGCTTGACCGTATCGATCACGTTCGCGCCGGCCTGCTTGTACACCAGCAGGAGGATGCCGTCGTGGCCGTTCTGGAAGGCGATGCTGAGGTTGTTTTCCGGACCGTCCACGGCCACGCCGATATCGCGTATCCGCACCGGCGCGCCGTTCCTGTAAGCGACGATGACATCGTTCCAGGGCGCCGCCTTCAGGAGCTGGTCGTTGTCGTAGATCGCAAAGCTGTGGCGCACCCCGTTGATCGAGCCCTTGGGCGCATCGACCGTGGCAGTCGAGATGACCGAGGCGATGTCCTCGAGCTGGATGCCCAAGGCGGCAATCCGGCTCGGATCCACCTGGACCCGCACCGCCGGCTTGCGCTGACCGCCCAGGGAAACCTGCGCGACGCCGGGGATGCGGGAGATCTGTTGGGACAGGACGTTCTCGGCGAAGTCATCCACTTCCGTCGCCGGCAGCACATCCGAATGCACCGCCAGGATCAGGATGGGCGAATCAGCCGGATTGACCTTCTTGTAGGACGGCGGCGAAGGCAGGTTCTTGGGCAGCTGGCCGCCCGCGGCATCGATGGCGGACTGCACATCCTGGGCCGCGGCGTCGATATTGCGGCCCAGATCGAACTGCACCGTGATCTGGGTGGTGCCCAGCACACTGGTGGAGGTCAGCTGGGAGACACCGGGAATGGCCGCGAACTGGTACTCCAGCGGCTGCGCCACGGCGGAAGCCATGGTCTCCGGTGCCGCCCCGGGCAGTTGGGCGCTCACCTGGATGGTCGGAAAGTCCACCTGCGGCAGCGGAGCCACCGGCAGCATCGGGAATGCCACCAGCCCGACCAGCAGGATCCCTGCCATCAGCAGAGAAGTGGCGATGGGTCGCTGGATGAATGGAGCCGAGATATTCACTGGGTGCCGGAACCCTGCAACGAGCGCGGCACGGGGGTGGCCGCCACGGGCGGTGACTGGGCCGCGGGCAGACCGGCCACGGTGGGTGCCGGTGTCGCGGTGGGGTTCGTCGGTGTGATCTTGACCGCGGCCCCAGGCTGCAGGCGATATTGGTTGCTCGTGACCACCCGCTCGCCCTCCTGCATGCCGGCCTTCACGATCATCACGGCACCGCTCTCGTCCCCTACCTTCAGGGGCCGCGCCTCAACCGTCGAATCGGCCTTGATCACATAGGCAAACACGCCATTGGGACCACGCTGGACCGCCGCTGTGGGAATGGTGAGCGCGTGCTGCTCGGTGCGGACCAATACGCGGGCATCGAGATACTGGCCGGGCCACAGGCGGTTGTTCCCGTTGGGAAAGACCGCCTTGAGGCGGATGGTGCCGGTGGACTGGTCGATCTGGTTGTCCACCAGGGTCACCGTGCCGCGATCGAGTTCCTCGGAACCATCGCGCGCCATCGCCTCCACCGTGACCGCTCCGGCGTTCAGCGCCCGGCTCACCGTTGGCAGGGAATCCTCGGGCAGGGTGAAGATGAAGGCGATCGGCTGCATCTGCGTCACCACGACAATCCCGTTGGTGTCGGTGGAATGCACGTTGTTGCCGACGTCCACGCGCCGAATGCCCGTCTTGCCCTGAATCGGCGAGGTGATCGTCGTGTACTGCAGTTGTGTGCGGGCGTTGTCGATGCTGGCCTGATCGCCCTTGATCTGCGCCTCGAGACCCGCCACCAGGGCCCGCTGGGAATCGAGGGTCTGCTGGCTGGTCAGGTTGGCGGGAGCCAGGGTCTGGTAGCGCTCCAGGTCGGCGCGCGCGCTCAGCAGCTGCGCCTCATCCTTGGCCTTCGTCGCTTCGGCCTGATGCAGGGCGGCTTCGAAGGGCCGCGGATCGATCTGCGCCAGCAGGTCACCCTGCCTGACCGTCTGCCCCTCGACGAACCCGATCTTCTGCAGCTCCCCGTCCACGCGCGCAGTGACCGTCACCGTGTTGAAGGCCTGGATGGTGCCCAGGCCCTGCAGATAGACCGGCACGTCCTCCCGCCTGACCTCCGTCGCGTCAACCGCAATGGACTGCGGTCGCGCGGGGGCGGCAGCGTTGCCGGCGGTACCCGGCAGCCCGTGCAGGGTGAATGCCAGCACGACCAGGACGCCGGCAGCCAGCAGCCAGGCCCGCTGGCGGTGTTCCCGCAGCGCTGCCCGGACCTGCGCCAGGGGAGAAGGAGTCTGGGATTCTTCAGGATTCATGGGAGGTTCCGGACTGCCAGCCCCCACCCAGCGCATTGAACAGCTGGACCAGGGCCTGCAGATGGGCGAAGTGGACCTGCACGAGGGTGTCCTCGGCGCTGAACAGGACGGTCTGGGTATTGAGCACGGTCAGGACATTGACCGTGCCGGCATGCAGCTGCAGCTCGGTGAGCTCGTAGGCCCGGCGGGCCTTCTCCACCGCCACCTGCTCCCGACGCAGCTGTTCAGCGGTCTGCTGCGCGGCCACCAGTGCATCCTGCACGTTGCCGAAGGCTGCGATGACCGACTTGTGATAGTCGGCCAGAAGCTCCGCATAGCGCCCCTGGGTCAGGCGGTAATTGCCCACCAGGGCGCCGCCCTGGAAGATCTGCTGGGTTACCCCTCCGCTGATGGCAAACACCCGGTTGGAGGGCGTGATCAGGCTGGACAGTGCCGTGCTGACGAAGCCGCCGTCGGCCGTCAGGTTGATGCTCGGAAAGAAGGCGGCCCGGGCAGCCGCGATGTTCGCGTTGGCGGACATGAGCTGCGCTTCGGCGGCAGCCACATCCGGTCGCCGCGCCAGAAGCTGCGACGGGAGTCCGGGACCCACTTCCGGAATCGACAGCGCCCCGAGGCTGCCGGCGGGAGCCGCCATCTCCTGCGGCATGCGTCCCACCAGTACGCCCAGTGAGTCGATCGTCTGCCGCAGTTGCTGGCGCAGGGGCGGGATCGAGGCATTGACGGTTGCGACGGTGGTCTCCTGCTGGGCCACATCCAGGGCAGTGGCCGTGCCCACCCGCGCCTCCAGTTCGAGATCCTCGAGGATGGTTCGGGCCGTGGCCAGGTCCTTCTCGGCCACCTCCACCCGTTCCTGCAGCTCGATGGCCTGGAAGTAGGTCGTCGCCACCCCGCTCATCACGGTCAGCTCCACCGTCGCCCGGTCGTAGCGGCTGGCCGTGGCGGCGAATCGAGCCGCGTTCCAGGTCGCCCGGTTGCGACCCCAGAAATCCAGCTCGTAGCTGGCTGAGGCCAGGGCGCTGAACTGCGAGTAGGTCACCGGCCCGGATCCGAGCGGCCGCTCGCGCTGCCGCGTGGCATCCCCCGAGGCAGCCAGAGTCGGCAGCATCCCGGCGCCGGCGATCTTCGCCTGGGCATCCGCCTGCTGGATCCGGGCGACGGCCGCCCCGATGTCATCGTTGGCCTGGC
Source organism: Steroidobacteraceae bacterium (assembly GCA_035542375.1). Lineage (GTDB taxonomy): Bacteria > Pseudomonadota > Gammaproteobacteria > Steroidobacterales > Steroidobacteraceae > 13-2-20CM-66-19. The sequence goes on along the minus strand of DATKLO010000189.1, from coordinate 14 downwards.
GGGCCTGGTCCATG
>DATKLO010000188.1:0-2202 GCA_035542375.1 Steroidobacteraceae bacterium | reverse complement strand
ACCTCCAGCCTGCTGGCGCACTGGGACAAGAAGGGCGTCGACAACGAGCAGTTCCTGCGGGCGTTCAACTGGGACGGACACGCGCTCACACCGGCGTTCGAAGTGGATTTCACCAGGGAGAAGCTCGGCCGCCCGCACCACATGAAGTTCACGGCGAATCCCGCCCAGGTGGCCAATCTGACGGCCTCGGCGCGTCAGTGAAGCGCAGATGACCGTGGGAGCGGGAGCACTCTCGATGCTGCCTTCAGTGAGCAGGCCGGTAGTGCCGCTCACGGCCTGTGCACTGGCGCTGTTGCTGTTCTGCGCGGCGGCGCGCGGGGCCGTGGATGTCGGTCCCGCGAGTGCGCCGCGCATGGACTTCGTGCCGCTGGCGGCGGGAACCTACCATCTGGAATCCATCCAGCCGGTCCAGGATGCCAGGCTGCTCGATGAGCGGGGACGGCCTGCGCACCTGAGCGCTCTCACCCAGGGCAAGATCACGCTGCTGACCTTCTTCTACAGCTATTGTGTGGATCCGCTGGGTTGTCCGTTTGCCCACGAGACCCTCACCGGGTTGCGCAACCGGATCGTGACCGACCCGGCGCTGGCGGCTGAGGTGCGCTTCGTGGGGGTCAGCTTCGATCCGACCATCGACACGCCGGCCGTGCTGGAGCGCTATGCCGATGAGTTCACCACCCATCGTGAATTCGAATGGCGCTTCCTCACCGCCGGCTCGGTGCGGGAGTTGCTGCCGGTGCTGGAGGATTTCGGCCAGGACGTCAGCATCGAGCTGGACCGCCAGGGCCACCCGACGCGCACCCGGCACCACATGCTCAAGGTGTTTTTGATCGACCGCTCGGGCATGATCCGGGAAATCTACTCGCTGGCGTATATCCAGCCCGAAGTCATGCTGAATGATATCCGTACCCTGTACCTCGAGCCGCGGCAGCGCTTCGCGCGAACCGCGGCGCACGACCCCCGCTGACCGCCGTAGCGCGCGAACCCGGCATGGCTAACCGGGCCATCGGTTTCGGCCTGGAGGACCTGCCGCGCCTCGCGCGCGGCGCGGGCAGTTACCTTTTCGACACCGCAGGTCGGCGCTACCTGGATGGTTCCGGCGGACCCGCCGCCTTCTGCATCGGCCACGCCAATCGCGAAGTGAACGAGGCGATTGCCGCGCAGCTGACCCAGGTGGCCTGCGCGTACCGGTACCTTTACACCAGCGAGGCACTCGAAGAGCTCACCGCGCTGATCCTCCAGCTCAGCGGCCCTGACTTCGCGCATGTCGTTTACGTGTGCAGCGGGTCGGAGGCCGTGGAGTCGTCCCTGAAGGTGGCGCTCCAGTACTGGCATGCGCGTGGCATGCCCGACAAGCGCCGCTTCATCGCGCGCGAGCGCTCGTATCACGGCAACACGCTCGGCGCACTCTCCGTGTCGGGGTTCCTGGATCGGCGCCGACCGTATGAGGGAAGCCTGCTGGATGTCGCCTGGGTATCGGCGGCGAATGCCTACCGGCCGCCGTCAGGCGTGCAGCCTGCGCAGCTCGTGAGCACACTGGCAGAGGAACTGGACGCCTGCATCCGCGGTCTGGGACCGGAAAACGTCGCCGCATTCATTTTCGAGCCGGTCGTCGGCGCCGCGGGTGGAGTCGTGCCGGCGCCGCCCGGCTACTCAGCGGCAGTGCTCGAGGTCTGCCGACGTCACGACGTTCTGGTCATCGCGGACGAAGTCATGTGCGGCTCGGGCCGTTGCGGGACCTGGCGAGCGCTCGAGCATGAGGGTGTGAGTCCGGACATCATGGCCGTGGCGAAGGGGCTCTGCGGTGGGTACATCCCGCTCGGAGCCACCGTCATTTCAAGGCGAGTGGGTGAGGCCATCCTTGCGCGGGATGGCTCTTTCCTGACCGGGCATACCTATTCCGGTCACACGACGGCCTGCGCCGCCGCGCTCGCAGTGCAGCGCATCATCCAGCGCGAGAACCTGTTGCAGCGTGTCCGGACCAACGGGATCCGGTTCCACTCGGCAGTTCGCGAGGCGCTTGGGCGATTCGAGGAAGTGGGCGACGTGCGCGGACGTGGCTATTTCATCGGCGTCGAGTTCGTAGCCAATCGCCAGACGCGCGAACCCTTCCCGGCTGCACGGGGATTGAGTCACGAGATCGGCCGGCGCGCCTTCGAGCTGGGCCTGATCTGCTATCCCTGCGCGGGCCATGTCGGCGGCGTG
>DATKLO010000187.1:0-16460 GCA_035542375.1 Steroidobacteraceae bacterium | reverse complement strand
CCCAGCAGGTTCTCGGGCGTGTCGTGGTAGGTCGCCTCGAACGTGGAGTTGAAGCCGGGAATGTGCTCGTTGTCGAGCAGGCCGGTGCGCGCGCGTGAGTAGAAAAGGCCGCCAATCCACGACCAGGCATCGTCAGGGCCGGATTTGCTGGCGAGGCGCAGTTCCTCGTGGATCTGGTTGACGTTCGTATTGAACTGCACGGGTGCCGGCAGTGCTCCGATCGCATCGCCACCGAACCCATAGGTCTCCTGCAGGTATGAGCCCAGGAACTCGCTGTCGTAGAACGTGCCGTCGATGTTTCGGTCATTGCGACGCCAGAAATAGCCGGTCACCGAAGTCAGATCCGACCAGCCGAAATCGTATTTGAGCGTGAGGCTCGTCATCGCATACTCGTCGCGCGCAGTCTCGGCGAGCAGCGTCGGCGATTCATACAGGGGCAGATCCAGGCTGAACAGATCCTGGCCCCCGACGCTCACCCGCTGCAGGAATACGGCCGGAGTGACGATCAATTGGTCGGTCGGCCTCCACTCCAGTGTCGCGCGCACGACGCTGGTATTCACGTGGTTGATCTTCTGATCGACGATCGTCCCCGCGGCGTTGCGGTCGATCCACCCGCTCTCGTGGTCGAACAGGCCGCCGATACGCAAGGCTGCCTTGCCGTCGACCAGCGGCAGGTTGACCACGCTGTCGATCTCGCCGTTGGCCGCGCCGCCTTCCGTGTCGCTCACGGCGGAATTCATGCTGGCTTCGAACTTGTCGAGTGCCGGGGCGCGGCTGACGAAGTGGAGCGTGCCGCCCATGGAGCCCGATCCGTAGATCGTGCCCTGGGGTCCGCGCAGCACCTCGACGCGGTCAACATCGAAGAAGCGCGGCTCGGTGGCGCCGGCGCTGTAGATGTTCAGGATGTTGATGGGGACATCGTCGAGATAGATGCCCGTCGTGGCGGAGCCGGCCTGCGAGGCCACGCCGCGGATCTCGATGTTGGACTGCCCGGGGCCGCCGAAGCTGGAGAACGAGAGGTTCGGGACCGCGCGCGACAGGCTCTCGTAATCGTTGATGTGCTGCTCGGCGAGCTGCTCGCTCGAAACCACCGAGATGCTGATCGGCACCTTGCTCAGCGGGGCGCTCGACTTTTCCGCCGTCACCACGATCTCCTCGAGATCCTGTCCGGTCGAGTCGGCGGCGCGGGCGGCGATGGGGGTGGCCGCGATGAGCGCGAACATCACGGTGCGGGCGCTGGAGGTGCGCATCAGGATTCTCCTCGGGGAAGCGGGTGATACTCGGCCTCGAGCCCGAAGCAGGAGGGCCCGACCACCGCGAGCGCCTCAGGAGTACGCAGGAGCGGATGACAGGGCAGGGCGAGTACGGCGATGCGCTGGCCATAGCGCAGCACGTCAGTGGTGATCGCGTGACCCGTATCGACATCCAGGATCACGATGAGGTCCGGCACGCATACCTCGATACGACCAGTGCGTTCGAAGCTCAGGAACTCGTTCTGAAATACGATGTGGGCACGGCTTCCGGCATGCGCATCGATGCCCTCGAGAGCGATTTCGCCCACGGAGAAGCCACCCCGCAGATGGCGCTTCAGATCGACGATCTTCGCGTCGATCAGGTGAATACCCTGCTCCTGCTTGCAGATCAGGGGTATGGCGCTGACATGCTGGCGGTTCGCCTGGAGCACGAGCTCACCCAGCCGAATGGATTGGCTGACCGTGCCCGGCACGGCGGCGCGCTTCACGTAGCGGCCGGCCATGGGAGCTTCGCCACCGATCGAGGTGCCGCCCATGGCCACCACCACGGCGCGCCCGAGACGCTCGAAGTACTGCTCGGACACCGTGTGCCGGAACAGCACGACATTGCCGTGTTCGTCGCAGATCGCCGCCGGAGTCGAGCGATGACCGTAGATGCTGAACGTGGTCATCTGCATTTCCGGGAAAGCCCGGCCCATGCCGTCGCCGTCCACGACCGGTAAACCGGTTGCAGCCCCGGTCAGCAGGGGCTCGAGTGCGTTGCCGCCGCCGATCTCGGCGGAGATGAGTGCATCGACCTTGCGGCCCGTGAACTCCTCCAGGCAGTGCAACACCCGAGTGCCCTCGTTGCCTTCGGGGAGCTTCTCGACGGTGACGGCGGGAGCGCCGATACCGCCGATCGTGAGCACCTGCGCCTCATCATCCAGCTCGTCCAGGCCGATGACGGCCATGCGCCGACCGCGCCGCAGTTCCTGCAGGCAGCGCAGCTTGCCGATGTAAGGGCTGCCCCCGCCGCCGGTGCCGAGTATCGCAGCCCCGATGGCCAGCGCTTCGATGTCGGATTCAGTCAGGATGCGCATGAAGTCACGGCCTCGGGGTTCCCATCTCACCGACAACCTTCACCCGCACGCGCGTTGCATTACCGCGCAGGTACGCCAGCGGTACGTCTTCACGCTCCGTTACGGTGATCGTGTCGGCCAATGCACCCGCCGCTGTGGCTTTGCGGCGCGCCTCGCCCTCGGCGTCGGCGAGCGCGGCCTCACGTGTCATGGCATCCAGCGAGTAGATGCGATCGACTTCGCCGCTGGTCTGTGCGATCGCCGCGCCGATCGCATTGGCCGCGCCGAAGTAGGGCGGCCGGATGACCTGCAGGCCAGCCAGGGTGTCCGGCATGAGGATGCTGCCGCCGCCGACCGCGATGACCGGAACCGGGTCGGGCGAAGTGCGCACCCGTTCCACCGCGGCTGATAGCTTGGCTTCGATCGCACCCAGCACCCGGCGCACCAGTGCCGCGTCGAGGTCGGCGACGCGTGCCCGGTCGCCAATGTCGGCTTTTCCTGCCGCCACGGCGACGTCAGTGGCGGTCAACGTGTCGCCGCCGAATACCCGGGCCCTGCGGGTGATCTCGTAACCCACGCTGCGTGGCCCGACCTGCGGCCGGGTTTCCGCGTTCTGCACCAGCGAGCCGCCCCCGAGGCCGATGCTGAACACATCGGGCATGCGGAAGTTGGTGCGTACGCCACCCACATCAACAGTCGTCGAGGCCTGACGTGGGAATCCCAGGTGCAACAAGCCGACGTCGGTGGTCGTTCCGCCGATGTCGAGAACGATGGCCTCCGGTTTGCCGGACAGGAAGGCCGCTCCGCGCATCGAGTTGGTGGGGCCACTCGCGAATGTCAACACCGGGTAGCACTCGGCCGTGCCCGCATCCATCATTGTTCCGTCGTTCTGCGACAGAAACATGGGACAGCGCAGCCCACAGCGCGCGACGCCCTGTCGAAGCGAGGCGACCGTACGCTTTGCGAGCGACAGCAGGGAAGCGTTGAGGATGCTGGCGCTCTCGCGTTCCAGCAGGCCAAGCTGCCCGATCGAAGAGGACAACGTGATCGACGCACCGGGGCAGGCTGCGGCCAGCAATTCACCGGCCTGCCGTTCGAAGTCGTCGCGAACCGGCGAGAAGACTCCGGCGACGGCAATGGTGTCGATGCCGCGCGCACGGATATCCGCGCCGATGCGCGCGATCTCGGCCGGATCCAGCGGGCGAATCGGCGTCCCGTCGAATTCCACTCCACCGCTGGCGAGATAGACGTGCTCACCGACTGCAGTGCACAGATCAGCGGGCCAGTCCGCCATGGGCATCAGAGATTGGGCGGCGGGCAGGCACAGCCGCACGATGGCCGTGGGTGCGAGGTGGCGGCGCTCGATTACGGCGTTCGTGAAGTGGGTGGTGCCGATTACCACCAGCTCCACCTGGGAGGGCTCCACACTTGCCGCCCGCAGCACCTGCTCGAGCGCGTCGATGAGGCCGTCGGTGACGTTCTGCGTGGTCGGTACTTTTACGACGGCGAGGACATCGCGATGGTCCATGACCACCGCGTCCGTGTTCGTGCCGCCGACGTCCACGCCGATCCGAAACATATGCCCCCGCCCAATGCTGGACGGGACCATGCTATCGAGGGTGGCAGGATAGGTTTTGGGCGAAACCGGTCAGGTCGAGATGCCGCGCGAGCGGGCGGCATCGGCCAGTGCCGCCCGGCTGCCGACCTTGAGCTTGCGGAACAGGCTTCTGAGGTGGAATTTGACCGTGCTCTCGGACAGTCCCAGCGCGCGGCCAATCTGTTTGTTCTTGTAGCCGTCCGCCACGTAGGACAGCACGCGGTGCTCCTGCCGGGAAACTCCCGCCAGCGCCTTGGAGTTCAGGGGCGCGGTGGGCAGGGACTTCAGGAGCCGCAGCACGCGTCCGGCGAACTGGGCGAGGCGGGCATTGCCCGGTCCTGGAGCTGCGATGAATTCAGGCAGCAGCCGTGCGACGAATTCCCCGTCCTCCAGCAGCACGGCGACGAGATTCTCTGCTTCAGCCTCGCGCAGCGCGACCCGCAGATACCGGCGCGAGGCGGAACCGCCACCGTGTCTGGCGAGTGCGGCCGCGTTGAGGATCGCTATGGTGATGCGCTGACGGGGTTCCAGTGCAGGATGCCGGGACAGGGAATCGGTGAGTCTGCCGATCGTGGCGCGGGAGCGCTCCTGCACGACTGCCTGACGCAGACGGATCAGACCCTCCTCGACCTCGAGCGCCAGAGAGCGATGGGCGGCCGGCTCGAGCTCATACTCCTCCAGCAGCATGTCGGCTTCCGCATGATGCTGCGCCACCTGCATCAGCAGAATGCGCAGCAGCGACAGGCGTCGGCGTATCGCGCTTCCATGCCGGCGATCGAGGGTCAGGGCGCACTGGTCGAAGCGCTCCAGCGCATGACGCAGCCCGCGCAGCCAGTAGCCGGTGAGCACGGAGTGCACCGACAATCGCTCGATGAGGTCCGGCCAGCTGTCCCCCTCCAGCAGCGCCTTGAGGATGGGCTCGATCTCCGCGGGGCAGTCCTGGAACCGACCCTCTTCGAAGGCCACGCGTGATTTCACCGCCAGCAGGATCTCGCGCTCGGAGTTGAACGCCTGGCCTGAGGCTTCCAGCGAGGTATGCGCCTGTTCGACCAGGCGTGCGGCATCCTTGATGCGGCTGCGTCGCAGCGCGATGTCGCACAGGTGCAGCTGCATGCAATGCACCAGGTAGGGTGAACCGGCGGAACGATAGGCTGCCAGGGATTCCTCGGCGAGACGCTGCGCTTCCACCAGCGCATCGGCCTGCAGAAAGCCGATCGCCATGCAGTTGAGCAGGATGCCGCGTGCGATCTCATTGCCCTCGGGCAGGAAATGCTGCAGGCGCCCCCAGCTCGCAATCACCTCCGGGGGTGGCGGTTCGTCGATGTCCAGGGACATGTCGATGCGCAACAGCATCGCCTCCGCGCGATGGGTGAGTCGCATCCTGCGCAGATCAACGGGAAGGCCCGGATGGCGCGCTTCCAGCCGCATCAGCGCTTCGCGGGGTCTGCCCGACTTGATGAGAAAACACAGGCGCGCGAGGAACAGTTCTTCCGCCCGCTGTTCGAGCTCCGGGCCGAACAGGCGCAGCACATTTTCGAGCGTGTGATAGCCATGGCGATAGCCGAAGAACACGCCACCGGCCTGCTTGAACAGTTCCAGGGCCTCGGCGGTGGCGCCCATGGCGAGCAGTTCCGCGATCGCCCGGTCCGGCGCGTGGAGGTGCGAGTAGTGATGGCGGAGACGCTCCCGCGCGGCGGGCGACGTCACCGTGGACGTACGCAGGGATTTGAGGGCTTCCCGGACCCAACTGCCGCTGACCTGCCAGTGATCTGCCTGTTTTCGAAGCAGAGGATGGACCGGCACTTCGCCGGAACACAGTGCGCGCAGCTCCGGGTCGGTCAGTGGCGCGCTCAGGGCCGCAAAGAGTGCAACGACAACTGCTTCCGGAAGGCAGGGCAGGATGTCGCGCTCGAGAAACCTCGGCAGCAATCCGCAGGCTTCACTTGCACGCGACTCGAGGCTTGCCGCCACCAGCATCGGCCACCCGCCGGTGTCGGACAGCAGGGCTGCCTCGCCCCCGCCGGTGGCATCCTCAGCCGCAACGAACAGTTCCATCTCCCCGAAGACCGCCACTCGTCCATACATCTGTTCCCGCAGCAGGAGCGATGCGATGTCCGACTCGGGCCGACTGGCGATAACTACGCGTTGAACTCGCGCGGTCGACAGCGCCGTCAGTGCCTCCGTCAGTGCGGCCGAAGCGGGGTCATCGAGCACGATCACCGCAGGGTCGGCGGTTTTCAGTGCCTGCAGGAGTCGGGATTTTCCGCTGCCGGCGCCGGCGCGCAACCACACGATGGGTTCGGCGGCGGCGCGTACGCGCCTCGTCAGTCGCAGGTTTCTCCGCTCGAGCGCGTCAGCCGGCTCGCGGGGTCCGGCGCGGCGGCGATCGAGGTATGAAATCCTGGCCATCTGTTCAGGAGGCGACGACCGGCGCCGGTCGTATTCGCCAATGCAGCAGGTAGATCAGGCCCGAAATGATCATCGCATCCAGAGCAGCGATGCCGCTGAGGCGGATCACTCCCATGGAACCGAGCACCGCAAAGACCGCTCCGGCCGCCCAGGCCAGCAATGCGGCAGGCTCGAGTGGCCGGGGTGCCGGCTCTTCGCTGCCAAGGTAGTCGCGCCGACGCACGAGGAGGGCGTCAATGACGATGACGCTGGCGACCGGCACGAACACGATCGACAGGTAGAACAGGAAGGTCAGGAAGTGCTCGAGAATCCGCAGGAACGCCGCTGCCGTGCCGATCAGTCCGCAGGCGATGGTGGCGATGGACCGTGACAGTCGGGGCAGCGCCGCCCCGATGCTCAGCGAGGCGCTGTAGAGGTTCAGCGCGTTGAGCAGCCAGCTGCTGCCGATCACGATCGCGAAGGCTGCCGCCCCGAGATTCAGCGCGAGCATGAGATCGAGCATCTCGGTGCGATCGAGCGCCAGTGCGGCGAGGCCGCCGATCAGCATGACCGCCGCGTTGGTGATGAGGTAGGTCAGGATTGAAGTCCACACAGCCCCGCGCACGGGACCAATGAAGCGGCAGGTATCCGGCATGATGACTGCGCCGACGATCACCCCTCCGACCACGGAAGAGACCGTATCTCCGAACGACAGGCCAGTAGCGGGCGCACGCGCCAGAACCTCACCGACCGTGTTGTGACCCAACGCACGCATGAGCAGCAGCCCACACACCGCAATCAGGATGGGTACGATGACGTTGGAGAGGCGGTTGATGGCCTTGAGGCCGATCAAGGTGGTGCCCGTGATCAGGACTCCCGCCCCGATCTCGATGGGCCACTCGGGCCCGCGATACCCCGTGAGGGCCGGGAGGAGCCGCCCCAGCGCCTGACCGAACAGGTTAATGTTGACACCGAACCAGCCCACCAGGGACGCGGCGAACACCAGGTTGAGCAGCATCGACCCGCGTGTGCCGAAGGCCAGTCGCGCCAGCAGGTAGGAGGACAGTCGCGAGCGTGAACCCACGACGCTGGTGAAGATGGAGATTGCCGTGAGGATGGCGCTGCCGGCGAGGATGCCTGTGACGAACCGGGGCGCCGTCGTGCCATGCGCCAGGTCCATTCCGGCGATCAGTGAAGGCAGGGAGAAGCTGAACAGCACATTGATCACCGCGATGCGCCACCAGGCGACCGAACGGTTCGGTGGGACGCGGGTAGTGCTGTATTCCTCGGATTCCATGCGCGCGCGGACCTGTTGCCGCGATTCGTTGCCCGGCTCGGGCATCGTTCAAGCCTGAAACTACTTCAATTCCGGGCAGACGGGAATAGGCGCGGTCCGTTGAGCGCCGACCCGCTGCGGGTCCGGGGACGGCCCAGCCCTCCGGTGCAGGGCGCGGCAGGAACCTCGCTTGCTGTCTCACGGGGAGACAGCAACCGATTCATCCCCGAGGTCCGTGCATATGAAGTTGTATCCGACTCTGCTGACCGGAATGCTCATGTTGGCGAGCACTTCCCTGATGGCACAGACTCCGCTTGACTCGAGTACCGCCAGCGCGGTGGATGCCACGGTGGGCAATCGGGTACTGCAACTGCGCTATTTGACTCCCGCGCCGTTCTCCGGGATCGGCGGCAATCTGGACTATGGCGTGCTGCTGACAGAGAACCGGGAGTTCATCGGTTCAGCGGCGCTGATGTTTGATACCGACATTGTCCCACTGTCCCGATTAAAGCTGCAGGTGGGTCCCCGCCTGGATCTGGCGTGGCTGGATGCAGGTCAGAAGACCGATGTGTTCGCGGCGTCGTTTGGTGCAGCTGCGCGCTACGATCTGATTCCGAAGATTGGATTGTCAGTGTTCGGGAGCGGGTTCTACTCGCCCGGCGTGCTCACATTCGGATCTGCTCACAACATGTACGATTTCACGGCGGGCGCCGAGGCGCGTCTGGCAGGGCGGTTGTACGTGCTGGGAGGATACAGATGGTTGAAATTTACGCTGGTGAACGAGCCCGATGAGAAAGTTTCCAACGAACTGTTTGCCGGTGTCCGCTGGCAACTTGACTGATGACTCAGGGGATCACTCGCTCAGCTCCGGATGGATCTGCCAAAGGTCCCGGGTCGGGGCATCGACCCACCTCCGGTTCCACCGCGGGTAGGCAGCAAGTGCGATTGCCGCAGCGGCTGGAGCGTGCTCCGCTCAAGGAGGCGATCCCAAGTCGCGTAGCTTGACGAGTCTTCCTTCCACCATCACCAGTTCCACGCTCTCGAGTGCGCGCACGTCCATCAGCGGGTTGCCTTGCACGGCGATCAGATCGGCGCGCTTGCCAACTTCCAGCGTTCCGCTGTCGGCGAGCAGACCCAGCGTCGTGGCGGCATTGATCGTCGCCGTCTGAATCGCCTCGGTTGGGCTGAGGCCGGCCGCGACGTATTGCGCAAATTCGTGGGCGTTCAGGCCGTGCGCGAAGACTCCGGCATCGGACGCGAATACCATGCGCACGCCTGCCTTGTGGGCTTCGATTGCTGCGGGACGCTCGCGTTTGAGCTTGAGAAGCGTTTCGAGCACCGGGATGGGCAGCCATCCCATGCTGCCCTCGGTCAGGTGCGTCTCATCATCACCGACCGCGGCTACGACCGCATACAGATGCGGTGCGTACATGCGGTTTGCACCTGCCGCCAGAGTCCAGGTTTTCTTGCCGGGATAGATCACGGTATCGATCCAGTCCGCCCCGGAAGCGATGGCGGCGTCCACGCCGGCAGCCGAGTCCGGTTTTCCGGCCCCATCAGCCACGACTCTGCGGTTCAACGAATGGGCCGTAGACACGATCGAGCGCATTTCGTCTGCCGTAAAGGTCTGCGCTGGAGACAGAGGGTTCAGCAGGCTGCCGGTATTGTAGAAGTTGATGACATCAGCCCCACGCTCGACCTGCTCGCGGACTGCGCGCGCGCATTCATCAGCACCAGTACATACGGCCTGGGGCGGAATGACCCGCTCGACTTCGGGAGTGTACCGGCCGGTGCGGCTGTTTCCCGGAGATGAGAGGGGGCTGCCCACAGCAAGCAGGCGAGGCCCCGGAATCTTCCCGGCCGCAATGGCATCGCGGACAGCATAGATCGCCAGCTCGTGGGATCTGCGTCCGGTGCCCATGTCCAGCACGGTGGTGAAACCTGCCTCGACCGTCTTCCTGGCGTTCACAGCAGCCCGAAGGGCAAGATCCGACGAAGTTCGGGACACATCGTCGGTGAACCCGGTCGGGTCCGGCTCGGTGGTCAGGTGCACGTGCAGATCGAACAGGCCGGGTAACACCACGCAGCACGAGAGGTCGAGAATTCTCGTGTTTGCCGGATCCGCGCCAATGTCCTGGGCGCCGAGCCGCCCGGCGGCAATCCGGTCCAGATGACCGCGACGAATGACGAGCGTTTGAGTCGCCGTGACGTCCCGGCCGGGTACGGCGAGAAGCTTGCCGGCCCAGACGATCCAGGTCGTCGGTGGCGCCTCCGCGTGAGCCGCACCGCCGGCGAGCAGGATCGCCGCTGTCGCGAGGCCTCTAATTCGCTTCCAGAACATGTCCATCGCGCATCAGGAAGGATATTTTCCGCAGCACGCCCAGGTCCTCGAGCGGGTTGCCGCGAGTTGCGATGATGTCGGCCCGCTTGCCGGGCTCGAGCGAACCGATCTCGGCCTGCAGCCCCAGGGCGGCGGCCGAATTCAGGGTCGCCACCTGGATTGCGCGCGCGGGACTCATGCCGATGCGCGTCAGTTCCAGCAGATCCCCAGCGTTGTCTCCGTGTTGCACGATGCCGGTATCCGATCCGTATGCCAGCGATATGCCGGCCCGGTAGGCGATTTCCGCGGAAAAGGGGTGGTCCAGCACACCCTTGAGCCGCGCCAGGACAGGGGAGTCCGTTTCGTCGGCGACGGTAGTGCTGCCGGAGCGCATGTCGGCAACCGCAACCCTGAAGGCATGCATGTGCGGCTCCAGAAATACCCCTCGACGTTTCATGAGGCTGATGGCTTCGTTGTCCAGCCACGGCGCGGTATCAACGATATCGGCGCCCGCTTTCAATGCTGCATTGATCCCGGCGGGCGTGTGTCCATCAGCCACGACCTTGCGACCCCAGGCGTGGGCGGATTCGACTACGGCCTTCATCTCGCTATCGGTCATCGCCTGAGTGACCAGGTGCAGGTCGCCAATGCTACCCGTGTTGTACATGTTGATGACATCGGCGCCGTCGGCAATCTGCTGGCGAGTCGCCCGGGCGCAGTCATCCGCACCATTGCAGACGCCATCAGGGCCGATGGCCGTTTCGACGTCCACGGCCCAGTGCCCCGTTCTGGAGCTTCCGGTCGTTGACACCGGACTACCGGCGACGAGGAGTCTCGGCCCATCCACCTCGCCGCGTTCGATGGCCCGGCGCAAAGCGTAAATGGCTTCATTGTGGGCGCGGCGAGCCGTGCCCAGGTCCAACACCGTCGTGAAGCCAGCCTCGAGCGTCTCGCGCGCGTGTCCCGCAGCAACGAGAGCAAGCTCCGCGGCATTGCGTGTGACCACGCGAACGGCTTCGCCCGGTGCGGCCTCGGTGGTCAGATGCACGTGCAGATCGATGAGACCAGGAAGGACGAAACGATCCGAGAGGTCGATAAACCTGGCAGAAGCATGGCTGCCGGTGCCGGTGCGGGCGCCACCACCACTGCCACTGCCACTGCCACTGCCGCCGCCACCACCACCACTGCCACTGCCGCCGCCACCGCTCGGGTCGGCACCGCCGGAGGACACCTCCTGGTCCCACAGGTATCCCGGGCGGATCGCGACGATCCGGCCGCGTTCCACCAGGAGGGTTTGCTGTCTTTCAGGTGGCTGATCCGCGCGTCTGAGCAACATGCCCGCGTGAATGACAATACGTTCGGGCGACTGCATCGGTGCAGCGGCTGGCGCGGCGGACACCTGCATCGACAGGACCGGCAGCACCAGCGGCACCAGCAGCACTGGCAGGCCCGGTAGCACCAGTGGCCCCGGAAGCGCCAGTTGGCCCGGCAGCGCTGCCAGCCACAGCCGGAGGGTCTGCCATTGCATGCCGGTGACGCGGCGCCTCAGAACCGGTAGTTCAGGTTGATGCCCACTGTGCGGGGCCGGGCAGTAAACACCGAAAGGGGCGAATCCTCCTGGTACAGCTTGTCCACTTCCGCCCGTTTGTCGAAGGCATTGCGGACGAAGAGCGTGGCGTTCCAGGAATTGGCCTGCAGACCCACACGGAAGTCGGCAAGCGCGTAGGGCGCCAGGGTCTGGAAGTAGATGCTGCGGCGGTCGAAATAGGTCTGTGAATTGCCCACGTAGCTCACTTCACCACGCAGCACGCCATCCAGACCTCCGGTCAGCGGGATTGTGTACTGCGCCGACCCGTTTGCGGTGACGCGCGGGGTATTCGGTATGCGATCGCCGGAGAGGCCGGCTTCGTTGCTGGTCGCAGCCAGCGGCTGATCCTGGGTCAGGTGCGCATCCTGCACGGAGAGCGAGGCCTGCAGCTCCAGATGGCGCGTGGGCCGCATGGTCAGCTCGGCTTCCAGCCCGTTGCTTTCGGCGGTTCCGGCGTTGCCGATGTAGACGAACCCGAGCGTGGTCTCGTTCTGGGTCTGGATATCGGACCAGCGGATGGCGTAGGCGGTGAGATTCAGCAGCAGGCGGCGCTCGAGCCAGGCGCTCTTCATGCCGATTTCGTAGTTCCACAGCGAGTCCGACTTGAACCCCTCCGGCACTTCGATGAGCGAGCCGAAGCCGCCGTCATTGGTGCCGCCCTGGCGAAATCCTTCGGCAGCCAGTGCATACAGCAGCAGATCGTCGTTGAACTTGTAGTTGACGCTCAGCTTCGGGGTCACCTTGTCCTCGCTCTGATGCGAGAAGCGCGGCGCCTCGGGCGGGCCACCGAAGAAGGGGTAGGTGTTCTGCGAGTTGGCATGCTCTTCGGATCTGAACCAGCGCAGTCCACCGGTGACGCTCAGGTGGGGCGTGAAGGTGTAGGTGCCTTCGCCGAACACGGCTTCCTGCTGGACCTGTTTGGCGGAAGTCCGGCCGAACACATTGGGTTCATCTGCGGTGAGGTCGGTGTTGCCCTGCGCGTCAACCGTCACGACGCTGCTGATGAAGCTGCGCGTCAGGCGCTCGTGCAGTGCGCCAACCACGAAGTTGAATGGACCGGACAGATTGCTGCTGAAACGGGCCTCATTCGTCCAGATCGAACTCCTTTCCGGCTGCAGCGTGACCGCCGGCAGGTCCGGAACGCCGAAGAAGATCAGGATCGGGGTCGAGTCGAAGCGGAAGTACACGAAGCGGTCGAAGTAGGCGGAGGAGACATCGAAGCTGCCCACATCGGTGCGGTAGTTGACCTCGAACTGGGAGATCGTGGCCCGGTCGGTGCGCGGATCGCGCGTGTATTCGCTCTCCTTCAGGTCGCCATCGCTGGGAAAGAAGAACGATTTGCCGCCGACGAACTGGTCCTGGTACAGGATGGATCCCGTGATCCTGAGGCGATCGGTGGCGGCAAAGGCCAGCGTGGCACGGCCGCCCTGGGTCTTTTCATTGTTGACACCGCGGATACCCAGGCGGACGTTGTCGATGTAGCCGGCCTCGGTGACCGACCAGCCGACGGCCCGCAGAGCGAGACGGTCCTGGATCAGCGGCAGATTGATCATGCCGTTGTAGTTGTAGTTGGGACTGCTGGTGTGCAGGGTATCGGACACCTCCACACCTGCATCCCCCTCGAGGCGATCGAGCTTCGGTTGATTGGTCAACAACCTGATCGTGCCGCTGAGGGAGCCGGCGCCGTACAGTGTCCCCTGAGGCCCGCGCAGCACCTCGATCCGATCCACGTCGTACAGCCGGATGTCGATGTTCTTGCCGCCGCCATCATCCTCGCCGTTGGAGCCGCTGATCACGGCGTTGTCCAGGTAGACACCGACGGTGGCAGCCCCAGTCGATTGCACTCCACGGATGATGTACCGCTTGTCGCCGGGCCCCTGATCCTGGAAGACCAGTCCCGGAACACTGTGCGACCAGTCGGAGAACTCCGTGGCGCCTGCATCCCGCAGATGTTGGCCCGAGAGCGCCGAAATGCTCAGGGGCAGGGACTGGGCGGTCTCCTCCGAGCGCTTGTTTGCCGTGACGATGACCTCCTCCACGGCAGCGGACTCGGACGGCCGTGTCGCTCCCGCAGTGGAGTCACGCGCCGATTCCGGCCGTGTCTCGGCCTGGGCGAGGCGGATTGGCGCGGAATTGGAGGTGCGCACGACCGGCGAGCCTGTCGGCAGGTTCCCCGGAATGGAGTTGGCACCCCCGAGGTTCTTGCCGGCCGCCTGGATGGCGATGGTGTCGTCATTCACCATCGAGTAGCCGAGGCCCGTGTCGCGCAGGATGGACTCCAGCGCGGCGCGAATCCGCATGCGTCCGCTGACCTCCGCGGATTGCCTGTCGGGAATCACCGCGCTGGCGGTGAGGATCTGCACATGCGCCTGTTCGGAAAATCCCAACAGCGCATTCTCCACCTGCTGCGGGGGCAGATTGAAGACGACTTCGCGGTCCAGGATGCTCGCCGCCGCCCGGGCCGACTGCAGGGCAGGCAGACAGGTGAGCAGGACCGTGGCCAGTAACCGTGCGTACAGTCCGGCGGGAATTGCGGCATGCGTGAGGCGACTCATCAGGCGCTCGCTGTGTTGAGGGACAGATACCCCATACAACGGATGACGCCCACGGGACGGAAGCGATCCCGACAGGCCGAGTGGCGCCTAACGCCTGGACTCGCCACGGCGGCTGATGATGAATCGGTTTCCGTCCTGGCGGACAGTGACCGGGAACACCGCCGGTAGTGCGTTCACCCAGGCCGACACTCCGGAGCCGAATACCGTCCCGGTGAAACGCAGATCGGCCAGACTCGGGTCATCGAGCTCGATTTCCTGCCCTGATAGCGCCTGGATGCTGTCGATCACCGACTGCAGCGGCTCGCGCACGAAACGCAGGCGCCCCTGACGCCAGGACGCAACCGACTGAGGTTCTATCGACAGGACCTGTGGTTCCAGTTCCGCGGACCCCACCGCGAATTCCTGGCCACTGCGCACCGGCGTCGGGCGCAGCGTTCGTCCTGCTGGAGCTTTCCCCTCCAGTATCCGAAGGCGCGAAAAGACGGCATCGACAGCCGCCACCGCAAGATTCGGGGGTTCGATTGCGACGACGCCTTCCTCCACAGCCACGACGACACGGCCTGTAGTCGCGCGCACGTCAAACCGCGTGCCAACGGCGCGCACATGCACATCACCGGCATACACCACGAAGGGGCGGGTCTTGTCGTGCGCGACACTGAAATACGCTTCACCCTGCCGCAGCAGCACATCGCGCCGGTACTTGCCGAGCGCCACCTCGAGTTGCGAATTCCCCGCCATCTCGATCCTGCTGCCGTCAGCGAGCAACAGGCTGCGGTGCTCCGTGCGGCCGGTCGTGAAGCGGGTCGCCTCGCTCGTCCTGAACCAGCCGGTCGCCTCGAAGAGCACAAGCCATCCGGCCCCGAGCACCGCGATCAGCGTCGCGGCTGCAATGGCAAGTTGTCGTGGCCTCCTCCACCGATGCCTCAGGTGCTGGTCGATCGGGTGCCGATCGGCACTCTGACGATCGAACAATGCTGCACCGGCACCCAGACTGCCCCAGCTTTGTCGCACCTGTTCGAACATCTCACGATTAGCCGGGTCGGCATGGCACCAGCGCAGCCATTCGGCGATGAGCTCGGAGTCCTCGGACGCCTCGCGCAGTCGCAGGAACCAGTCACAGGCCTCCTGGTAGCGTTCCGATTGAGTATCCGTCGCGGGTGTCCAGCTCATCTTTCGGCATCCTTCTCCTGCCGCTCGGCGCTCATGCGCACGCGGCAGTGGTCCATGGCCTGCACGACGTAATAGCGGATCATCCGCTCGCTCACGCCCATTTCCCTTGCCACGTCGGCCAGCGGGTAGTCGTAGACACGGTACAGCAGGAAAGCCCGCCGGCATGCTTCGGGCAGTTCCCCCAGTATCCGTGCGGCAAGCTGTGCCTCCTGGCGCCGCGAAGTCAGCTCTTCCGGTGTGGGCTCGGTCCCGAGCTGTTGCAGCAGTCCGATCTGGGGCTGGGAGGCCTGGCGCGTGTGCCGGTGGCGCAGGCGGTCGATCGACAGATTGGCCGCGGTCTTGAACAGGTACGCACGCAGGAAACTGAGAGTTTCCGGCTGATCCAGGCGTAGCAGCCGCGCGTAGGCTTCCTGCGCCACTTCGTGCGCCTCGGCTTCCGTCAGCCGGGTCATCAGGAAGGCGATCAGCTCCTGGTTGTGCGCGATGAAGAGGTTCGACAGGGCCGTATTGCGGGTGGCCGTGCCGCCCTCGGCGGACGATTCGGTGGCGGACGCTCGCACGGGAACTTCGGGCGGACGAGACCTCATCTGCTTAAAACGGACCAGACCGGAAAAGCGGAAGTGATCGACACGTTCTGCGGCGCATGTAATCGAGGTACAGAACGCGATACGGGTGGTCCGATCGGCAACATCCGCTCACCCCTGCCATCAGTCGATCTGAGTCGCGGTCAGCGCTCCATCGATGGTTAGCTCGGTCCCGCTCACGAATGATGCGAGAGGAGATGCCAGAAAGAGTACGCCATTGGCAATGTCCCGGGGTGTTCCCATCCGGCCGAGGGGTTGGCGTTCGAGCACCTGTCGCCGGGCAGCGGCCGGATCGGGCTGCTCCGCCAGCAGCCGGTCCATGATGGGCGTATCGACGTAGCCAGGGCAGACACTGTTGACTCGAATGCCGAAAGCCGCCCCGTCCTTGGCAAGACAGCGCGATAACATGATGATGGCGGCCTTGCTCGCGCAATAAGCCGGGGCGCCCACGCCCCCGACCTGCCCCATGACGGAGGCGATGTTGACGATCACGCCGGATCGTTGTCGGGTGAACATCGGCCAGACGGCCCGGCTCATCATGTAGACGCTTTTGAGATTGGTATCCAGCGCGCTATCCCACGATGACGGGGACAGATCCGCAATGCGCTGGTTCATGTTGATGCCAGCGTTGTTTATCAGTATGTCGACCCTTGCCTCTTTCTGGTGAACTT
>DATKLO010000186.1:0-3432 GCA_035542375.1 Steroidobacteraceae bacterium | reverse complement strand
CTCGTGTGGCCCACCTCCGCCCCCGCCGACGCTCACCCAGACGCCCACCGTCACCCCCGACCCGCGCTTCCACGACAACGGTGACGGGACGATCAGCGACCTCCAGACCGGGTTGATGTGGGAGAAGAAGGACCGCGCCGGTGGGCTGCACGATGCGTACAACTACTACCCCTGGGCCGGCGTGTGCTCAGATAGCAGCCTGTGCCAGCCCAACTCAGCGGCGGCGACTGCCTGCAGCGCCGCGACTGGTGCAGCGGTGGGCTGTTCCCAATGTGCGACCGGGACGTGCAACACGGGCGTCGGGACGATCTGGGATTGGCTTGTGCAACTCAACGGGTCGAACTTCGCCGGCCACAGCGACTGGCGCATCCCGACTGTTGGGTTGGACGGGGGCGCGTCACAGTTGGAGACGATTCTATCGACGGGGTACCCGAATTGCACGACCAGCCCCTGCGTGTCGCCAGCGTTCAACACGGGGTGCACGGCCGGGTGTACGGTGACGGGCTGCAGCTGTACGGCGTCCAGCTTCTATTGGTCGGCGACTACCTACGCCGCCGGTCCGCAGTCCGCATGGTATGTCAGTTTCAGCCTTGGCCTCCTGAGCAGCCCCCCTAAGACCGCCTTCTTCTCTGTGCGTGCGGTGCGGTGAGGCTCGTGGTTGGTGATTGGATCCTTTGTCCCTTTGGTTATTTGTGGGGTCTGGGGGCGTAAGCTCGTAGGCAACCCGAGGTGCGACGATGGCTCAGACGGAACATCTGTGTCCGCGTGCCGTGTAGGGGCGAGGCATTTCCCGATGCGAGGGCACGGTCGTCGCGGAGGCCCGCGGCCCGTGCGCTCGCGTGTGACGCTGCTGATCGGCTGGAAATGCCTCGCCCTGGCGGCGCCACGCGTTGCACGTAGCGCGGCGTGATGCGCCGCGGCGGTGCGGGGAAAGGGCGTGATGCGTGCGCGCGAACTCCCGCCGCGACAAGGTCCCGTGCTCTTGGAACTGCGGGAGGAACTGGAGGCAGGCGCGGCTGCAGCCGCCGGGGAATGAATCCCCCGGCTGAGACGGCGAAGCCGGCTGCAAGCCGGCTCGTTCGTATGTGCCGCAGCCCGGTTCACCGGGCTTGGTTGTGTGAGCCGGGGGATTTTATTCCCCGGCCACTGCGAGGCTGCCATCGCCCAGGTCGTGGACATCGATCGGTTGGAACTGCCTCGCCCGTGCGGCGCCACGCGTTGCACGTCGCGCGGCGTGATGCGCGGCGGCGTCGCGGGGAAAGGGCGTGATGCGTGCGCGCGAACTCCCGCCGCGACAAGGTCCCGTGCTCTTGGAACTGCGGGAGGAACTGGAGGCGGGCGCGGCTGCAGCCGCCGGGGAATGAATCCCCCGGCTGAGATGGCAAGGCCGGCTCGAAGCCGGCTGGGGCTGCTCTGTTCAGACCTGGTCATCAGTGTGCTAGATGAATAATCAGTGTCATATTGGCGACCATTCTACCACCTCGTGTGGGCGACGTATGAGCGCCTGCCGTTGATCGACGACCGCGCCGAGCGTCTGGTCCGTGGCGTTTTGCACTCCAAAGCGAAGGACCTTGGCATCTTCATCCACGAGTCCGGGATGGTAGAAGATCACCTTCACCTGGTCGTCAGCATCCCGCCCACGCGGTCGATCGCGGCGGTCGTCGGCCAGTTGAAGGGATCGAGTTCGCACGCTGTCAATCATCTGTTCAACCGTGCGGGTGCGCGCTTTCAATGGCAGGACGGCTATGCCGTGCTGAGCTTCGGTGAGCGCGCGCTCCCAGCCGTGCTGGCGTACGTGCGCCGTCAAAAGGAGCACCACGCCCACGGCACCACCAACGACCTGTTCGAGCGGCTCGCGGCGCCCGATCGGGACACCCGGGCGGGCCGTCGCCGGGGAATGACATCCCCTGGCTCACACAACGTAGCCCGGTGATTCGGGTTGTGACGCATGCCAATGAGCCGGCTTCCAGCCGGTTTCGCTGTGTAAGCCGGGGGCTTTGAGCCCCCGGGCTCTCTGTCTCGATTCGCAGTGCTGTGCAGGCATCTCTTCGAGCAGCGCGACGACGTCGTGCATGTGGTTGGCGGCGTCCATGAATCGATCGATCTACTTCTCGCCCTACTTGGTCTCGGCCGCGGTGCGGTACTGCTCGCGGTAGATCTTCAAGAACGCCACGAGGATCGCAATCAATGCCGGCGCCAGGAAGATCCCGAGGAACCCATACGCCTGCAAGCCGCCCAGCATGCCGAAGAACAAGAGCAACGTCGGGATCTCGGCGCGCCCGCCGATGAGCAGCGGGCGCAGCAGATTGTCGACCGTACCGACGACCAGTAGGCCCCAGATGATCAGGACGATTGCACGCGTCACCGATACCGCCACGCCGAGGTAGATCGCCACCGGCACCCACACCAGGGACGTTCCCAGCGGCAGCAACGACGCGAACGCCGCACCGCAACCCAGAAACACCGCGAAAGGTACCCCGAGCACGAAGAAGCCGAAGCCGGTCAAGAGACCTTGCGCCGTGGCCGTGACCATCGTGCCTTGGACGACCGCAGCCACGGTCTCGTAGAGGCGAGTGAGGATCAGGTCCTTATACTCCGACTCCATCGGCACCAGGTCGCGCACCGCCGCCACCATGCGCGCGCCATCGCGGAAGAAGAAGAACAACGCGAAGGTGGTGAGGAAAAAGTTGACGACGAACGACGCCAGGTTCTTCGCGAAGTCCGTGGCCTGCGACACCAGAAAGCTGCTCACCACGTTCGCCGCCTTCACGGCCACGCCGGCAATGTCGATGTTCCACGCCTCCAGGATCGGCCCGAAGATCCCCAGCGCCTTCGCCGGCTTCCACGCTTGCGCGCGTTTCATCAACTCCGTCAGCCCGTCGCCGGTGAGGAAGTCCCTGCTCCACTGGTAGACGGCCAGCGACTCGCTGGCGAGCAGCAGGCTCAGCAGCACTGTGGGCACGATCACCACAAGGATCACGATCGTGGTGAAGAGGAACGACGCCAGGCTGTTGCGGCCGCGCAGCAGGTGCGTCAGCCGCAGATGCAATGGATAGAAGACGATCGCCAACAACGCCGCCCACGTCAACGGAAGAAGAAAGACGCTGAACATGAGATAGAACTGGTAGAGCAGGAACAGGAGCACCGCGAAGAAGAAGGCGACGAACAGCGGTTGCCGGGTCATCCGGTAGCGCACGGTAACAGCCCGGCTGGAGACTGGCAAACTCCGCTCGGTCTCACGTGGACAGACAATGTTTCTTGACCCTGCAGGGCGAAATTGGTACCCAATAGGTCCCTCGGCGCTTACCTTGCTCTGACAGCACACACATCGTGGTGGCGAAGTCGGCAGGGCGGGTCGGAGTACGCAGGCACGTAGCTCAGTGGGAGAGCGCTTCCTTGACACGGAAGAGGTCGGCGGTTCAATCCCGCCCG
>DATKLO010000185.1:0-60585 GCA_035542375.1 Steroidobacteraceae bacterium | reverse complement strand
TGGAGACGCTGCTCAGCCTCGGCGTGCTGCCCATCGTCAACGAGAACGACACCGTGGCCACCGAGGAGATCCGCTACGGCGACAACGATCGCCTGGCCGCGCGCGTGGCGCAGATGGCAGGTGCCGACTGCCTGGTGTTGCTCTCGGATGTGGAAGGTCTGTTCAGCACCGATCCCAACAGGGACCCGGCCGCCGAGTTCATCTGGCAGGTGCGGCAGATCACCCCGGAGATCGAAGCCATGGCGGGCAGCTCCGCTTCGGCAGTGGGCTCCGGCGGCATGACCACCAAGATCATGGCGGCGCGGATCGCCGTGGCCGCCGGCTGTCACATGTGCATCGCGGCCGGCCACCACCCACATCCGGTGAGACGGATCGAGGAGGGGGCGCGCTGCACGTGGTTCGTGCCGAATGCCACTCCGGTGACCGCGCGCAAGCAGTGGATCGCGGGCACGCTGCGCCCGGCGGGCAGCATCACGATCGATGCCGGTGCATTGCGCGCGCTGCGTGAGGGCAAGAGTCTGTTGCCTGCCGGGGTCATCGGGGCCCGTGGCCGTTTCGATCGCGGCGACACTGTCAGCGTCAATGGGCTGGACGGTGCCGAAGTCGCCCGCGGCATCATCGCGTATTCGGATGCGGATGCCGCGCGCATCATGGGGCGCAAGTCCTCCGAGATCGAGGGCATTCTCGGTTTCCGCGGCCGCGATGAGATGATCCATCGCGACGACCTGGTCATTCTCGGGTCGGAGCCGCAGCTTGCGGAAGGCCCGCGGGCGGAATCCGGATGAGCGTCGCGGAGCTGATGGAGCGGCTGGGCAAGGCTGCCGTATCGGCCGCCAACGTGCTGGCCAACACCGCCGCGCCGAAAAAGAATCAGGCGCTGACGGCAGCTGCCGCAGCGATACGCACGCACCGCGATCGCATCCAGGCCGCCAACGAAGCCGACATGCAGGCCGCGCGGGAGGCGGGACTCGGCGCCGCGCTGCTCGACCGGTTGCGCCTGGATGCCAAACGGATCGAATCGATCGCGCGCAGCGTGGAAGAGGTCGTCACGCTCGCCGATCCGGTCGGAACCGTGGTGGCGGAGTGGACCCGGCCCAACGGCCTGCGCATCCAGCGGGTGCGCGTACCGCTGGGTGTGATCGGCATCATTTACGAAAGCCGCCCCAACGTCACCGCCGATGCCGGCGCGCTGTGTCTGAAGTCGGGCAACGCGGTCATCCTGCGGGGCGGCTCGGAAAGCCGCCAGTCGAACGAGGTCATTCACGCCTGTCTGGTGGAAGGACTGAAGTCAGCAGGGCTGCCGGCTGAGTGCATCCAGCTCGTGCCCACCACGGACCGGGCTGCTGTGGGTTACATGTTGGCCGGCATGACGGAATACCTGGATGTCATCGTGCCGCGCGGCGGCAAGAGTCTCGTGGCGCGCGTGCAGCAGGAAGCGCGCGTGCCGGTCATCGGGCATCTCGAAGGCAATTGCCACGTGTACGTCGATCGTGACGCGGACGTGCGGATGGCCCGCACGATTGCCTTGAACGCCAAGATGCGTCGGACCGGTGTCTGCGGGGCCGCTGAGACGCTGTTGGTGGATCGCGCCTGCGTCTCCACCCATCTGGCGCCCATCGTGAAGGATCTGCTCGAGGCCGGTTGCGAGGTGCGCGGAGATCCGGCCGTGCAGAAGGTGGACTCACGCGTGGTCCCCGCGACCGAAGACGACTGGTATACGGAGTATCTCGACGCGATCATCGCCGCCCGCGTGGTTGATGGTGTCGATGCCGCGATCGCGCACATCGCGAAGTACGGCTCCGCCCATACGGAATCCATCATCACCGAGAACCAGGCCACGGCCGATCGGTTCCTGCAGCAGGTGGACAGCGCGATCGTGCTGCACAACGCCTCCACGCAGTACGCCGACGGAGGCGAGTTCGGGATGGGCGCCGAGATCGGAATCTCCACTGACCGCTTCCATGCGCGCGGACCGGTGGGCGTGGAACAGTTGACGAGCTACAAGTACGTCGTGCGTGGTTCAGGCCAGGTCCGGCCCTGATCTTCCGCCAGAGCCGCGATTCCACCCTTGAACGAATACACGGCCGTCTGACCGCGGGAGCGTAGTTCCTGCGCGGCGGCCAGGCTGCGACGGCCGCTGGCGCAAACGAGCAGGCTGCGATCCTTCGCAACGAAGGGAGATTGGCCGTATAGCAGCTGTGCCATGGGAGTGTGGCGCGCCTGCGCGCAAGGTATCGGTACCTCCGAACACTCGCGCGCCTCCCGGATGTCGATCACCTCGAAGCCGGCCGCGCACGCTTCATCCAGAGAGTCGAAGCTGACCTCGATATCGTCCTGCGCCGGCTCCGGCGCGGCGAGTCGCGCAGTCGCATGCTGCGGACACGAGCTGGCGCGGCGCGCGGTGACCCGCGACAGGGACAGAGTCAGCAGGTCGAGGACGACGATCGCGTTGCCGGACTGACCGGGAAGATCCAGGAGCACTTTGAGGGCCTCGAACGCCTGCAGGCTGCCGAAGACGCCCGGCACCGGGCCGAGTACACCTGCCTCCGCGCAATTACCGACGAGTCCGTCGCGCGTCGCTTCAGGCCAGACGCATCTCAGGCATGCGCCTTCCTTGTCGGGGCGCACCACCTGCAACTGCCCTTCATACTGATAGACGCTCGCGAAAATCACGGGCTTGCCGAGGTGTACGCAGTGGTCGTTCAGCAGGAACTTCGTGGTGAAGTTGTCGGTGCAGTCCACGACCAGATCGTATGGCGCGATCAACTCAGCCGCATTGCCTGCCTCGAGACGCACGGCGTGCACTGTGACGTTGACTTCGGGATTGAGCGAGCGCACTCGGGCCGCGGCGAGTTCGGCTTTCGGCTGGCCAGTATCAGCAAGTGAATAGAGGGTCTGCCGATGCAGGTTGGAGGCTTCCAGGCGATCGCTGTCGAGCAGCCCCAGGCGCCCGATGCCGGCGCCGGCCAGGTAACTGATGACCGGCACACCGAGGCCGCCACATCCCACGACGAGTACCGCGCTGGCCCGCAGCTTCGCCTGTCCCGCCGCACCGACTTCCTTCAGCGTCATCTGACGTGAGTAGTCGGGTTTCGCCGGGGTGTGATCCGTGGAGTGCTCCGGCGCGCGCCCGTCGCCATGCTCATGCGAGTGCTCATGCGTGTGCCCATCGCCATGGTCATGCGCGTGCTCATGCACTTGCGACGGCGTGGCGCAGCGTTCGCAGTTGACCCAGCCGGAGTCACCGTTCTCGTAATGCTCCTTCTTCCAGATCGGGACGCGGTGTTTGACCTCGTCGATGATGTAGCGGCACGCCAGGAATGCCTCATGCCGATGGCGTGAACTCACTCCGACCCAGACGGCCATCTCCCCGATGGCGAGATCTCCGATGCGGTGGACGCAGGCGGCATGCTCGACTCCAAACCGGGCGAGTGCTTCCGCCACGATGCGCTCGCCTTCCTTCACGGCGAGCTGCTCGAACGCTTCGTACTCGAGGTGACGCACGGGCAGGCCGTCGTTGTGATTGCGCACCCAACCCTCGAATGAGGCGTAACCGCCAGCGGCCGGATCCGTCAGCCGGGAGCGCAACTGCGCCGCATCGATCCGCTCGCGGCTGAAACTGAAAGTGCTCATGTCCGTGTACTCGTCATGCCATGCCCGGCTGCCGGGCCGCCGAAATCACTCATGCGGTTGCCGGGTTCAACCACCGGCCACCGGCGGGATGAACACCACCGAGTCGCCGTCGGCCAGCGGCTGCGTCCAGTCGCCGAATTCCGCGTTCACCGCCACTCGCAGCAGGCTCGGCGCGAGAGTGAAGGGATAACGGGTTTTCAGCTCGTCATACAACTCCGCTGGTGTATTCGCCGGCGTGATCACTGCCTCGTCGCTGCGGCCCGCCTGTTCGCGCAGCAGGGCGTAGTACTGCACCTTGATGCGTTTGTTGACTGACCGCAGGCTCGCGACCGCGGAGCCGTACTCATCGGGTGTGTTCACGTTATCCAGGGCGCGGGGGTTGGGTTCGTCGATCAACTGGGCATCCGCATTGATGAGGAACTTGCGTGGGCAGCTCTTGCCGTTGGCCACGTGAGCCAGCAGTGCCGCGCGGCTCGCGGGTTCATAGATCGCGCACAGCGGTTCCGGCAGGCCGTCATGACTGGACCGATACGCCGTGGCCAGACGCTGTGGCTGACGTGCAAACAGCAGGTGGGCCAGTGTCGCATCGTCCAGAAACGGCAGATCGCAGGCGAGCACGAGCCACGCCGCCTGGGGGAAACGAGCCTGGGCCGCCATGATGCCCGCGATCGGTCCCAGGTCGGACTGGATGTCCACGATCTGTTCGTAGCGGGCCCGCAGCGGATCACCGGTCTGGTCGGGCCGCACGGACACAAACGCCCGTGACACGTGGGGCTGCAGGAGGGACATCGCCCGTTCCAGCTGAGTCTGACCGTGATAGCTGAGGCCGGCCTTGTCGCGCTGCATTCGGGTGCTGCGCCCACCGGCGAGTACGAGGCCATAGACAGCGGCGGCGTCAGGGGAACTCACCGGCTGCCCGCCCGTCTGCGTTCCGTGCGCTCGCGCCGGAAGTCGCGCTTGCCACCTGTCTTCTCCACCAGGCGCACGCTCGCGATCTCAATGTCATGCGACAGCGCCTTGCACATGTCGTAAAGAGTCAGGGCGGCGATCGAGGCGCCTGTCAATGCTTCCATTTCTACTCCCGTGCGGTGATGCACCGAGACCTTGCACCGGATCAGGACCTCGCGGCCTTGCGAGGTGATCTCGATCCTGCAGTTGTCCAGGGGCAAGGGGTGACAGAACGGCACGAGCTCATGCGTGCGTTTCGCCGCCATGACGCCGGCTATCACGGCCGTATCGAACACCGGTCCCTTCTTCGTCCGGTGACCGCTCTTGCGCAGCACCGCAGCCACATCCTTCGGCAACTTCACGCGCGCCTCTGCCTCCGCCACCCGGCGCGTCACGTCTTTCGCGCCGACATCGACCATGGTCGGGCGATTGTTCGCATCCAGATGGGTCAGTGAGGATGAAGTGCGTCTGCGCATGTCAACCGCCAATGTAGAACATCTCGACCTTGCGCTGATCGCCGCCCGACTGGCGCAGCTGTGCGCGTCGCTCGCTGTAGCGATCCGCGCGAGCGGCCCAGATCGAGCGTATGGTCTCGAACAACTGGTCATCGCTCGCGCCACCGCGCAACGCGTCGCGCAGGCTGGTGCCGCGCGTGGCGAACAGGCAGGTGTAGATGACTCCATCGGAGGACAGTCGGGCCCGCGAACAGTCGCCGCAGAAGGGTTGGGTCACCGAGGAGATGAAACCCACCTCACCCTGGCCGTCGAGGAATTCATAGCGCTCGGCGACTTCGCCGCGATACTCGGGTTCGACCGGTTTCAAAGGCCAGCGGGCGCCGATGCGCGTCATCAGCTCCCGGGAGGGGACCACCAGATCCGCACGCCAGTCGTTGCGATTGCCCACGTCCATGTACTCGATGAAGCGCACTATGATGCCGGTACCGCGGAAGCGCTCCACGAGATCGAGCGCGGTGTGGTCGTTGATGCCCTTCTCGATCACGGCGTTGATCTTGATCGGCTCCAGTCCCGAGCTGCGCGCGTGTTCGATTCCGTCGAGCACGTCCTGCAGTCCGCCGAATCCACCGCTCATGCGGGCGAACACCTCCGGGTCCAGGCTGTCCAGGCTGACCGTGATGCGCTTGAGTCCGGCCGCCTTCAGTTCCACGGCGTGGCGCGCGAGCAGCACGCCGTTCGTGGTCAGGGCGACATCCTCCACGCCCGGGATCGCGCTCAGATCGCCTATGAGGTCCGCGAGGTTGGCCCGCAGCAGGGGTTCGCCGCCCGTCAGGCGCAGCTTGCGCACGCCCAGTTTCACGAACACGCGCGACACCCGCACGATCTCGTCGAAGGACAGCCGCTCGTGTGATCCCAGGAACTGGTAGCGCTCGTGGAACTTCTCCCGCGGCATGCAGTAGGGGCAGCGGAAGTTGCACCGGTCCATGACGGAGATGCGCAGGTCGCGCACGGGGCGGCCCAGCGTGTCACGCGGACCTGCCCCCGAGTCACGCGAACTGGCCAGCGAGTTGCGCGAACCGGAAGGCGCGGAAAGGGGAACGACGACTTCGGATCTGGGCATGGTCGGCAAGGGTATTACCACCCGGTCATGGGGAATGCCAATAGCACCCCCCGGAACGGGCCTGCGTCGGAGCTCTTGGGCGGATATGGGGCCCGGCGCCCCGGTTACCAGCGGTGCAGGCGGGTCACGAACCCCTTGGGGTACCGGTTCGGTCCCGGGGGCAGCTCCACGAAGCCATCCGTCCCGGCCAGGGCCGTGAAGTCCCCGGAGCCATTGGTGGGCTGCGGCATGGCCCAGGCCCGGCCCCAGTCGTCCACGTCCACCCGCACGGGCATGAAGGAGGTCAGCGCGGGGGTGACCTGGATCTCGGCCCCCAGGGCCATCTTTTCCGGCTCGGGCGCCGGCTGACCCATGGCGGCGAACAGGGCTGGCAGGACGTAGCGCGCCAGACACACGAAGGTCGAGACCGGATTGCCGGGCAGGGCGAACACGGTGGCTCCGGAGCCGGCGACGCCGAACCACATCGGCTTGCCGGGCCGCTGGGCGACCTTATGGAAAACCGTCTGCACACCCAGCTCGTCCAGGATCTTGGGCACGAAGTCCAGCTTGCCCATCGAGACGCCACCGCTGAGCACGAGCACATCGTGGGTCTCAAGATGAAATTTCAGCCGCCGTTTGAGCTCCGCCGCATCGTCCATCAGGTGATCGTCCGCGACACGCTGAAACCCATGCTGCCGCAGGGCCGCGACGATGGCGTAGGCGTTGGACCGCCTGATCTGGTGAGGCAGGATGGGTTCACCCGGCTCCACCAGCTCGTTGCCCGTGGAGATCACCGCGAGCATCGGCTGGCTGCTGACGCGGATCCGGTCCATCCCCGCCGATGCGGCGATCGCGATCTCCGGGGCCCGCAACCGCAGGCCGGCCGACAGCAGCAGGGCACCCTGGCGGGTGTCGGTGCCGCGGCGATGCACATTCTGGCCGGCAGCCACGGCGGTACCCGCGGCCAGCTCCGCTTCGCTGCCGCGAACCTCGATCTGCTCTACCGGAATGACGCAGTCGCAGCCCCCAGGCAGCACGGCACCCGTCATCACTTCGATGCAGGCAACCGCACTGGCCAGCGACAGCGGTGGGTCACCCGCGGCCTGGGTGGCCTGGATGTGCAGACGGCGGGCGCCGCGCTGGACGGTCATGCTGTCCAGCGCGATGCCATCCATCGCTACGCGGTCGAAGGGGGGCTGGTCCCGCTCCGCGTAGATGTTCTCGCGTAGTACGGCGCCTCCGCACTGGGCCAGCGGCAACGACTCGATGGGCAGACACGTCAGATGCTGCCCGATCAGTTCGTCCGCCTGGGCGGGGCTCAGCACGGGGCATCAGCCCTTGGATTTGTCGTTCTTGGCCTTGTAGACCTTGACCTGATCGTTGAAGCGGTCGGCGATACCCTGCAGCTGGTCCACGGCCGCGTTGTGCTTCTGCGCTTCCACACGCTCCAGATCCGCCAGCTGCTCCTTGGTCAGCTTGTCGCCGCCCTTGCTGACGGCATCATCGTGCTCCAGCTTGATGCAGGAGAGATAGGCGGTGATGGCATTGTTGTAATCCTTCACGGCCTTCTGCGCCTTGACCATGTCCTCGAGGGTCGCCGTGTTGCCATCCGGGATCTTATCCGGTGGGGTCGGATAGCTGCAGTCGGCATAGACCGGTGCCGCCGCGAGTAGGGCGAGGGCCGCGAGGGAAGGGAGCGCTTTCATACCAGTAACCCCGGTTATTGTGGATCCACCGCTTATCTTAGTGGCCCGGTGGCGCCGGCGACTAGCGCTGCGGGGCCGCGTGGACTCGGCCGGGAGGCCTGATGGGTTTGCGCGGCCGGGCCCGGCGGGCGCCGGGCGCCCGGAAGCAGTAGCGGCTGTGGTCATTGACCACCCCGACGGCCTGCAGGAACGCATAGATGATGGTGCTGCCGACGAACCGGAAGCCCCTCTTCCTGAGATCTCTGGAGATGCGGTCGCTGAGCTCGGTGCGCGCCGGCAGGCGTTCTCCGGCCGGCCGTTGCGTCGCGACCGGCTTGCCCGCCACGAACGCCCACAGATAACGGCTGAACGAGCCGAACTCCTTCTGCACGGCGAGGAAGGCCTGCGCATTGGTCACGGCGGACCCGATCTTCAGGCGGTTCCGGACGATGCCGGCATCCCGCATCAGGGCGGCCCGCCGCCGGGTATCGAAGCGAGCCACCCGGGCGACATCGAAGCCGGCGAACGCCCGCAGGTAATTCGCCCGCTTGTGCAGGATGGTGGACCAGGAGAGTCCCGCCTGTGCCCCTTCGAGGATGAGCATCTCGAACAGCAGTCGGTCATCGCGCACGGGGCGGCCCCACTCCCGGTCGTGGTAGCGGGTCATCTCGGGATCGGAGCCCGAGGCCCAGGCGCAGCGCTGTCTTGTCTTCATGTTGCCGCGCCATGAGGCGCTGTCTTTGGTGGAGAGCGCACTGTATCTCGTGTTAGCGTCTCGCGAAACGAGACGGGGGCAGGCGCGATGGTCGATCCGTTCAAGCCGCTGAAGACACTCCTCAAACCCAAGGCGAGCCTGCCGGCGCAGCAGCCGCTCACCAGTGGCATGTCCGGACCGCTCACTCAGCAGGATGCAGCGGCGTTCCAGGCGGTGCGCAGCGCCATCGAAGACAACTTCGCGATCCTGTTCTCGGGCGCGCGCTTCACGAGCTCCGAAGAAGCCGGCGACAAGGCGAACGACATCGTCAGTGGCGCGGTGGAGATCGCCGATTCGATCCTGGGGGACATTGCCCAGGTCCGCGGCTACGATGCGTTCAAGACCGGATTCAATTTCGTCGCCTCACCGCTCGATACGGTGATGGAGTTCGCCAAGAAGCTGGCGGGCACGGCGACACCGGTCGAGACGGTGCAGGCCGTCGGCCTGCAGACCTTCAGCGGCCTCTACGCCGCGGTGGTCCCCTATCTCGGGTGCGTCAAGGGCGGAGTGGATGCGGTCCGGTCGCTCTACGGGGCGGCGGACGATGTGCGCACGGGATTTCGCGCTCTGGAAGCCACTCCGATCGTCAACATCGGAGCTCCCCAACAGGCGCTGCAGTCTGTCAACGTGCTGTTGGATCGTCGCGCCAATGATGGCTTCACCAAGGGCACGGTGCAGGCCGTCGAAGCCATCGTCAATGCCGCGCTCATCGGCAGCGGCGCCGGTGGCGTGGCTTCGAGCGCGGTATCGCTGGCCAGCAAGATCGCTGTGCTGGCGGTAATCATCCGCCGCCGTGGCATCGAATATCGTGAGATGAAGGCGGGCAAGCAGGCGCTGCTGACACCGAAGACACTGTCGCCGGCCGTGTTCACGGTCTGTCCGCTGCTGGGGTGCTACCTGCTCACCGCTTCCGACACCTCCGCCATCGTGTTGAGTTGTTTCGCCGCCGGGCGGCCCCCGCCGCGCGGCTGGATGGACCAGGTCGAGGCCAACAAGAAATTCCTCGATCCCATCCTCGCCAAGGCCAAGAGCTTCATCTCCGACTCGCTGTGGGCGGTGGAGGGACCGAAGCTGTCCACCAGGGGGCGCACGGTGGACCAGCGCCCGTGGGTGGAGAAGTTCTGGATCGCCCATTTCGGGGCGAAGAATCGCGGCTACCGCATCATCCACAAGGGCAGTGCGCTCAAGAGCAAGGTGGGCAGCGCGTACGAGAAGTTCTCCGCGCCGATCACCGCGGTCGTGAAGGCCGACCTGCAGAAAGTCGTCAACTGGGCGGCGGAGAAGGCCTGAGCGCTCACCGGGAGTGTCAAAATGAGTCTGAGTCGTCGCAGTCTGCTGACCGCCTCCGCGCTGGCGCTGGCGGGATCACGGGTTTCCTGGTCCGCCGCCGGCGCCACCGCCGCCGGCGCGACAGCCGCGAGTGGCGCCGCCACAGCCGCAGCCGCCAGTTCCACAACTGGCGCTGCCGGTGCGGCCGCCGCGGACGCAACCGGCAAGGCTGGGCCCATCATCCTGTGCTGGAACGAGAATCCCTACGGACCCTCGCCGGCGGCCCGGGCGGTCCTGTCGCAGGCGATTCCCGCTGCCTGCCGCTACCCGGACGATGAAGTCGACGCGCTGGTGAAGCTACTGTCGCAGAAGGAGGGACTGAGCGCCGATCACATCGTGACCGGCACAGGCTCCGGCGAGCTTCTGCGCGCGCTCGGACTGATGTGTGGGAGGGAAAGCGGTGAACTGATCACCGCCGATCCCACCTACCTCGAACTTCCCGACTACGCGAGCCGCGTAGGCGCGACGGTAAAGACGGTAGCGGTCGACAAGGCGCTGCGCCACGACCTGAATGCCATGCACGCGGCGGTTACGGATCGCACGCGAGCCATCTACATCTGCAATCCGAACAATCCGACAGGGACTGTGGTCGGTGCCAGTGCGATCGCGTCCTTTGTGAATGCACTTCCCGACCATGTCACGACGATCGTGGACGAGGCTTATATGGATTTCGCGGGAGGGCAGGATGTGCGATCCGTCGCCAGTCTGACCTCGGGGAGCAAACGCGTAGTGGTCCTGAGGACCTTCTCGAAGATCCACGGGATGGCCGGTGTGCGGTGCGGCTATGCCATCGCGCGACCCGATGTCGCCAAACAACTCGCCGACATGCGCATGACGAGCCCAAACGTTTTCGCCGTGCGAGCCGCGCGCGCCAGTCTCGGCGACCACGCCTTCCTGACCGATACCCGCCGCCGCATCGTCTCCAGCCGCACCCGCATCACTACAGAGTTGGCGCAGCTGGGCATGGCTTACGCGGAGCCGCAGGGCAATTTCGTGTTCTTCGACACGGGCAAACCGCTGGCGCAGTTCACCGAGTTCATGCGCAAGCGCAACATTCTCGTCGGGCGGCGGTTCCCACCCTTCGAGAACTGGTGTCGCATCACGATCGGGACGGAGCCCGAAGTGGATGCGTTCCTGCAGGGGCTGCGGGCCTTTGCGGGCGCTCGCAGCAGTGCCGCCTGAGGCGTTCAGCGCAAGCAAGCCGCCAGGCTCTCAGGCCGCCAGCTCCTCGGGATCGATGGCCCTGAGGGACCCTCAACTCGGGGCGAACAGCTCCGCGATGGTCCTGACCGCGAATTCGGCTTCGTCCCGGTCGGGCGTGGTGTCGTCGTTGCCGAAGCCGTAATAGTCGTCCTCGCCCGTGGCCTGGAACACAAGTCCGTCGCGACGGGGGACGAAGAAGACCGTTTTGTAATACAGGCTGTAGGTCAGCTCCGGCTGCGGAATCATGTGCGCAATCTGGCCGCGCACGGGCGTGATCGATTTGTCGCCGAACAGCGCCCGCGCACCGTAGCCGGTGGCGTTGACGACGGTCTTCTGGCGCAGGCGCGCGAAGTCAGCCGGCGAATGAAACTCAGTCACCTCGATGTGTCCGCCGTCCTGGAAGAAGTCGGACATGAGCATCCGCGCGTACGAACTGATGTTGAACATCATCGTCGTAGTTCGCTGCAGATACGGCACGCGCAGGGAGTGGGTGCCGGGACCGAATTCCTCCTCGCGGGTCATCAGATCGCCCAACAGGCTGCGCTCCAGTTGCGCGAACGGCGGTCTGTCCGGGCGCGCCGGCGCCGCGTCCCGGCGAGCGCTCATGGGCTGGTCAGTGGCGAAGTAGCTGTCGATGAACTCGACCGGATTGCCCTGGAGCCCGAGCAGGCTCTGGTAGGTGCGGAACGATTGTCTCGCCATCCCTTCCCACATCTTCCTGAACTCGGGAGTGGCATAGGACTCGAGACAGACACGTGAGTCCGGCGACCAGACGCCCGTGGCATTCGAGGAGCGCACGTTGGGTGGCAGGTCCTTCGCATAGATCGTCACGTTGGCGCCAGCGCGCTGCAGGAGCAGGGCGGATGTCAGACCCAGCGCACCGCAGCCGATGACCGCGATGTCATGCTCTCCGGTCGCCATCGCCTTCTCGGTGGCGAGCGCACTGGAACCCCACGAGAGCGACCAGCCGCTGCCGCCGTGACCGTAGTTGTGGATGACCGTCTTCTGGCCGACCTGCTCAACTTCGATGCGCGGACCTTGTGCCCTGAACGGTCGCGTGCAGACGGTGATGTTGGTGATCCGGTCCGCGCTGACATGAATCGGGGTAAGTTGCAGCACCGGCCCTCCGGCCTTCGAGCCCTGTGCGGCCGGGGTGGCGCCCTCGCGCGATCCCGGCAGTTGCGTGCAACCCGGCAGCGCACTGGCCAGCAAGGTGGCACCGGTTCCCGCCATGACCCGACGACGTAGAGGCGAATGTTCCACGCGTACCCCCGCACTCGACGAGGGCGCATTCTAGCGTGGATCGCCTTTGGCGTGGATTGCCCCAGCGTGGTTCGTCCCCCTCGCCGATCGCCCTGGCGTGGTTCGTTCCTGGCGCGGATCGCCGCCGCCACAGGCGGAAAGCCGGTAGAATCGGCCCCGGCTGCGCCCGTAGCTCAGTTGGATAGAGCATCAGGCTTCGAACCTGAGGGTCGGGAGTTCGAATCTCTCCGGGCGCGCGATTTTCACAGTGTCCATTCCGGCGCAGGGGCCACTCATCCATCGGCAAGTGCATGATCGACTCATCCGGCAGTCACCGCTGAGTCACTTGGAGACTGCCATCCTTCCGCGTAAAGACATATTGCGCTTGCACCTGGCGTGCTCCCGGCTTTCTTGCCTGATTCTGGTCGCCCTGCTGGCGACCGGCTGCACATCGACCGAGTTCCTCATTGCCAATGCGCCCACGCCCTTCAGCGGCGTGGTGCGGCACGTCGACCTGCCGTACGGATCGGAGTCGCGTCAACGACTGGATGTGTATGCGCCGAAGGCCGCGGTGGATCGGCCGGTGGTCATCTTCTGGTACGGTGGCACCTGGGTCCACGGGAGCAGATCGAACTACCGTTTCGTCGGGACGGATTTGGCCCAACATGGCTACGTCGCGGTTATGCCGGACTATCGCCTGTATCCGCAGGTTACGTTCCCGAGCTTCGAGGAAGATGGTGCTCGGGCAGTGGCCTGGGTTGAGCAGCATGCGCGGGAATTCGGCGGTGATCCTCGCAACATCGTGCTCATGGGGCATTCGGCGGGGGGCCACACGGCGGCCTTCCTCGCCTTCAATCATGACTTCCTGCGCAAGTTTGGCGCCGACCCTGCCGCCATCCGGGGTCTGATTGGATTGTCAGGGCCGTATGTGCTCGTGCCCGACACCGATACGCTTCGAGCCACGTTTCCGGCACCGTACGGCGAGAAGGACTGGCAACCCATTCGTTTCGTGGATGACCAGTCACCTCCCACCCTACTGCTGCACGGTGAAGACGACACTGACGTGTCGCCGAAAGAGGCGACAGCGCTACGGGATGCGCTTGTGAGCAATCACGTGCGGGTCGAAATGCACATCTACGCTCACCGCGGCCACGCAGATACCCTGGTACCGTTCGCTCTGGTAGCTCGCGGACGCTCGCCCGCTGCTGAGGATACCTTCACGTTCTTGGCGAGCCTGGCCCACGCCAACTGAACCTCACGCCGGCGCTTGCGCAGGGTTGATCGCATGGTGAATGATCGGCCCACCGCTCGACCGCGCACCGGAATTTTCCGCGCAAGGGAGCATCCGATGGCCGATGGCAAATCCGGACCGGCAAGGACAGGCGGCGCGCGCAGCCGCTCAGCCATGCAGCTGTTGCTGCGCAATCACGTGCGGTTCTGGTCGGCGATGCTGGCCGGCGTGTTGATCTTCTGTCTCGTGCCGCCCCACTGGTCCGTCCTGATGCGATTGCTGACCGCCTGGAATGGCGCCGTGCTGCTGTTTCTGCCCGCGACCTACTTTGCGCTCCGCCGCCTGGACGCGCGGCAGATGCGCGCGCGCTATGCGGAGGAGGATCCGACCGCGCCTGTCATCCTGGTGGTGGTCATCGTCGCCGCCATCCTGAGTGTCATGTCCATCGTGGTGTTCCTGTCCACGCTCAAGGAGTTCGGAACTGCGGAACGATGCGTGCACATCGTGCTGGCCAGCCTGACCGTGGTGGACTCCTGGCTGCTCGTGCCCACGATGTTCACGCTGCACTACGCCGATCTTTACTACAGCGTTGATCCGCGCGACCCGCCGCTGTCGTTCCCCGGAACGAAGGAGCCGCTGCTGTGGGACTTTCTCTATTTCTCATTCACGATCGCTGCGGCATGTCAGACCGCGGATGTCGCGACCAATGAAGTCGGAGTGCGCAAGGTCGTGACCCTGCACAGCGTCATCTCCTTCCTGTTCAACGTCTCGATACTCGGGTTCGCGATCAACGTCAGCGCCGGGTTGCTGGGCGGCGGTTGATCCGCGAAAGGCACCGCTTTCCCCGGCCTTCGGCTGCCGCGCGGAGTCTTCAGCGACCGCGTCAGCCTTCAGTGGTCGCGCAGGAACAGGCCGATGGTGAGCGCGATGCCGATGGCCACGACGAACAGCTTGAGCAGCCGCTCGCTGATGCGGTTCAGGATGAACCCACCGAGGAAGCCGCCCAGCATGCCTCCAGCGCATCCCGCGAGCACCGCATCCCAGTGAACGTCGGGTGAGAACACGAAGATCGCGACGGCGGAGGCGTTCATGACCGCGGCCAGGACGTTTTTCGTGGCGCCGGCCGCACGCATGGGCACCTGCGCGGCGGTCAGCGCGGCGAACATCAGGAAGCCGATGGCGCCCCCGAAGTAGCCGCCGTACACGGAAATGCAGAATTGGGTGAAGGCCGCCCCGGTGCGGCCCAGGGCCCGACTGTCTTCACGGCGCGGACCGAAGTTCCCCCACGCAAACACCATCGTCGCGAACAACACCAGCCACGGTATCAGCCGTGCGAAGAACGACTGAGGTGTCACCAGCAGCAGCACCGCGCCGAGCGCGCCGCCGATCAGGCTGATCGTGCTCAGCGCACGGAAACTCACGCCCGCAGCGCCTGAAACGTATTCGCGCCCGGTCCAGGCGGTGGCGATCTGCGCCGGAAACAGCGCGATGGTGGAGGTGATATTGGCGGCGCGCGGGCTGAGTCCCGTGAGCATCAGCACGGGCAGGGTGATGAAGGACCCACCGCCGGCGAGCGCATTCTGGATTCCTGCCCACAGGAACGCGGCGAAGGCAATAAAAAAGATCATCCGGCGTCAGCGTGGCAACAGGGGTTTAAAATTTGAAGAGTATACTGACCTCCGCGCAGGTGGAGCTGAGACTGGGCAGGGGAACCCCGTGCGCGGTCCGTTGCCCAAGCAAGCAGGCAGGCCCTGCTTCTCCCACAGGATCGCGGGCTTGCACGTGTGCGGCGCACCCTTGAGACGGAACGCGCCGCCCGCATATCAGGTCGGGGACTGTGTCTGGCCAACCCCAAGAGGCTGTCATGCTGAACAAAGTAAGGACTCTCGCATTGATTCTCGCCCTGGGCTGCGCCGGACCGGTGCTGGCGCAGGCCGATCCCACGCCGCATCAGATCTATGAGGCCGCCAAGGCAGGTCACCTCGATCAGGCGCAGCAGATGGTGAATCAGGCGCTGCGCGATCATCCGCAGAGCGCCAAGGCCCACTACGTGGCGGCCGAGATCTACGCGCGCGAAGGGCAATTCGCCCAGGCTCGCCAGGAGCTGAACACCGCCGAGTCGCTCGAGCCGGGTCTGCCGTTCGCACCCGCCAATTCGGTGCGGGAGCTGCAGCGTGAACTGTCGCAAGGGCAGTCGATGCGCATGGCTCCCGGGTTCAGCCAGTCCGCTGGTGCCGTGCGTCCCGCATTCCCGTGGGGATGGGTTTTCGTGCTCGTAGCCGCGATCGCGGTGATCTGGGCCGTGATGCGGCGCCGTGCTGCGGCGGCTGTCTACTCACCTTACGCGACGGGTATGCCGGCTGCGGCCGCAGGCCCCGTCTACGGGCCCGGGTACGGCCCGGGTTACGCCGGTGGGCCGGGAATCGGTTCCGGCATCGCCGGTGGGCTCGCCAGCGGACTCGCGGTGGGTGCGGGCGTCGTGGCGGGGGAAGAACTCGCACGGCACTTCCTCGACGGCGACCGTCGCGAAGGCAACGTCTATCCGGTGGGTGAGCCGTCCCAGACCGCGCAGAATACCGACATGGGCGGAAACGACTTCGGCCTGTCCGATGGCGGATCGTGGGACGACGGTTCCAGCGGTGGTGACCTCGGCGGAGGCGACAGCTGGACCTGATCCCGTGCCGATCCCTGACGGACGGAGCTCATCGCCGTCTGAGTCTGTGGCCGGTGTGGGGTCGTCGCCGCCATCTGGGTCTGTCGCCGGCGTCTGGTCTTTCGCCGGTAGGGTTTCGCGCCGTCAGGGTGCTGGTGTTGGACTCGGTTGCGGCGCACCCAGCAGCGCGTAACGCCGACCTTCCGGTAACTCGTAGCGACGCACGATTCGTGCAAGTCCCCTGCTGGCGAGTGCCCCTGCGAGGCCGTCATCGGCAGTGGGCGGATCATGGAATCGCCTCAGCAGGCGCGATACCTCGCCCACGCCTCGGCCGGGCAACTTGACGAGGATCTGCGCGCCCTGTCCTTCAGCCCTGAACCAGCGTAGCACCAGAGTGTCGGGACTCGCGACCGCGGGGTCGAGCAGGGTGAATGGCGTCTGCAGCCGATAGTCGATCATCGCGATCGTCGTTTCGTCTGCGGCGAGCAGGGCCAGCGGCCCGCTGCGCGCATCCAGCCGGATCCGTTGCGCGAGCGAGGGCAGATCCTGCAATCGGTCGATCGTCGGAAACACCGCCAGACCGCCGAGTGTCATCGCGGCTGCATACGCCACGTAGGACCAACCGAGACTTCGCAGCATGCCGTTGGCCCGTTGTGCCTGATGCGCCAGGGTGAGCGCGATTCCCGCAATTGCGGCGATCGCGACGGCGTTCAGGGCGTGCGTGAGCCGGGGATTGCCATGATCGGCCGCGGCGAGCAGCGCGAGAATCACGACGTAGACGCCCGCCACCAGCCCCGCCAGCACCTGGGTTCCTGTCAGCGCGAACCGGTCCAGCCGCGTCACGGTCGGTCCATTCTTGCGCGGCCGCAGCCAGCCGAGCTCGCTCCCGGCGATCTCCATGGCCCACAATCCGATCAGCAGACCGAATCCGAGCAACGCGGGCGCGGCGTAGATGTCGCGGGCGGTCGAGGCCACGGACAGCACCAGCAGAAACGGCAGGGTGGCGCAGATCGCGAAGCGCCAGGCCACGGAGGAGGCGCCCCGCTCGCGCACGCGGTCCCAGGCCCGGCGCAGCGCGGCCACCGCGAGCAGGGTCCAGGGGAGCAGATACACCGGCAGTTCGAGAAAGTACTTGCCGGGCGTGTTGTGATGACCGGTGGTGTAGTCGAGCCCGGGAGGTCCGGACACTCTGGTGAACCGGCCCGCGAGGTTGTTCCAGAACAGGACGCGCAGCGCCTCGAGACCGTGCGGCGCGCGCGTCACCGCGTAGATCCACGGCGCGATGACCATGAACTGCACCAGCAGACCCACGTACAGTTCCCAGCGCCGCAACTCCGCCCAGCGCCGCTCCCAGGCGATGAGCGCGAGGAGTGCGAGGCCGGGTACCAGCCAGCCCGGGGCGCTCTTGGCCATGAATCCGATCGCGGCCCCGACATGCAGCAGCGTGTAGCCAAAGAGCTTGCGCTTGCCGGGAGGCGCGGTGAATCCCAGATACACGCCCAGCAGTGCCACCGAACAGCCGCTCATCAGCGCGGCGTCGGGCGCGAGCCAGACGGCAACGCGGTATGCGGTCAAGGCGGTACTCGCCGCCAGCGCGGCAATGATGGCGGCCGCGGCTCCCTCGGCGGCGAAGGCCAGCGCACCAAGGGCAAGCGCCGTGATGGCGGCATAGACGAGGTTGGGCACGCGAGCGGCAGCCGGGGAGTTGCCAAAGGTCTCGAGCGCCGCAGCCGACATCCAGTACGAGAGCGGTGGCTTCTCCAGGAAAGGGGTGTCCGCGAGCCGCGGCAGCGTGCGGTCGCTCTGCAGGCTCATCCGCCACGAGATATCCAGCTCGCGTGGCTCGTCAGGCGTCCAGGCACCGCGTCCGAGCACGCCGATGAGCCAAAGCGGCGCGAGCGCGAGGATAATGAACAACGGCCAACGGCGCACGGGGAGGTCCGGTCGAGAGCGGGGCAGGGTACCCGGGGGCGTCGATTATGCCGGGGGCGCGTGCACAACGCCCGCCGGCGCGAATTTACCGGTGGTCGCCGGTTTGAGCGACCTGGGTCCGGTCATGCAGGTTGGGAGCGGACGATAGCATGCCGCGCACGGGGCACGATTCCATGATCCGACACGTCACCGATGGCGATCTCGAGCGCGTCCGCGCATTTCTCGAACACCACGCGGACAGCTCGCTCTTCCTGCTGTCGACGCTCGCCGCCCTGGGTCCGCGCCTGGGAGAGCATCCGAACTCGGGTAACTATCAGCTCGTCGAGGAGGCCGGGGAGGTTGTGGCTGTGTTCTGCCTCACGCGACGCGGTAACCTGCTCGTCCAGGCCGGTGGCCGCGCGGATCTGGCCGCGGCCATCTTCGCGGCCTGCGCCGCCGAACCGGTCGAGCTGCGGGGCGTCGTGGGCGAGTGGGATACGGCGCGTGCGCTGTGGGGATTGTTGAGTGCGCAGCCTTCACTGGAACCGACGCATTACCTGAAGGATGTGCTGTACCGGCTGCGGCTGCTTGCCGACCATGATGCCGGAGTCGCGGCGCATCACGCGGACACCTTCACGGTCAGGGCGCTGGATGAGCGCGATTTCGTCCAGTGGGAGCGGCTCAACAGCGCCTACCATGAGGAGCTGCATCTGCCTCTGCATGCGACACGCGAGCAGCGCCACGCGGACTACCGGGCCCGGGTCCGCTCGGGACTGTGGTGGGGTGCATTCGATGACTGCTCCGAACTGACCTCCATCGCCGCGTTGAATGCAACCTACGGCTCACTGGGGCAGGTGGGCGGTGTGTACACACGCCGCCAGGACCGGCGCAAGAACCTTGCCCGCTCAGTGTTGAGGAAGCTGATCTCCGACAGTCACGTGCGACTGGGATTCAACCGCCTGGTGTTGTTCACGGGAGAGGACAACCTCGCTGCCCGTGCTCT
This sequence comes from Steroidobacteraceae bacterium, assembly GCA_035542375.1. GTDB lineage: Bacteria > Pseudomonadota > Gammaproteobacteria > Steroidobacterales > Steroidobacteraceae > 13-2-20CM-66-19. The sequence continues at coordinate 41,439 of DATKLO010000185.1, read as the reverse complement.
GTATGAGTCGCTGGGCTTCGAGGCCGTGGGCGCATTCGGCCTGCTGCTGGGGCGCAGAGATACTCACGCGTCAACCGGACAGCGCCGCCGCGGCGGTCGCAAGCCACGCGCGCAGCCCGCCTGAAAGTCCGGGCCGGCCGGCCTGGATCGTCTCGGCCCGGCGCAATCCTCAGGAGGGCCTGTCAGCTCAGGATGGCCTGACCCGGTCCCCGGCCTCGTCGGACTCAGCGAACACCGCTTCCTCGAGCTCGGCCAGCAGCGCCCGGGCTTCCTCCGGCGTGCAGACACCCGCCTGCTGACAGCGCAGCAGGCCGCCACCGACATGTTCCGACAGGGCGGCCAGCACGATCAGAGGGGAATGGCGCTGCGCCAGCTCCGGCAGCAGAGCGCCGATCTCCTCGGCGCAGGCCCGCACTTCGTCCCGGAATCCGTCCGCATCCATCAGGTCCATGATCTCGCTCCCTGCGGCTCCCTGTGAGCCAGTGCCTACATTAGTAGGCAGAACCCGTGATGGCAACTGCTCACTATCGGCGGCATGGCCGGAAGGGGATTGCTCGCGGCGTTCGGGCGTGTGGTGCGCGAAGCGCGCCTGGACCGGCGCATGACTCAGGAGGAGCTGGCCTTCAGCGCCGGACTCAATCGCAACTATGTCGCGGCCATCGAAAAGGGCCGGCGCAAGCCCAGTCTCATCACCCTGTACTCGCTGGCCCGGGGGCTGGAGATTTCCGCCGCCGCGCTCCTGACGCGTACGGATCAGTTCCTGCGCTGAGCCGCTTCGCGCCGCAGATAATCCTCCAGCGGCGCGGTGTCCGCGCCGCGTGCGTGCAGTCCGAGCTTGGTCCGCCGCCACAGGATGTCGGTCGCGGTGCGCGCGAACTCCTCGCGATACAGATAACTGACTTCCCGTTCGTGCAGCTGTGGCAGCAGTTCGCGGCCGAGATCGGCGAGCGAATGAGCATCGCCCACCACGCGCTCGATACGCGAACCGTACGCGTGCGCAAGGCGCCGCCGCATCTCCACGGGCATCCACGAGTAATGCCGCTCCACGACCCGCAGGAAGGTTGCCATCGTTCCACCGGGCAGATCGCCGCCCGGGAGTCTGGCCGACTCCGTCCATCCCCCGTGCGTGTTGCCGAGCTGCTGGGCCAGGATGTCCACGGCGGTCTCGGCCAGCCTGCGATAGGTCGTGATCTTGCCGCCGAACACCGATAGCAGCGGGGCGGGCTCCCGGTCCAGCTCGAGCGCGTAGTCGCGCGTCACGGCCGAAGGGTCGGTGGATTCGTCATGCAACAGTGGCCTGACCCCCGAATAACTCCACACTACGTCGGTCGGCCGGGTCCTGTGGTTGAAGTACCGATTGATGATGGCGCAGAGATAGTCGATTTCCTGCGGCTCGATGTCCACCGAGTTGGGATCGCCATGGTAATCGACGTCAGTGGTGCCGATCAGCGTGAATTCGTGCTCATAGGGGATGGCGAACACGATGCGGCGGTCGGCATTCTGGAAGATATAGGCGAACCGGTGCGCGAACAGCTGCGGCACGACGATATGACTGCCCTTGACCAGGCGTACGGCGTGCCGGGCCTGAATGGGCGATGCGTCTTTCACGAACTGGCTGACCCAGGGTCCGGCAGCGTTGGCTACCGCCCGGGCCTGCACCTGGAACTGCTGGTTGCCGGCGTTCAAGGTGGCCAGCCAGCCGCCCTCATGCGCCCGCAGACTCTCACAGGCAGTCTGTGTCAACACCCTGGCGCCACGCTCAGCGGCATCCACGGCATTGAGCGACACGAGGCGCGCGTCATCGGTCCAGCCATCTGAGTAGATGAAACCGCGCTGATACCGGGGCAGAAGGGGTTCACCGGCGGTGTGCTTGCGCAGATTGACGGACGAGGAAGCCGCGAGGAGTTTGCGCTTCGCCAGGTGATCGTAAAGAAACAGTCCCGCACGGATCATCCACGCGGGCCGCAGGTGCGCATCGTGCGGCATCACGAAACGCAGGGGCCTCATGATGTGGGGCGCGGCGCCGAGCAGCACCTCGCGCTCGCGCAGCGCCTTGCGCACCAGGGCGAAGTGGAAATCCTCGAGGTAGCGCAGTCCGCCGTGAATCAGCTTGGTGCTGGCCGAGGAGGTGTGCGAGGCCAGGTCGTCCTTCTCGCACAGCAGTACCGACAGGCCGCGACCGGCGGCGTCGCGCGCAATCCCGGTCCCGTTCACCCCGCCGCCGACCACCAGCAGGTCGTACCGCGCGTCCGCCTCCCTCACGATGGTCCGGGCTCCCGCCTGGGTTGTCCGGATCTGAGCGCGCATTGCCGAATCGACATGACCTGCCTCCCGGCGTGCGAGAATAGCGTATCCACCCGTGGGAACCTTGAACCAATGCGGCGACCGGCAGACCGTAACGCGCAGTACGTCGAAGTGCGCCTGCGGAATCTGCAGCTCCGGCGGCATGAACGGCTCGTTCTGGAGGGCATCGACTGGACCCTCCGGCCGGGGCAGCGCTGGGTGCTGGCCGGCGGCAATGGGGCCGGCAAGACCCAGCTGCTCAAGATCATCGCCGGAGCCGTCTGGCCCACGTCCGCGGATGAATCGCGCGGCCGGTTCAATGCGATGTCCCGATCTTCGCGGGGGGGCCGCCGATCCGAGCGGAGCGAGACCGCTGTGCGCCGTTACCGGTGGCGTGGAGAAACATTCGACTCGCCGTACGAGGTCAAGGAAGAGATTGGGTATATCGGCCCGGAGCGACAGGACAAGTACGAACGTTACGGGTGGAATCACACCGTCGAGCAGATCGTCGGCACGGGTCTGTACCGCACCGACATTCCGCTCGATCCCCTCCGGCCGGCCGATCGCAGGCGCATCGCGACGCTGCTGAGGCGGCTCGCCATTGCGCCTCTGGCGGGCCGCCGCTTCCTCTCGCTGTCCTACGGAGAGCGCCGCCTGACACTTCTGGCCCGCACGCTGGCGGCGCGCCCTCGCATGTTGTTGCTGGATGAACTGCTGGCCGGTCTCGACCCGGTCAACCACGCCCGCGCGCTGAGCTGGCTGCGCGGCACCAGCCGCGCCGATCTGCCCTGGGTCCTCTCTACCCACCGTCTGGAAGATATTCCCTCATCCGCGACTCATGCGCTGGTTCTGGAAAGCGGGCGCGTGGTTTATCGAGGGCCGTTGCGCAAAGCACGACTCGCGCGCTGGCTGGACGCGCGCGGACCCGATGCTCCCGCGCCGCAAGCCATCCCCATGCCGGCACGCTCGCGGCACAGACCCGGCAGACTCCTGATCAAGCTGACCCACGCCAGCGTCTATCTCGACGAACACCCGATTCTCGAGGGTCTGACCTTTACGGTCCTTGCGGCTGAGTGTTGGATCGTGCACGGCCGCAACGGCTCGGGCAAAAGCACGCTTCTGCGGACGTTGTACGGCGATCATGCTGTCGCGAGCGGTGGAAGGATTGAACGGGCGGGCATCCAGCCGGGAGTTCCGCTGTGGCATTTCCAGCGGCGCGTGGGACTCGTCGCGCCCCATCTTCAATCCGATCACCCACAGGACCTCACCGTGGCCGCGGTAGTCCAGTCCGGACGCCGCGCCAGCATCGGCTTGAATAATGCGCCCAGTGCCGCCGACCGGGCGGCCGCGCGCCGCTCACTGGAGTTCTTCGGCCTGGCGGACCTCGCGCCACGGACGTTGCGGGAACTGTCCTACGGTCAACTGCGACGCGTGCTGTTCGCGCGTGCATGGGTTTGCCGTCCCGCGCTGTTGCTGCTCGATGAACCCTTCTCGGGCGTGGACTCACCCACCCGCCTGGGGCTGATGCACCAGATCCAGTCCCTGGTGGCCGCCGGGACCGCCGTCGTCATGACCACCCACCATCCTCAGGAGTGGCCCGCCTGCACGACTCATGAGATCGAACTTCGCGGCGGCCGCCCCGTATATTGTGGTCCGGTACGATCATCCGCGGTTCAGGCCCGGGTTGCAGCCGGAGGCAAGAGTTGAAGACGCTGATCAAATGGAGCCTGCTGGCCGTGGTGGTCGCGGCCGTTCTGATCATTGCCGGCGACCCGCAGTACTGGCGGCGCAGCGCCATCCTGCGCGTTTACGAGCCCGCGGTGCCGCTGTGGTTCTACCAGCCGCGTGAGCGGATTGCCGGTGGCAATCAGCCCCCCGCGCCCAGGGAGACTCCCGCTGCCGAGTCGCTGGACCTGACGGCTCTCGAGGCCGCGGCCAGCTACGCGCAGGCGCATCACAGCCGCGCGCTGCTGGTGAGCCGGCATGGCTACCTGGTCTTCGAGAAATACTGGCAGGGTTCCAACATCGATACGCTGATGGACTCGGGGCCTCTGGCGCGCATCGTGGTCGCGCTCGTGACGGGGGCGGCCATCTCGCAGCGCCGGATCGGCTGGCCCGACGAACCCCTCAGTTATCTCATCCCGCAATGGCACTACGATCCGCGTGGTGTCATCACGGTGCGCGATCTGCTGCAGCTGTCCAGCGGGCTGGCGCCCGGCAAGCCCGGAGAGGAACTGGGTACGGACATCATCGCCTCCTACCTGCACCGGCCGCAGGCCGATGCGCCCGGCAGGCGCTGGTGCGATCAGAGCGTGGATCCGGAGCTGCTGGCCCATGTGATCGGCCGGACGACGCAACAGCGATTCGCGCAATTCGTGTCGCAGAACCTGTGGGAGCGGATCGGCGCCGCCGATGCCTGGCTGTGGCTCGATCGTCCCGATGGCGCCGCGCACATCGACCGGGGATTCCTGGCGCGCCAGGGGGACTGGATGCGCGTGGCCGAGCTGCTGCTGAGCAACGGCAGGTACCAGGGCTCGGAAGTCATCTCCCCCCGCTGGATGACCCAGCTCATGCAACCCGCCCGGGCTGACACGAACTACGGTTCATACTTCCGCTTCGGAGCCCGGGCCGAGCGCGGCATGACACCTTACGCGGCCAGCGATGTGCTGCTGATCAAGGGGGGTGGCAACCGGCTGTGGGTGATCCCCTCGCTGCAGATCGCGATCCTGCGAACCGCTGACCCGCCGGCGAGCGCAGCGGCCTCCGGCGCAACATCCGCCAGCTCCGGTTCACCGGGGGCCGGCGACTGGGACGATGGGCGCATTCCCAATCTGATCGCGCGCGGCGCGCGCGATTTCGTACCGCCCGCCGCGCGGCCGGGGGCCGATCTGTCCACCATCGTTCCCAACCACTAGTCCGCGACCGCCGCGGACCCGAAACGCAAAGGCCTCCAGGAGCGTGAAGAAGCCACTCACTTTCCTGTTCATCGTCAGTGTCATCGACATCCTGGGGTTCGGCATCCTGATTCCGCTGGTGCCCTACATGGGAGTGCGGTTCAACGCACCGCCCGAGTGGATCACCCCCATCATGGGTTCGTACTCGCTGTGCCAGCTGCTCGCGGCTCCCTTCTGGGGACGACTCAGCGACCGCTACGGACGCCGGCCCATTCTCATGAGCAGTCTGGCGGGCGCCTGCCTTTCCTACCTGCTGCTGGGATTCGCAGGAAACATCTGGATGCTGCTCATCGCCCGTTCGCTGGGCGGCTTCATGGCGGGCAACATCTCGGCCGCGTTTGCTTACGCATCGGACGTCAGCGAGCCGCGCAACAGGGCGGCGGCCCTCGGCCTTGTCGGCGCGGCGATCGGTATCGGCTTCACCGTGGGACCTGCTGTCGGCGGCGTGCTTGCCGGCGACAATCTCTACACGGCCAGTTTCCTCAGACCCGCGCTCGTGTCCGCCTCGCTGAGCGTGCTGGCCATTGCGCTCGTGGCAGTGATGCTCCCCGAAAGCAACACCGCGGAGCGCCGGCGCCAGCGTTCCGAGGTGCCTCATGTGGGTCCCGTGCAGTTGCTGCTGCAGCGGCCCGCTCTGCGGTTCATCGCGACCGCCAGCCTGCTGGTCACCAGCGCGCAGTCGATGCTCGATTCCATCCTGGGTATCTGGGCCCTGAACCGCTACGGATTCGGGCCACGCACCGTGGGCCTGCTGATCTTTGCGATCGCCTCGCTCGCCGTGCTCATGCAGGGCGCGTTGGTGCGGATCCTGGTCCCGAAGCTGGGCGAGCCGAAGCTGGCGATGCTCGGCATCGCGGCCTTCGTCATCGGGCTGCTCGCGGTCGGGGAAGCCTCGATCGTGCCGATCACCGTGGCCGGCCTGGCGCTATGCGGGGTGGGTCTGGGCGCCTTCAATCCCAGCAACTCCGCGCTCGCCTCGAAACAGTCGGATGAACACGATCGCGGCGCGACGATGGGGACCTATCAGTCGAGCGGTAGTCTGGCGCGAGTGATCGGTCCGTTTGTCTCCGGTCCGCTCTATGCGACGCTGGGAGCGCGTGCGCCGTTCCTCGCGGGCGCGTGCGTCGCGCTGCCGGCCATATGGTTCATCTGGCGGGTCCGCGCGCAGTCTTCGTTCGGGGCGCCTGTCCAGCGCTGACGGAAGTTACCGGGAGCCGACGGATTCGATCGCCGCGATGGGCCCGGAGCGGTGGACTCAGCCGGCGGGGACCGCCACCTCGATGGTGCCGTCCACGACTCTCACGGCGAAGGTCGGCAGTGGCAGGACCGCCGGTGGTCCCAACACCTTGCCGTCCCGGATGTCGAATGAGGCGCCGTGCAGAGGGCAGACCAGTCTCGTGGCCCGCAGCCGTCCCTCGCACATCCGCGCATGGGCATGCGTGCAGATGTTGTCGAGGGCGTAAACTCCCTCCTTGGTGTGACAGATCACGAGCTCGCGGCCCGCGAGCGTGACGGGGCGCATGCTCCCCTGCGGAATCTCCGCAAGCGGCATGATGGGCTGGAACACAGGATCACTCATGGGGCTCCTGGGCAGACTGAGGTCCGGGGGCCGACACTCTAACCGGGACGACTGCAGGCGCGCATGAATTTCTCGCAACCAAGATTTCTCGGACAGGCGCCGCGCTGGTACGCCACCACGGTGGTGTGCCTGCTGCTGCTCAACGTATTGCTGGCGGTGGCGGCTGGTCCGTGGGTGACCGGCTGGTTCTGCGTCGCCGAATTCATCTTCACGCTGGCCCTGTCCTTCCACTGCCATCCGCTCGCGCCGGGCGGCCTCATCGCGCTCGAGGCCGTCCTGCTGGGCCTCACGGATCCTCTGGAAGTCTACGCGCAAGTGGAGCACGGCCTGCCCGTCATCCTGCTGCTGCTATTCATGATCTGTGCCGTGCACTTCATGCGCGAGCTGCTGCTGTTCTGCTTCACGCGGATGCTGCTGGCGGTGCACTCGCCGACGGCATTGGCGCTGCTCTTCTGCCTGACTGCGGCGGTGCTCTCGGCCTTTCTCGATGCCCTGACCGTCCTCGCGGTCGTGATGACAGTCACCGGTGCGCTGCTCACCGCCTGCGACGAGCACAATCCGGGGAACCCCGCTGCCGCCGCAGAACTGGCGCAACTGCGCGGGGCGCTGCGGGGACTGCTGATGCACGCGGCTGTCGGCACGGCGCTGGGTGGCGTGACGACGCTCGTCGGAGAACCGCAGAACGTACTGGTCGCGGCGGCGGTGCACTGGGATTTCAAGGCGTTCTTCCTGCACACCGCGCCGGTCTCCATGCCGGTTCTGGCGGCGGGGGCGGTGACGTGCGTGCTCGTCGAGCGCCTGCGGCTGTTTGGTTTTGGAGTCGCGCTGCCGTCGTCGGTTCGTCCGGTGCTGACCGGTCTGGCGAGTCAGGGCGCCGCCGCCGCTTCACACCGGCAGCTGCTCATCCAGGCTGCCGGCGCGGTCATCCTCATCGTCGCGCTGGTATTCCACGTGGCCGAGGTCGGGCTGATCGGGCTGATGCTGGTCATCCTGCTCGCCGCTTCTCTCGGCATCACCGACGAGCATGAGCTGGCGGAAGGGCTCAAGGGAGGGGTGCCGTTCACCGCGCTGCTGGTCGTGTTCTTCGCGGTCACCGCCGTGATCCAGGATCAGCACCTGTTCCGGCCGGTGCTCGCCTGGGTGCTGGCGCACGATCCGGCGCATCAGCCCGGCTGGCTGTATCTGGCCAGCGGCGCGCTCTCGGCGATCAGTGACAACGTGTTCGTTGCGAGCGTGTATCTCGGTGAGCTGGAGCAATTCCTGCGTACACACCCGATTCCGGCGCAGCACCTCGACACGCTGGCGGTCGCGATCAATGCCGGAACCAACATTCCGAGCATCGCGACGCCGAACGGGCAGGCCGCTTTGCTGTTCCTGCTGACCTCGGCACTCGCGCCGCGCATCGCCCTGTCGTACGCGCGGATGGTGTGGATGGCCTTCCCCTATCTCGTGGTCACGGGAACCGTCGGCTGGCTGGCGGTCAATCGCCTGGCCGGCGGCTGAGTCCGCTGACCCGATCGGAGCGCGGTCTACAGCTCGATCTCGGTCTCGAAGATCGAAATCGCCTGACCGATGATCCACACGCCTTCGATGGCACCGTCGCGGATCTCGAGTTCCACGTTCACGCGCCCGGGCCGGTGCATCTGATGTCCCTGGATGCCGCTGAAGGAGATCTTCTGTTCGTTGCGCGGCAGCAGGTTGTGATGCGCGAGGTAGACGCCCAGCAGGCCATGCGCATTGCCGCTCACCGGGTCCTCGAGGATGCCGAGTGCCGGGCAGAACATGCGCGACTCGGTCAGATGCCCGGCTCCGGGTGGCTTGAGGAGGAAGACGAAGTAGCCCGCCGCGCCGAGCTGAGCGGACAGCGTGGTGAGCCGGCCCGCATCGGGTTTGAGGTGTTTGAGGGCTTCATCGCTGCGCACGCCGATCAGCAGGCGCGTGCTGCTGGATCCGACGATGCGCAGCGGGCAGCGCGGATCGAGATCGTCGGTAGCAAGCGCGAGCGCATCGAGCACCGCAAGCCGCTCGCGATCGTTCAGCTCGCGGCCCATGGGTGGCGTGCTCTGGCGGATGGCGATTCTGCGATCCTCCTCGAGTCCACGGATTTCCACGTCGACGATGCCCGCCTTCGATTTCTGGCGGATGTGGCGCGGCGCGCCCTGCCTGCGCGACATCACGTAGTGGGCAGCAACCGTTGCGTGTCCGACGAATCCGACTTCAGTGCGTGGCGTGAAGAAGCGGGCGCGCACGCCGTGGTCGCTGCCATCGGGCGCGAGGATGAACGCCGTATCGGCATTGTTCAGTTCGCGCGCGATCGCCAGCATCTGCCCTTCGGTGAGGCCATCGGCATTGAGCACTACACCGGCGGGATTGCCGGTGAAGCGTTCGCGCGTGAAGGCATCGACCTGGTGGACCTGAATTCTTCTTGCGGTCATGGGTGCGGATTGTAAACCTATCGCGCCCGCGTGCTAACATAGCCGCACATAAGCCTTGGGGTGGTCCTAGCCAGGACCTGAGACGCCGTAAGCGGCGAACCCGTTGAACCTGATCCGGTTAGTACCGGCGTAGGGAGCAGGTAATGCGCTCATTCCTCAGTTTCACTGCAGCGGTCCTGGCATGGCATGCGGCTTTGGCGTCGCCCGAGTCCCAGCCAGCGCTGGATGAAGTAGTCATCACCGCCACCTTGCAACCCACACCGGCACAGGACGTTCCCGCGAGCGTTGCGGTTCTCGACGCGCGGACGCTGCAGGAAGCAGGCCAGCAGCATCTGGAGGACGTGCTTGCCCTGGTACCGAACCTCAACTGGGCCGGCGATACATCGCGCCCGCGCTATTTTCAGATTCGCGGTATCGGCGAGCTGGAGCAGTACCAGGGAGCGCCCAACCCTTCCGTGGGCTTTCTCATCGACGACATCGACTTCAGCGGGCTGGGCACCGCGGCGACCCTGTTCGATGTCGATCACGTCGAGGTGCTGCGCGGCCCGCAGGGCCTGCGTTACGGCGCGAATGCGCTCGCGGGTCTCATTTACGCACAAAGCGCCGAGCCTGCCGATACAGCCGGTGGGCGTGTCGAGTTGGGTGCGGGCAACTACGGCGAGCGCACCTATGGCGCGATGATCACCGGTCCGGTCGAGGCCCTGGATTCCGCCTTCCGTCTGGCCGCCGAGCACTACACCAGCAACGGCTACTACCGCGATGTGTACCTCGATCGGGACGACACCGATCGGCGCGGCGAGTTGACCCTGCGCGGTCGCTGGCGCTATCAGCCTTCCTCGCGCCTGCGCATCGATCTGAGCCTGCTGCATGTGCAGATCGACAATGGCTACGACGCCTTCACACTGGATGGTTCCCGCAATACCCAGTCCGATCGCCCGGGAGTGGATGCGCAGCACTCCACCGGTGCGTCGCTGCGTTTGAGCTATTCCGCCATAGGCCCCGCGACCCTCACTGTCATCGGCACTTACGCAGACACCAACGTCAAGTACAGCTTCGACGGCGACTGGGGCAATCCCATCCTGTGGGCGCCCTATATCTATGACTACAACGATGTGCAGACGCGTCAGCGTAGCACCCAAAGCCTGGAAGCGCGTCTCGGTACGACCGGCGAGCGCGGCTTCGGCTGGCTCGTCGGCGTCTACGCCCTGCAGCTGCACGAAGCACTGCAGGAAGACAGTTCAGGGATCTTCTACGACCCGTCCGAAGGCGGTCCCGTGCCGCCTGTCTCCTCCACGTTGACGTACAGCCACTACCAGTCACGCAATGGCGCCGTGTTCGGAGAGTTGCACGGCGATCTCCCCGGTGAGTGGCGCTGGTCGGCGGGGCTGCGCGGCGAGCGGCGCACGGCACGCTACGCGGATGTGATACTGAACCCCGACGCCAGTCACGAGTTCCATCCGGCCGACAATCTCTGGGGCGGAGCGCTCTCGCTGTTGCGCCGGATGAGCGCCGACTCCAGCGCCTATGCGACCGTGTCACGCGGCTACAAGGCCGGCGGGTTCAACCTGAGCTCGCCGCTGCTGCCCAGCCAGATCGAATTCAAGCCCGAGTCCGATGTCAATTTCGAGTTGGGTTACAAGAGCGAATGGCTCGAACACACGCTACGGTTGAATACGGACATTTTCTATATGCAGCGCAAGTCGCTCCAGGTGAAGACCAGCGAGCAACTCGATCCCAGCGATCCCAACACGTTCGTGCTGTTCACCGGTAACGCGGACAGCGGCTTCAACTATGGTCTGGAGAGCGAGGCGCAGTGGCAGGCGAGTTCGAAGCTGTCGTTCGGCGCCTCCGTGGGTCTCCTGCAGACCCGCTACCACGGTTTCGTGCAGGACGGCGAGCCGTTGCCGGACCGCGCTCTTGCCAATGCGCCCGCCTGGCAGGCCGCACTGAGCGCGACCTGGCGGGATCCGCGCGGACCGTTCGCGCGCGTGGATGTCACAGGCATGGGCTCCTACTACTTCGACCTGCCGCCCAACTGGACCACCTCGAGGCCCTATGGGCTCGTGAACGGACGCATCGGCTGGCAGTCGGCGAACTGGTCCGCGAGCCTCTGGGGACGCAATCTGCTGGACAGGAGGTACGCGGTGCGCGGCTTCTACTTCTCCGACACGCCGCGGGATTTTCTTGCCGACCCGCCCATCAACCGCCTGTACACCCAGCTGGGCGATCCGCGCGCCTTCGGCGTACTGTTGAACTATGACTTCCACTGACCGGGGCGCGACACGCGCAGCGCCGAGGAGCAACGCATGGACATCGGAGTCGAGATCAGCCTGTATCCGCTCAATGCAGACTTCATACCGCCCATCCAGGACTTCATCGACCGGCTGAATGCGGCCGGCCGCTTCCGCGTCATCACCAACAGCCTGAGTACGCAGGTGTTCGGTCCATACGAGGAGGTCATGGCGGCACTGGCCCGCGAGCTGCGCGTCACGTTCGCCAACAATGCCAAATCGGTCTTCGTGATGAAGGTCATAGGGCCGTACTCGCCGGCATGAGCGACCCCGCCGACGTGGTGGCGGCCGTCATTGCGGGGGTGCGCGATACTTCCCCGCTCGAGGCCGCTTCCGTCGCGCTGGGACTGGCGTACTCGGTGCTGGCCGTGGGCCGGAGTCGCTGGTGTTGGATCACCGGCGGTGCGAGTTCGGCCATCCTGATCTACCTGGCCCTGATCCACCGCCTGCCCATGCAGGCCGCGCTCCAGGTCTACTACGTCGTCATCTCCGCGTACGGTTGGTGGCACTGGTCACGAGAGGAGCAGGCGCGGGGCACTCTGGCGGTGAGCGTGTGGCCCCTGAGTTACCATGTCGGCGCCTGTGTCGCGGTAGTCGCGGTGAGCGTACTGAATGCGCGCTGGCTGGCGGGCCAGACCCAGGCGGCCTGGCCCTTCCTCGATTCCCTCAGCACCTGGGGCAGCCTGTATGCCACCTGGCTGACGGCCCGAGTCAAGCTGGAGAACTGGCTGTACTGGATCGCGATCGACTCCCTGCTCGCGTTTCTCTTCGGTGCGCAGGGGCTGTATTTCGTCGCGCTGCTGTCGGTGGTGTACCTGGGTGTGTCCACAGTCGGATTCCTGCGATGGCTGAAGATCTACCGGATGCCGGCGACCGCCCTGTGATTGCGGAGGAGGTTCTGCGACAGGTGCCGGGCGGAGCGCCGACGGCCATCCGTCCGTTGCAGGGCGGCAGCCTCAATCGCTCCTTTCACCTGTCAACTTCCGCCGGCGAATTTGTCGTCCGCCTGAGTCCGGCTCCGGATGCGTGGCTGGCCGCGGACCGATCCGTCGAGCACGAGCTGCATCGCCTGGCGGCGGAAGCCGACCTGGCGCCGCGGATCGTCGCCGCGGACCCGCGAGGTCACTGGCTCATCACCGAATTCCTGGCGGGCCGCCCGTGGGCGGCTGCCGACTTCAGCTCCCCTGACAGTCTGGTGCGGCTGGCCGAACTGCTGCGCAGGCTGCACGCCGTGCCGGCGCCGGCTTGCGGCCGGTTCGACCTGCTGCTGGCGCTGGAGGGCTATGTGCGGCGGCTCGCGCCCCACGGCGAGATTCCCCGGCTGGCCGGAGTCCCGACGGTCGAGGCGGGCGGGCAGCTCCTGGCCGCCGCGGAACGGGCCTGGCAGCGCTGTGGGGCAGGGACCCGCCCGTCGGCCATCCTGCATCACGACCTGCATGCCTCCAACCTCATCGAGTCCAGCCGGGGTCTGCGGTTGATCGACTGGGAATGCGCGGCCGTGTCCGATCCGCTGCTGGATGTCGCCTGCATTCTGTCTTATTACCCGCAGGTCCGCGCGCACACCACCTTGCTGCTGCAGCATTCAGGCCTGGGCGGGGTCACATCCGCACAACTGGCCGCGGCGGTCTGGCTGTTCGATCTGCACACACTGCTGTGGTATCGCGAGCGGCGCCGGCGTCTGGTTCCCACGGAGGCTGAACGGCAGGCCGAGCAGCGGCTGGCAGCTCAGGTGGCCCAGGGAGTGCCGCGCAGCCTGGATGTCCCTTGACTGGCGCAGCGCGCCTCTAATCGGCAAACTAGCCGCCGGCCGGCGCCCGCCGGCCGCAATCTTCGGTGGCAGAGGGTAGGACATGGCGCTATTGCGTGTCGTTGATCGCGACGGGGTCGAGCATCAGGTGGACGCGAAGCCCGGGCTGAAAGTCATGGAAACACTTCGCGAACTCGACTACGGCGTCGCGGCCATCTGTGGCGGGATGTGCTCCTGCGCGACATGCCACGTGTACGTGGATCCGGAATGGACCGCGCGCCTGCCCGAGCCCATGTCCGATGAGCGCGAGCTGCTCGCCGAGCTGGCGCATCACGAGAGCAACTCGCGGCTGTCATGTCAGCTCGAGTTCACCGCCGCCCTCGACGGCCTGCGCGTGACGATCGCGCCGGACGAATAAGCAGCCGCGGTTCCGCCATGGTCTGGGTCGTCATCGCATTCGCCGCCGCCTGCGCCATCATCATCGCGCGCATCTACGTCAAGATCCGCAAGATCCGGGGCGCGCGGATCGAGAGCTGGGACGCGCGCACCATCGAGGGACTGCGCGCCAAGGGTTATGCGCCCTTCAACGAGTACAAGGTGGACTTCTTCCTGGCGTTGCCGGACGAGGCGGCGTGCCAGGCGGTGCGCGCGCGGCTCGAGCCCGAGGGCTTCAGCGTGGACAGCAAACCGATGGAGGAGAAGACCGATCTGTCGTTCAGCCTGCATGCCTGCAGATCCATGCGGCTCATCGTGCCCGACATGCAGGAACTCAGCCGGCGCCTGACCGCGCTGGCCACCGAGTTCAACGGCCGCTACGACGGCTGGGCGGCCTGAGGCCTCAGCGCTTCTCGGTCTGGCGCCGCACGGCCTCGGCGGCCGCGGCGATCGCCGCGGGATCACCCAGGTAACGGCTGCCGATGGGCTTGAGCTTCGAGTCGAGCTCGTAGAGCAGTGGCACGCCGGTCGGGATGTTGAGTTCGACTATCTCGCTCTCCGGCACCTCATCGAGCATCTTCACCATCGCACGCAGGCTGTTGCCGTGAGCGGTGACCATCACATTGCGTCCGGCCCGCAACTCAGGCGCGATCCGGCTGTTCCAGTAGGGCAGCACGCGCTGCAGCGTGTCCTTGAGCGACTCCGTGGCGGGCATCTCCGCCGCATCGACGCCGGCATAGCGCGGATCGAAGCGAGGATGGCGCTCGTCATTGCTGTCCAGCGCGGGCGGCGGAATGTCGTAACTGCGGCGCCAGATCTTCACCTGGGCATCGCCGTGCTTCTCCACGGTCTGCGCCTTGTTGAGGCCCTGCAGCGCGCCGTAGTGCCGCTCGTTCAGACGCCAGGTGCGCTCGACGGGAATCCACATCCGGTCCATCTCATCCAGCATCAGCCACAGCGTGCGGATGGCGCGCTTGAGCACCGACGTGAATGCGATATCGACGTGGAGCTTTTCCCTGAGGAGTTCGCGGCCGGCCTGGCTGGCTTCCCGCCGGCCCTGTTCCGAGAGGTCAACGTCGGTCCAGCCCGTGAACAGGTTCTCGAGGTTCCAGATGCTTTGTCCGTGACGGACCAGGATGAGTTTGCCGGGCATGAAGCGCGTTATAGCACAAGGTCAGTCCGCGAGCTTCCGCACCGCTTCCACGCCTACGGTCAGCGAGGCGAAGTCGGTTGCACCGGAAGCGCGCATGTCGTTCAGGGTGCGCTGCCAGTGGGCCAGATCCTCGCCGCCGGACTCGACCCACGCATGCACACGAGCCGCCGCGCCACCGGAGCCGGACCTGGCCAGAGCGCGCTCGGTGACGCGCCGATGGATCCGCATGGCCGCATCGCGCAATCCTGTGCGGGCCACGGCCTGCCACGGGCCTTCGACGGAAAGGTGTTCGATCTGGTTGCGCAGCCAGTCGAGTCCGACGCGCGCGCCGATCTCGAAATACACGCGGCCCGCTTCGACGACCGGTACGCGGTGCGCGGTGGCGACATCCACGATGTCCAGGGCCGCGTTGTGCGCGGCCAGGCTCGCGATCCGTGCCGACAGGTCCGCGGGGATGCCCGCGGCCACGTGCTCGGCGCGAACTTTCTCGAACCGCTCGCGGTCCGAGCCGCTGAGCACGCTGTCCGTTTCTGCTTCGAGCTGCTGCACTCCCTTGCGGAACTCTGCGACGGCACCGTCTACCTGCAGACCGCGCCGGCGGTGCGTCAGTAGCCAGTACGTCACGTGACGCAGCAACCGGCTGGTCTCGAAAGCCATCGAGTACTGCAGTTTGGCCGGTACCCTGGTGTCGAGCGCCTCGATCTCGGCCCACGTGCTGCGCATGTCGAAAATCTCACGCGCCGCCGTGTAGGCACGCGCGATCTGCGCGGGCTCGGCGCCCGTGTCCTCCTGCGCACGCGGCACGAATGCCGGGCCCATGCGGTTGACCAGGCTGTTGGTGGTCGCTGTCGTGATGATTTCGCGGCGCAGACGGTGGTGGTTGATGGAGCGGGCAAAGCGCTCCTGCACCGGTGCGGGGAAGTAGCGCACCAGTTCCGAGGACAGATACGGGTCCTCCGGGACGTCAGAGGCGAGCAGGTGATGCGTCAGCCAGATCTTGCTGTAGGCGAGCAGAATGGACAGCTCGGGCCGGGTCAGGCCGGCGTTGCGCTTGCGGCGCTCGGCCAGCTCATCGTCGGCGGGGAGGAACTCCAGCGCCCGGTTCAGGTCCCCCGAGCGCTCCAGCGTGCGGATCAGGTGCTGGTACTCCGGCAGTCGCGCACGCGACTGCAGTTCCAGCGTACTGATCGCCTGGCTCTGCAGGTAGTTGTTGCGCAGCACCAGAGTGGCGACCTCGCTGGTCATCCGCGCCAGCAGCCGGTTGCGTTCGCCGCGCGTCAGCTTGCCCGCCTGCATCAGCGGGTTCAGCAGGATCTTGATGTTGACTTCGACGTCCGAGGTGTTGACTCCCGCGGAATTGTCGATGAAGTCGGTGTTGATGCGGCCGCCACCCAGGGCGTATTCCACCCGGCCGCGCTGCGAGAAACCGAGGTTGCCGCCTTCACCGACCACCTTGACACGCAGGCTGGAGCCATTGATTCGCACGGCATCGTTGGCGCGGTCTCCCACTTCGGCGTGCGTCTCCTCGCTGGACTTGACGTAGGTACCGATGCCACCGTTCCACAGCAGGTCGGCCGGCATGCGCAGGATGGCCTGGATGATGTCGTTCGGGGCCGCGGAGGTGGCGGGAATCCCCAGCATTGCCGCCGCCTCGGTGGACAGCGGGATCGACTTTGCGGAGCGGGCGAACACACCGCCGCCGCGGGAGATCTTCTTCCTGTCGTAGTCGTCCCAGCTCGAGCGCGGCAACGCGAACAGCCGCTCGCGCTCGGCGAAGCTGCTGGCCGCATCCGCAGACGGATCCAGGAAGATGTGGCGGTGATCGAAGGCTGCCTGCAGGCGGATGTGCCGTGACAGCAGCATGCCGTTGCCGAACACATCACCGGACATGTCACCGATGCCGATGACCGTGAAATCCTTCTTCTGGATGTCGGTGCCGATCTCGCGGAAGTGCCGCTTGACGCACTCCCAGCCACCGCGCGCCGTGATGGCCATCTTCTTGTGATCGTAACCGGCGGATCCGCCCGAGGCGCAGGCATCTCCCAGCCAGTAGCCGTATTCGAGCGAGATCGCGTTGGCGATGTCGGAGAAGGTTGCCGTGCCCTTGTCAGCGGCAACGACCAGGTAAGTGTCATCGGGATCGCGGCGGATGACTCGTGGGGGCGGAACGACCTTGCCGCCCACAATGTTGTCTGTCAGATCCAGCAGACCGCGGATCAGCGTCTGATAGCACGCAACAACCTCGGCCTGGATCTCCTCACGTGAGCCCGTGGGCAGCTTCTTGCAGACGAAGCCGCCCTTGGCACCCACCGGGACGATGAGCGTGTTCTTGACGTTCTGCGCCTTCATCAGGCCCAGAATCTCGGTACGGAAATCCTCGCGCCGATCGGACCAGCGTATGCCGCCGCGTGCCACGTAACCCATGCGCAGATGCACGGCTTCCACGCGTGGGCTATAGACGAACACTTCGAACTTCGGGCGCGGCAGGGGCAGGTCCGGAATCCGGGACGGGTCGAGCTTGAAGGCCACGTAGCTCTTGGGACTGCCGGGATTCTGGTAGAAGTTGGTGCGCAGCGTCGCCTCGACGACACTCAGATACCCACGCAGGATGCGATCCTCATCGAGGCTGGATACCGCATCGAGGTCGGTACGCAGCTGCGCGACCAGTTTCTCGGCATCCCGCTCGGCGCCGCGCGCCGGTCCGACCGCATCGGGATTGAAGCGTCGTTCGAACAGCCGGATCAGGTTGCGCGCTATGGCTGCATTGGCGGACAGAGCCCGCTCCATGTAAGCCTGACTGAAGGGCACACCCGTCTGCAGCAGATAGCGGCAGTAGGCCCGCAACACGACGATTTCGCGGGCCGCCAAGCCTGCCACCAGCAGCAGCCGGTTGAATCCGTCGTTCTCGACATCGCCGCGCCAGGTAGCGAGGAACGCTTCCTTGAACAGCACTGCCACCTTCTGGATATCGATGGGCAGTCGGTCGCGGTGCTCGACTTCGAAGTCCTGGATCCATGCAGCGCCGCCTTCCGGCCACGCCAGCTCGTAAGGTCGCTCCGAGATCACCCGCAGCCCGAAGTTTTCCAGCATCGGCAGCAGGTCGGAGATGGGTACGGGCTCGCCCAGCTTGACGATCTTCAGATGCAGTCGTTCGGGGCTCTGCTGCGGGGGGCGGTGCAGATTCAGGCGCAGCGTGCCGACTTTGCCGCCGGGCTGCGGCGCCGATGTGTCGCGCAGCGCTTCCAGATCGGCGAGGTCACCGAGTGCACCGCTCGGATCGATATCTTCCTCGTACGCCATGGGGAAGGCGCGGCGGTAACGGTTGGCGAGCGCGAGACCTTCGGCTTCTCCCTTGTGCTGCACGAGCACCTCGCGCAGCCGGTCCGTCCACGTCTGCGCGGCTTCGGCGATGCGGCGCTCGATGGCGCCGTAATCCACCTTGAGGCGGCTCTCCGTGTCCGTGTGGACTACAACATGGACGCGCGCGTGATTCGAGCCCGAGATCTGGACCTGGGTCTCGACGCTCTTGCCGGCGAATCCGGCCAGCACGATCTGTTCGATTCGCTGCCGCACTTCGGTGTTGTACCGGTCGCGAGGCACGTAGATCAGGCAGGAATAGAAACGATGGTAGGGGTCGCGACGCACCAGCAGGCGGGCGGTGCGACGCTCGTACAGGTTGACCACGCCGCGCGCGATCCGGATGAGATCCTCCACGCGGGCCTGGAACAGCTCGTCACGCGGATAGGTCTCCAGCACGTTGAGCACGGCTTTGCCGTCATGCCCCTGCGGATCGAGTCCGAAATACTCGATGACCCGCTCGACCTTGCGGCGCAGGACCGGAATGTCGCGCGGGCTGCGGTGGTAGGCAGTGGAGGTCCACAGGCCCAGGAAGCGGTGTTCACCGCAGACCCGATCGCGCTTGTCGAAAGCTTTGACGCCGACGTAGTCCAGGTATTCGGCGCGATGCACCGTGGAAGTGGAGTTGGCCTTCGTCAGGATGAGCAGGTCGAGCTCGCGCGCCCGGGCGCGCACGTCGCCCCGGAGCGTGAGCGGTCCGGAGCGGGTACCGCTGCGCTCGCCGTTACGCAGTATGCCCAGTCCCGTGCGCGCTTCCGGAACGAGGCGGTCCTCGCTCGAGCCGCGCTCCAGACGGTAGTAGCGGTAGCCGAGGAAGACGAAGTGGCGTGCTTCCATCCACTCCAGCAAACGCCGGCCCTCGCTCACCTCATCGGGCGGCAGTGGTGGCGGATCGCTTTCGAGCTCGCCGATGAGGCTCTTGATCCGCTCGCGCATCGGCTTCCAGTCCTCGACCGCCACGCGCACATCGGCCAGCGTCGACTCGATGGACTGTTGCAGCTTCTGCAGCTGCGCCGCATCGGTCTGACGGTCGATCTCGTACAGCTGCCAGGATTCCGCGCGACCTTCACCGCCCAGCTCGACGAACCGGCCACGGCCGTCGCGACGCACCTCCAGTACCGGGTGCACCAGCAGGTGAACCGCAATTTCCGCCTTGCTGAAGACGATGCCGAGCGAGTCCACCAGAAATGGCATGTCGTCGGTGACGAGCAGGACGACAGTGTGCGGTGACTCGAAGCCGTCACGCTGCGGATCCGGATTGAATACGCGCACCAGCGATTGTCCGGAGCGGCGTTGCATGCCGAAGGCGAGATGCTCGAGCGCCACCCGGGCAAGATTGCGGGGCGCGCGCTCGGTGAGATCCTCCTCGCCGACACCGCGGTAATAGGAGCGCACGAAGCGCTGCAGCAATCCACCCGCGCCGCGGCTCGGGCCGCCATTTCCACGGCCAATGCCGGCGTTTGCTCCCGCGCGGGTGCCACCGCGACCGGCCCGAGTGCCCCTGGCGGCTGCCGCCTGCGCGATCCTCTCGATGAGCGCGACCCGCGCTGGAGGAATCGAGTGGAGCAGGTGACTGTCCTCAGCGGAAATCCGTGCGTGCGCGGCAACCTTGCTCAATCCAACCCCCTCAAGCACTTGCGGCCGATCCGTCCCGCGAAGGGGGCGGATTATACATGAGGGGGGTTACGGTCCCGGGCAGGGCCCATCTCGGTCGCGCGGCCCAGCAGAATGCGCAGGATGCGGTCGAGCGACTCCCGGTCCTGTGCATCCAGAGGCTGCAGCAGCTCCTGTTCGTAAGCCAACGCGAAGGGTGCGACTTGCGCGTAGACATGTTCGCCGGCCTTGGACAGCCGCAGCACGGAACGGCGCCGGTCGGAGCGTGAAGTGCGTCGCTCGATGCGGTGCGTGTGCAACAAGGCCGCCACGGCCCTGCTGACTGCAACCTTGTCCATGGCGGTCCGCTGCGCCACTTCGGCTGCCGACAGGTTGGGAGTCAACGCCAGGATGCACAGCAGGCGCCACTCGGGGATGGAGAGTCCGAAGCGCTCGTGATAGGCGCCCGCGATCGCGGTGCTGACGGTATTCGACAGAACCGAGAGCCGGTAGGGCAGGAAGCGTTCGAGCTGCAGCGGGGACCGGACCCTGGCCATGGCGATTTCCCCCGGATGGCGTCCGTGGCTATAATGGTTTCAATTGTAACTAATTCGCTCCGGGCGCGCCCGCGCCGTGGCGGCGGCAAGGCAAGGGTGCAGACATGACCGATTCCCGGCTCAATCCGATGGGCACCGACGGCTTCGAGTTCGTCGAGTACACGGCTCCCGACCCGCAGCTGCTGCGTACGCTGTTCGAGCGCCTGGGCTTTCCGGTGGTGGCGCGCCACCGTTCCAAGAACGTGACCCTGCACCGGCAGGGCGACATCAACTTCATCATCAACGCCGAGCCGGATTCCTTCGCTCAGGCCTTCGCCCGGGAGCACGGACCGTCGGCCTGCGCCATGGCTTTCCGCGTGAAGGATGCCGCGTTCGCATACCGCCGCGCGCTCGAGCTCGGCGCCAAACCGGGCCCGCAGAGCGCCGGACCCATGGAACTCAACATACCGTGCATCGAGGGCATCGGCGGTTCGCTGATCTACCTGGTGGACCTGTACGGCGAGCGCTCGATCTATGACGTGGACTTCCGGCCCGAGCCGGCGGCCGGTGGCCCGCAGACCGCGGGATTGGCGTGCATCGACCATCTGACCCACAACGTCATGCGCGGCCGCATGGATGTGTGGTCCGGTTTCTACGAGAAGCTGTTCAACTTCCGCGAGATCCGCTACTTCGACATCGAGGGCCGGCAGACCGGACTGCTGTCGCGGGCCATGACCAGCCCGTGCGGCAAGATCCGCATCCCCATCAACGAGTCGCAGGACGACAAGAGTCAGATCGAGGAATACCTGCGCGAGTACCACGGCGAGGGCATCCAGCACATCGCCCTGGGGACCGCGGATATCTATCGCTCCGTGGACGTCCTGCGCCGTCACGGCGTGGCCTTCCAGTCAACGCCCGACAGCTATTACGAGGCCGTGGACACACGGGTGCCCGGCCATGGCGAGTCACTCGCCGCGCTGCGGGACCGGGGCATTCTGATCGACGGCAATCCCTCGCGCGGGGAGGGTGTGCTGCTGCAGATTTTCACGCAGAATGTCATCGGCCCGATCTTCTTCGAGATCATCCAGCGCAAGGGCAACGAGGGCTTCGGCGAGGGCAATTTCCGCGCCCTGTTCGAGTCGATCGAGCTGGACCAGATCCGGCGCGGAGTGCTGTAGACGAATTTGCGGCTCGAGTACGACCCGGCATTACCCATCACCGCCCATCGAGCCGAGATCCTCGAGGCGCTCGCGCGTCATCCGGTCACCGTGGTCTGCGGGGCCACCGGCTCCGGCAAGAGCACCCAGTTGCCCAAGTTCTGCCTGGAAGCGGGGCGGGGCAACGGCCGCCTCATCGGCCACACCCAGCCCCGGCGGATCGCAGCCCGCGCACTGGCGGCGCGACTGACGCAAGAGTTGGCCTCGGATGCCGTCGGCTACAAGATCCGCTTCAGCGACCGTACCGGCCCTGGCACCCGCGTCAAACTGATGACGGACGGCATCCTGCTGCAGGAGCTGGCCGGAGATCGCAACCTCAATCGCTACGACACGCTGATCATCGACGAGGCGCACGAGCGCAGCCTCAACATCGATTTGCTGCTCGGGGTGTTGCGGCAGATCATTCCCCGCCGGCCCGACCTGCGCATTGTCGTGACCTCGGCGACCATCGATCCGGAGAAGTTCGCCAGCTTCTTCGGTGGAGCGCCCGTCATCGAAGTCTCGGGTCGCAGCTATCCGGTGGAAGTGCGATACCAGCCGCTGTCCGCAGAAGACGAGGACGCCGCTGAGCTGTCGCTGCCCGAAGGCATCGTGGCGGCCGTGCGCGATCTGGACCGGAACGGCAACGGGCAGCGCGGTGACACGCTGGTCTTCCTGCCGGGCGAGAAACACATCCGGGAGGCGGCAACGGCGCTGGCGGATGCGCGGTTACTCAACACGGAGGTGGTGCCTCTGTACGCGCGACTCTCCACCCGCGATCAGGAGCGCATCTTTGCCTCGCACACGCAGCGGCGCATCGTGCTCGCCACCAACGTTGCCGAAACGTCCCTCACCGTGCCCGGCATCCGGTTTGTCGTGGATTCCGGACTGGCCCGGATAAGTCGCTACAGTGTGCGCGGGAAAGTACAGCGTTTGCCCATTGAACGCATTTCCAGGGCGAGCGCGGATCAGCGCAAGGGCCGCTGCGGGCGTGAAGCGCCCGGCATCTGCATCCGGCTGTACTCCCAGGATGAATTCGATCTGCGCGAGGAGTTCACGCCGCCCGAGGTGCTGCGGACCAATCTCGCGAGCGTGATCCTGCGCATGGCGGCGCTCGGCCTGGGCGAGCCGGAGGCCTTTCCATTCCCCGACCCGCCCGATACCCGCCTGGTAAACGATGGTGTGCGGCTGCTGCAGGAGCTCAAGGCGATGGATGCCGAGCGTCGTGTGACCAGCCTCGGGCATCAGATCGCCTCACTTCCGGTCGATCCGCGATTGGGACGGATGCTGCTGGCGGCGTCTCACCACCATTGCGTCACCGAGATGCTGGCGATCACGGCATTCCTGGAAGCGCAGGATCCCCGCGAGCGGCCGAGCGACGCGCAGCAACAGGCAGCCGACAAGCATGCGCTGTTCGCTGACGGCCGGTCTGACTTCGTCAGCGTCCTGAACCTGTGGCGGGCTTTCCAGGAGCAGTCCGAGGCACTGTCCGGGAATCAGTTGCGCAAGTGGTGCCGCGAGCACTTCCTGTCGTTCCTGCGCATGCGTGAATGGCAGGAGCTGCATGCGCAGCTCGGCCGCAATGTGCAGGAGCTGAAGATCCGGCCCAATCAGCTCGCCGCGAGCTACACCGACCTGCACCAGGCCATTCTGACCGGCTTCCTCGGCAGCATCGGCAACCTGGATGAACGGCGGGAGTACGACGGTCCGCGCGGCATGCGGTTCGTCATTGCGCCCGGCACACCGCTCGCCTCGCGGCCGCCGAAGTGGATCGTGGCGGGCAGCATCGTGGAAACCGCGCGCCTGTATGCGCGCATGGTGGCTGCGGTCGATCCAGGCTGGATCGAGTCGGCGGGCGCGCATCTGGTGAAGCGCACCTACACCGAACCGCATTGGGTCGAAGGCCGCGGCTTCGTGGCGGCGTTCGAATCCGTCTCACTGTATGGATTGACCCTCGCCGCGCGTCGGCGGATCAACTATGGGGCCATCGCTCCGGCGGAGGCCCGCGAGATCTTCATTCGCGAGGCATTGATCGCGGGCCACGCACGCCTGCGCGGCGATTTCCTGCACGCCAACCAGGCGTTGCAGCGCGAAGTCGAGGCACTCGAGGCCCGCATCCGGCGCCGGGACATCCTCGTCGATGAGCAGGCGCAGGTCGCCTTCTACGCCGCCCGTCTCCCGGAGAAGATCAGCAGCGTGTCCGCATTCGAGCACTGGCGCGCCTCGGCCGAGCGGGATCATCCACGAGTCCTGTACATGACACGCGCGGATCTCATGCGCCGCGAGGCAGTGGACGCCGGACCGGAGCGCTTTCCCGACACTCTGGATATCGGCGGCAACGCGTTGCCTCTGAGTTACAAGTTTGAGCCGAGCGAGCCCGACGACGGGCTCACTCTCACGGTGCCGGTGCAGCTGCTGGACACGGTGCAGGCGGATCAGATTGCCTGGCTCGTACCGGGGCTCCGGGAGGAGAAGATCACCACCCTCCTGCGGGAATTGCCCAAGGCTCTGCGCAAACTGCTGGTGCCCGTGCCGGACTCGGCCCGCGCCGCGCTCGGCGACCTGAGCTCGCGGCAAGGGCGGCTGCCCGGATTCCATGAATGGCTGTCGGCGTGGCTGACGCAGCGGATCGGATCGCCCGTGAACGCCGCGGACCTGGCGGCATTGGAGATCCCCGCCTTTCTGCGAATGAACATCCGGGTGATCGATGATCAGGATCGAACCCTGGCTGAGGGCCGCGACCTGGTGGCCCTGCGGCGCAAGGTGCGCGCAGTCACCGCGCCCGGCGCGGCCGGCCCGGGGGGCAGCCTCACCGGTGGCGCCCAGGGCCTCGATGCGACGCGAGGAGGCGTCGCCACCGGACTGACGGAAACCCTCCACCGCCAGTGGGATTTCGGGCCGCTGGCGGAGTCGGTCGTCGTGGAGTGCAATCGGCTCAAGTGGCAGGTGTACCCGGCGGTGGCGGATCGGGTTGCCGGGGTCACGGTGGTGCAAGCCCGCAGCGCCATCGAAGCCGAGGGCATCTCGAGAGGGGGGCTTACGCGTCTGGCCATGCTCATGCTGACCCAACAGGTGAAGTATGTTGGCAAACGGTTCGCGGATGACCGTGAGCTGGTGTTGCTCAGCCGCGGGCTGCCCCTGTCCGGCCCGGTCGCGGACGTGGCGACGCGGCGCTCGTTCCGCGAATGCTTCCTGGCGGATGAGCTGCCGGTCCCGCGGGACTCGCAGGCCTTCGCTGCGCGTCTGGACGATCGCAGGGCTTCATTGAGCGGGATCGCGGATCAGCTGGCCGCCCTGCTGACGGCCACATTCCGGCAATGGCGCGTCGTGCGCAGCGGGCTGGAGAGCTTGCGCCCGGGTGCATCAGCCGCTGCGGTAGCGGATATCCAGTCGCAACTGCAGGGGCTGCTGCCGGAGGATTTCATCGAGGCGACGCCTATCGGCTGGCTCGGCGAGATTCCGCGCTATCTGCAGGCGATCGCGCGCCGTCTGGAGCGGTTGCCAGCGAATGCCGCGCGCGACACGGAGCTCGCCGGCCAGGTCAAGCCCTTCATCACGGAATGGCAGGCGCTCACGGCGCGGACGGCCCATGCCGGCCCGCAGCCCGAGTTGGCACGGCTGCGATGGATGATCGAGGAGTTCCGGGTCTCGCTGTTCGCGCAGGACCTGAAGACGGTGATGCCCGTGTCGGGCAAGCGGCTGGCCAGTCAGCTCGAGAGCGCGCGTGCCGCCGCGAATGCCTGACGGGCTGCGCTTCAGGGACGATGTTCTCGTGCGAGGTACTCCTCGCTTTGCATCTCCGTCAGCCGGCTGATGGTGCGTTCGAACTCGAACTTGACCCGTTCGCCTCGATACAGCTCGGCGGGTGGCGCCGCGGCCGACACGACCAGGTTGACATTGCGGTCGTAGAGTTCGTCCACGAGCGCGATGAATCGACGCGCAGGGTTCTCGCGCTGCGCATCCAGTACCGGCACATCGGAGACGATCACCGACTGGTAGTTGCGCGCGATCTCGATGTAGTCCTCCTGGCTGCGGGGTCCGGCGCAGACCGCATCGAACTCGAACCACACCACGCCCCCGCTCTCGCGAACGACGGCAATGGGACGATCCTCGATCTCGATCGTGCCCCCGGCCTGGCTTTCCGCATCGCCAGCCAGTTCGCTGAACAGCTCCTCGAGTCGCCGGCGGGTGTCGGGTGCGCCGGCGGGAAGGTAAGTACCCGCCTGAGTCAGCTGACGAAGGCGGTAGTCGGTGCTGCCCTCGACGGCGATCACCTCGACCTGCTGCTCGATCAGCTCGATGGCGGGCACGAATCGCTGCCGCTGCAGACCGTCCTTGTACAGATCCCGCGGCGGCACGTTCGATGTGGCGACGAGAGTGACGCCGCGCCGGAACAGACCCGCGAACAGCGTGCCCAGGATCATCGCATCGGCGATGTCCGACACGAACAGTTCATCGAAGCACAGCACGCGCACTTCACTGGCGATGCGCTCGGCGAGTATTTCCAGCGGCGCCTCGCGCTGCTGCAGCGTCTTGAGTTCGGCATGCACATCGTGCATGAAGCGGTGGAAGTGGCGCCGCCGCCGGTCCGCGAACGGCAGGCTCTGATAGAAGAGATCCATCAGCCAGGTCTTGCCGCGGCCCACACCGCCCCAGAGGTAGATCCCTTTTATCGCCGGCGGTGGCGCGCCCGCCAGCGCACCCAGCCAGCGCTTGAGGACCGAGGCATCGGCCGCCTGTCGGGCCAGCAGCCGCGAGCGCAGATCATCGAGCCGTGCCACCACGGCCTGTTGCACGGGATCGGCGCTGAACCCGCGCTGTGTGAGCTGTTGCGCGTAGAGCGCGCGCAGGTCCATGTGCGATCAGCTCTGGAGCTCGGGCAGATTCTTGAAGTGCTCGAGCGCCTGCGGATTGGCGAGCGCATCCTGGTTCTTCACCGGCAGGCCGTGCACCACGTTGCGCACCGCCAGCTCGGTCAGCTTGCCCGACAGGGTGCGGGGAATGTCCGGCACCGCGATGATCTTCGCAGGCACGTGCCGCGGCGTGGTGCGGGACTTGATGGCCTCGCGGATCTTCCTCTTGAGCGCCTCATCGAGCTGTGCCCCTGACTTGAGGCGCACGAAAAGCACGACGCGAACATCGCCTCGCCAGTCCTGGCCGATGGCCAGTCCCTCGAGGATCTCCTCCAGCCCTTCGACCGCCGCGTAGATCTCGGCGGTGCCGATGCGTACACCGCCAGGGTTCAGGACGGCGTCCGAGCGGCCATAGATGACGATGCCATCGTGCTCGGTCAACGCGGCGTAATCGCCGTGATGCCAGACTCCGGGGAAGCGCTCGAAGTAGGCTGCCCGGTAGCGCGATCCATCGGCGTCGTTCCAGAAGCCGATCGGCATCGAGGGAAATGGCGCGGTGCAGACCAGCTCGCCACGCTCACCTCGCACGGGGCGACCGGCCTCGTCGAAGATCTCCACACGCATTCCCAGGCCCCGGCACTGGATCTCGCCGCGATGCACGGGTCGCGTCGGGCAACCCAGCGCAAAGCAAGCGACGATGTCGGTGCCGCCCGAGATCGACGCCAGGGCAATGTCCGCCTTGACGTTGGCGTACACGAAATCGAATCCATCGGGCAGCAACGGCGAGCCTGTGGAAAGCACCGTGCGCAGCGCGCTCAGGTCCACTTCCTTGTTGGGGACGAACGAACTCTTCTCCAGCGCGGAGAGGTATTTCGCACTGGTGCCGAACACAGTCACGCGCTCCTGTTCGGCCATCCGCCATAGCGTGCCGGCATCGCGGTAGAACGGGCTGCCCTCGAACAGGATGAGCGTTGCGCCCGTGGCCAGTCCGGACATGAGCCAGTTCCACATCATCCAGCCGCAGGTGGTGAAGTAGAACAGCCTGTCGCTGCGCTTCAGGTCCGTATGCAGCAGATGCTCCTTCATGTGCTGCAGCAACGTGCCGCCCGCGCCGTGCACGATGCACTTCGGTACACCGGTCGTGCCGGAGGAGTAAAGAATGTAGAGCGGATGATTGAAGGGGAAGCGGGTGAACCGCAGCGGCGCGTCGGCCTCACCGAAGTTGCCGAAATGGACGGCCTGCGCGGCAGCAGCGCCCAGGCGCTCCAGATTGGGTTGGTTCTCCACGTAGCCGACCACCACGACCTGCTGAATGCTCGGCAGGTGCGGCAGCATCTCGGAGATGGGCGCAAGCGAGTCCACGGTCTTGCCGCCGTAGAAATACCCATCGGCGGTGAAGAGGACCTTGGGCGCGATCTGTCCGAAGCGGTCGAGCACGCCATGCACACCGAAGTCCGGTGAGCACGAGGACCATACGGCACCCATGCTTGTGGCTGCCAGCATCGCCACCGCTGCTTCCGGCAGGTTCGGGAGATAACCGGCGACCCGGTCACCCGCAACCACGCCCGCGGCACGCAGGCCCGCGGCAATACGTCCCACCTCACGATGCAACTCGCGGTACGTCAGCTGACGGCGCGTGCCGCGCTCGTTCTGAAAGACCAGCGCGGGCTGATCGTCCTGGTAGCGCAGCAGGTTCTCGGCGAAGTTCAGGCGCGCGCTGCCGTAGAAGCGTGCCCCGGGCATGCGGTCCGCGTGCTCGAGAACCGGTCCCGAACCCCAGTCGGCGCGCACGTCGGCGAAGCGGACGAGTTCCGGCCAGAACTCCTCGGGGTGCTCGACCGACCACGAGTGCAGATCGGCGTACTCGCGGAAGCGCGGACCGCCACGGGAGGCGATCCCCTGCATGAAGCGAGTCAGATTTGCAGCGGCCGCGCGGGCCTCTGAAGGGCGCCAGATCTCGGACATACTAAAGAGATTGGTAGTTGGGCCCTGAGCCTCCCTCAGGTGTCGTCCAGGTGATGAGCTCGTAGGGATCCTTGATGTCGCACGCCTTGCAGTGCACGCAGTTTGCCGCGTTGATCTGCAGCCTTCGGCCACCGCTGCCGTCCTCGACCATCTCGTACACTCCGGCCGGGCAGAAGCGCTCGCAGGGAT
Organism: Steroidobacteraceae bacterium; assembly: GCA_035542375.1. Classification (GTDB taxonomy): domain Bacteria; phylum Pseudomonadota; class Gammaproteobacteria; order Steroidobacterales; family Steroidobacteraceae; genus 13-2-20CM-66-19. The sequence continues at coordinate 12,873 of DATKLO010000185.1, read as the reverse complement.
TGCCGAATTCCTTCGTGCAGCGATCCGCGCAGATGCTCGTATCGGCCACCTTGAGGTGGATCGGCTGGCTCTCTTCGTGCGAGTTGCCCGCGAAGAACACGAACGAGACCCGGTCGCGCGGCGGCAGGGTGCGTTCCACCCAGTGGCGGTCGGGCGAGTGGAATTCATCCAGCTTCGCGAGCCTCGACCAGTCCGCCGTGTTCTTCAGCGTCCACGGTGAGTGGCCGCCGGTCAGCATCTCCCAGGCGGAATTCGCCAGTCCCCACCACATGCCCTTCTTGAAGGCGGGTTTGAAATTGCGGATGCGGCGCAGCTCCTGGCCGCCGATGGATGCGCGCCACTTCGCATCGAAGCCCGCGCTGGCGCCGGTTTCGGCCACGTGTTCGCCGGCCAGCGCGCCCGAGCGGATCGCCTGGTGCACTCCTTTGATCTTGGCGAAATTCAGCGTGCCGCCGGCATCGCCCGCCAGCAGGGCACCCGGCATCTCCAGCGTCGGGGTCGATTGCCAGCCGCCGGCTGCGATCGTGCGCGCACCCGCGGAGAGGATCTCGCCACCCTCGAGCAGACTCTTCACCGACGGGTGGTTCTTGTACTGCTGGAATGCCTCGAAGGGCTGCAGGCGCGGATCCTGGTAATCGAGACCCACGATGTAGCCGACATACACCCGGTCGTTGTCCAGGTGATAGAGGAAGCTGCCTGCATAGGTCTTCGAGTCGGCGGGCCAGCCCAGTCCATGTTCGATCCGGCCCGGCTTGGCGCGTCCGGGCGGCAGTTGCCACAGCTCCTTGTAGCCGAGTGCAAAGGTCTGCGGGCAGTGGCCGTCCGCCAGGTTGAATCGCCTGATGAGCTGCTTGGAGATCGAGCCACGGCAGCCCTCGGCGAGCACCGTGACATCCGCGTGGATCTCGACTCCCGGGGTGTAGTTGGGTCCCGGCTCGCCGCCGCGGGTCAGCCCCATGTCACCGATGCGTACGCCACGCACCTTGCCTGAGTCATCGAACACCGCATCCGCCGCGGCGAATCCGGGGAAGATCTCCACGCCAAGGGCTTCGGCCTTCTGCGCCAGCCAGGCGGTGAGCTGACCGAGCGAGACGATGTAGTTGCCGTGATTGTTGAATGGCGTGCTGTAGGTCATCGACGCCGGCAACATCTTCACGAGGAAGTCCGGCACGGGCTTCCACGAGCCGGTCTGCGTGAGGATGCGGAATTCATCCTCGGTGGCGGCCACCTTCATGCCCGTGTAGTCGCTCTTCCATTCCGGCAGCAGCTGCTCGAGCGGCCCGGGTTCGAGCACGGCACCCGACAGGGAGTGGGCGCCGACGGCGGAGGCCTTCTCCAGCACGCACACGTTGAGTCCGGGCTTGAGCTGCTTGAGGCGAATGGCGCACGCGAGGCCGGCCGGCCCGGCGCCGACCACGACCACGTTGTACTCCATTACATCCCGTTCCACGGCGGGTGTATTCAAGGAAAGGATGCCCCCTGTGTCTGCGGTCTACTTCGGCTGCATGCGGATGGCGCCATCCAGGCGGATGGTTTCGCCATTGAGCATGGGGATCGAGAAGATCGCGGCCACCAGCTGCGCGAACTCCTCGGGCCGCCCGAGGCGGTTCGGGAAGGGGATCTGCGAGGCGAGCGAGTCCTGCAGTTCTTTGGTCATCGCATCCACCATGGGCGTGTGGAAGATGCCGGGCGCAATGGACACGCAGCGGATCCCGACCCGCGCCAGCTCGCGCGCGATCGGCAGCGTCATCCCGGCAAGTCCCGCCTTGGTGGCGGAGTAGGCCGCCTGTCCGATCTGACCTTCGAACGCCGCCACGGAAGCCGTGTGGATCAGCAGCCCGCGCTCGCCATCGGCGGTCGGAGTGTTGTCCTGCATGAGCGCCGCGGCGGCCTTGTCGCACAGGAACGTGCCGATCAGGTTGATGTGCACGACCTTGGCGAAGAAGTCACCTGCCATCGGGCCGTTCTTGCCCAGCATGCGACCCGCACCGACCACGCCGGCGCAGTTCACCAGCAGGTTGATTCCGCCCATGTGCGCCTTGGCCGCTGCCATCGTCGCGTTGACCTCGGCCTCGGAGGTCACATCGCAGCGGATGAAGCTGGCATTCGCGCCGAGACGGGCCGCGGCGGCCTGTCCGGGGCCCTCCTGCACGTCCACCATCACCACCTTGCCACCGTTGGAAACCACGTGGCTGGCGACTGCGGCACCCAGGCCCGATGCGCCGCCTGTGACGACGGCACGTGCGTCTTGAATTCTCATGAGGCTCCCACTGATTGCTGGCCCACAAGTAGACCACACGGGCCGCTTTCGAGGGAACGGGCCGGGCGTCGTTCAGGGACCGGTTCGGGTCGCCGGCCGCGGTTCACCGGGCTAGAGCATCTCGACGGCCAGCGCCACCGCCTCGCCGCCACCGATGCACAGGGAGGCGATGCCGCGCTTGCCACCGCGCCGGCGCAAGGCATGCACCAGGGTGGTCAGGATCCGGGCGCCGGTCGCGCCGACCGGATGGCCCAGGGCGCAGGCGCCCCCGTTCACGTTGACACGTGAATGATCGATATCGACATCCCGCATGGCGGCCATCGTGACCGCCGCGAAGGCCTCGTTGATCTCGTAGAGGTCCGCGTCGTGCGGGCGCCACCCGAGCTTGGCCAGGGTTTTCCTGATCGCGCCCACCGGCGCCAGCGTGAACCACTCGGGTTCCTGCGCATGGCTGGCATAGGCCAGCACGCGCGCCAGGGGCTTCAGCCCGCGCGCTTTGGCGGCCGCGGCACTCATGAGCACCACCGCCGCGGCTCCGTCGGAGATCGACGAGGAACTGGCAGCGGTCACCGTTCCATCCTTGCCGAAGGCGGGTTTGAGGGTGGAAATCCGGCTCAGGTCGCAGGTTCCCGGAGTCTCGTCCTTCGCGATGACGACATCGCCTTTGCGGCTCTTCACGCTGACCGGCGTCACCTCGGCGTCGAATTCACCGGATTCCAGCGCGTGCAGGGCTCGCCGCACGGACTCCGCCGCGAACGCATCCTGGGCCGCGCGGGTGAAGTTGTATTTCGCGGCGGTGGCATCGGCGAAGCAGCCCATGGCCTTGCCGTCGAAGGGGCTCTGCAGGCCGTCGTAGAACATGTGATCCAGCAATTCGCCGTGACCCATGCGATAGCCGCCGCGCGCCTTCAGGAGCAGATAGGGGGCGTTGGTCATGGACTCCAGTCCGCCGGCGAGCACGATCTCGGCCTCGCCCGCGCGGATCTGATCTGCGCCCATCATCACGGCCTTCAGGCCCGAGCCGCACATCTTGTTGATGGTGGTCGCGGGGGTGCCGGCCGGGATCCCGGCGCCCAGGGCGACCTGGCGTGCCGGCGCCTGGCCGAGGCCGGCGGGCAGCACGCAGCCCATGATCACTTCCTGGACTTCTGCGGGCTGGATGCCCGCCGCGGCCACGGCCGCCCGGGCGGCGGCGCTGCCCAGCTGGGGAGCGGTCACCGGTGCGAAAACACCCTGGAATGCGCCGATCGGCGTGCGCTTGGCGGAGACAATCACGACTTCATGATCTGACATGGCGTACCTCGAAATGAGCGGCCTACCGCTCCAGGGGTGTTGATGCGGGGCGCTGCTGGCGGGCCGGGCGGCCGGAGCCGTTGCGAGCGGTGGTCCGCGCGCGGCGGCGCTGCGCGGCGGCCGGCGCGCCCCTGGGCTGCAGGCCGTTGTCGAATACCGTGATGAACGCGTCCGCGACCTGCGCGGGGGTCATCGACTGATTTTCCCTATACCAGTGCGCAATCCAGTTGAGCGAGCCGGCGAGTGCGAACGCGGTCATCTTCGGATCGCAGGGGTGGATGGAGCCGTCCTGCACGCCTTCGCGGATCAGCCGGCGGATCCCCTGGTCGATTTCCGATTTCATGGCCTTCACGTGTCCGCTCATGGCCGGGGAGAGGTCCTGATCCTCGACGCGCACCATGCACCAGCCGAACTCCGAGGCCATGGCCTGGGCGTAATGGCGCAGCACGGCATTGAGACGCTCGCGTGCCGGGGCGGCGCGACCACGCACTTCGCGGAATGCTGTGCGGATCTGCTCGACGCCGGCCACGAAGCACTCGAACAACAGCTGCTCCTTGCTGGTGACGTAGTAGTACACCGTGGGCTTGGTGACCTCGAGTGCGGCGGCGATGTCATCCAGCGAGGTGTTGTGATAGCCCTTGCGGTTGAAGGCATGGGCGGCGGCCCGGATCACGGCCTCGCGCTTGATCTGGCGATCGCGCAGGCGCTCGCGGCTCGCCCGCCAGGGGGAGGCCGGATGGCCGTTCGCCGCGGGCTCGCGTCTGCTGCGGCCCGCCGCTGGCGGGGAGGCTCGTCGGGTGGTCATCGGTTTCGGAAACAGGGTGCTTGAAGACCCCCGCATTATAGGATCATACTCGCCAGTAGTCATCCTACCGGTGCGTAAAGGCGGCTCCCCGGCTGCCGGCGCGAGCGAGACCCCATGAACGGCAGCAACCAGGGCGGAGCCGCCCTGCGGCACACCAGCCCGGCAACCGCCAGACCCCCCCTGCGATTCATCTCAGCGGCCTCCCTGTTCGATGGGCACGACGCGGCCATCAACATGATCCGCCGCCTGCTGCAGTCGCACGGCGCGGAGGTTGTCCACCTCGGCCATAACCGCAGCGTTGCCGACATCGTGCGCGCGGCGATCGAGGAGGACGCCGACGCCGTGGCCGTCAGCTCCTACCAGGGCGGCCACAACGAGTACTTCCAGTACATGGTGGACATGCTGCGGGAGCAGGGCCGGCCGGATATCCGGGTGGTCGTGGGCGGCGGCGGGACCATCGCCCCGCACGAGATCGAGGCCCTCGAGCGACACGGTGTGGAGAAGATCTACACCCCCGAGGACGGGCGCCGGATGGGCCTGAAGGGGATGATCGATGATATCTATGCCCGGGTGTCGGCAGTTGCAAGGCCGCCCTACGAATTTGGTCCCCTGAACGCACGCGATCACGGCCACATCGCCCGGACCATCTCGGTGCTCGAGGGGGCGGGCGAATCCGATGCCCAGGCCGACCAGATCCGCCGGGCACTGGCGCGCTCGCGGCACAAGGTGCCGGTCATCGGCATCACCGGTACCGGCGGCGCCGGCAAGTCCAGCCTGAGCGATGAGCTGATGGCCCGCTTCGTGCGGCATTTCCCCGGCAAGCAGATCGCGATGGTCGCCATGGATCCGACACGCCGGCGCAGCGGCGGGGCGCTGCTTGGCGATCGCATCCGCATGAACAGCCTCGCCTCCGAATCCATCTTCATGCGTTCACTCGCCACACGCCGCCAGAACATGGCCACCGCGGCGGTCCTGAAGGATGTGATCGATCTGTACAAGGCGGCCGGATTCGATCTCATCGTTGTGGAGACAGCCGGCATCGGCCAGTCCGACACCGAGATCGTGGACCTGGTTGACCTGTCCGTGTACGTCATGACCGTCGAATACGGCGCGGCGAGTCAGCTCGAAAAGATCGACATGCTGGATTTCGCCAACTTCATCGTGCTCAACAAGAGCGAGAAGCGCGGCGCCCAGGACAGCCTGCGCGATGTGCGCAAGCAGTGGCGCCGCAATCACCCGGAGCGTGCCGCGCTGCCGGATGCGGACGTACCGGTGTTCCCCACCATTGCCAGCCGTTTCAACGATCCGGGTGTCAACCGCCTGTTTGCGGCCCTGTGCGGCGCCCTGACGGAAAAACAGATCGGCAACGGATCCTGGCTGGCGACGGATGTGGGACCGACGGAAATCACGAACCGCGAGCCGTTGATTCCCGGAAACCGCTCGCGCTATCTCGCGGAGATCACACAGCACGGACGGGGTGTGCGGGACCGCATCGAGAAGCAGGCGGAAGCCGCCCGCCAGGCCTTCGGCCTGTACGAGTCACTGAAGACCCTGCATGACGCGCCGTTGCCCGCGCCGCTGGAGCGATATCCTGAGTCGGTCCTGGCGGATGCCGATGCGACGCGCGCTGAGCTGCGCCGCGCGTACAACCGGGCTCTCGATGAGATTGGTGTCGAGGGCGTTGGTGAGCTGAAGGCGTGGCCGGCGCGTGCGCGCGCGGCTACGGCCGACACTTATTCCTACAGGGTCCGCGATCGTGACGTGATCGGCGAAAACTACACCGAAAGCCTCTCGCGGCAGCGACTGCCCAAGCTCGCCGTGCCGAAGTTCCGCGACTGGGGCGAAATCCTGGTGTTCCTCGCCAAGGAAAATCTGCCCGGCTCCTATCCCTACACGGGTGGGGTGTATCCGTACCGCCGCGAGGCCGAAGATCCCACGCGCATGTTCGCGGGCGAGGGCGCGCCGGAGCGGACCAACAGGCGCTTCCACTATCTCGCCGGGGATCATGCGGCGGCGCGCCTGTCGACCGCGTTCGACTCGACGACCCTGTACGGCGAGGATCCCGATACCCGGCCGGACATCTATGGCCGCACCGGCAACTCCGGGGTGTCCATCGCGACCCTGGATGACATGAAGAAGCTCTATTCGGGCTTCGACCTGTGCGATCCCACCACCTCCGTGTCGATGACCATCAACGGTCCCGCGCCGATGATCCTCGCCATGTTCATGAATACGGCGGTGGATCAGCGCGTCGAGCGATACCTGAAGCAGGAAGGTCGCTGGAGCGAGGCTCAGGCCCGCATCGGGACGCTGATCAGCGAAAGCACCGCCCGAGGTGTTGCGCCACCATCGTACAAAGGCGATCTGCCGTCGGGGCACGACGGCATGGGCCTGGCTCTGCTGGGAGTGACCGGCGACCAGTTGCTGGAGCGGGAGGTCTACGAGCGGATCAAGGCCGAGGCGCTCAGCCTCGTGCGCGGCACGGTGCAGGCGGACATCCTCAAGGAGGATCAGGCACAGAACACCTGCATCTTCTCCACCGAATTTGCCCTGCGCATGATGGGTGACGTGCAGCAGTACTTCATCGACCAGCGGGTGCGGAACTTCTATTCGGTGTCCATCTCGGGCTATCACATCGCCGAAGCCGGCGCGAACCCGATCTCGCAGCTGGCCTTCACGCTCGCCAACGGCTTCACCATCGTGGAGTACTACCTGGCGCGCGGCATGAAGATCGATGACTTCGCGCCCAACCTGTCGTTCTTCTTCTCCAACGGAATGGATCCGGAGTACGCGGTCATCGGTCGCGTGGCGCGCCGTATCTGGGCGCGCGCCATGCGCGATCTGTATCAGGCGGGTCCGCGCAGTCAGATGTTGAAGTACCACATCCAGACCTCCGGCCGCAGCCTGCATGCGCAGGAGATCTCCTTCAACGATATCCGCACCACGCTGCAGGCGCTCTACGCCCTGTTCGACAACTGCAACAGCCTGCACACCAACGCCTACGACGAAGCGCTGACCACGCCAACCGAAGAGAGCGTGCGACGCGCGGTCGCGATCCAGCTCATCATCAATCGGGAGCTGGGATTGAACAGGAACCAGAACCCCTGGCAGGGCTCGTTCGCGCTCGACTACCTCACCGACCTGGTGGAGGAGGCCGTCTACAAGGAGTTTGATTCGCTCTCCGAGCGCGGCGGCGTGCTCGGCGCGATGGAGACCATGTACCAGCGCGGCAAGATCCAGGAAGAGTCCATGTACTACGAGACTCTGAAACACGACGGGTCGCTGCCCATCATCGGCGTGAACACGTTCCTGCCCCGGGAAGGGCAGGAGGAGCGGCGCGCGGCGGAGCTGATCCGCTCGACCGAACAGGAAAAGCAGGACCAGGTGCAGGCCGTGCGTGCCTTCCAGGCCCGCAACTCGCACAAGTCAGCCGCTGCGATGGCAAGGCTGCAGAAGGTGGCGGCCGGTGGCGGCAATGTGTTCGCCGAACTCATGGAGACGGTGAAGACCTGTTCGCTGGGGCAGATCTCGCGGGCGCTGTACCAGGTGGGCGGACAGTACCGGCGCAATATGTAATGGGCCTGGAGCTCAGGCCGCCTGGTCGGTGCGTGGGGGCGTACTCAGATCCGGCTCTCCCAGCTCCTGCAGGATGATCTCGCGAGCCCTGTCCCGCAGGGACTGAGACGTCATTTCCGGCGTGTCGGACGCCGCCACGATGGCGGGCAGCAAGCGGATCACGATCCGTCCCGGGCGGGGCAGTCCCCCCGTTGGCGACAGGACACGGCGCGTGCCGCGTACGGTGGCGGGTACGACTGGACACCCTGCGCGCGCGGCTGTAACGAACGCGCCCGAGTGGAATTTGAGCAGCCCCGGCGTACGTGTGAACGTCCCCTCCGGAAAGAACACCAGAGAGGTCCCGTTGATGGCCTTGCGCAGCAGTCTGCGGGCATCGGAGGCCCCCCGGTGCCGGTTGAAGCGCTCGACGAATTCCGACCCCAGGCGCCGTAGCAGCAGGCCGGCCAGCGGCACACTCGCCATTTCCCGCTTGATGACGAAGCCGAACCGCGGCGGTAACGCGGCCGTGAAGACCACACCGTCGATGTAGCTGGCGTGGTTCGACACCACCACGCACTGGCCTTCCGGCAGTCTCTCGGGCGCCTCCACCGTCACTGGCATGCCCGCACCCCACAGGAACATCCGCGAGATCGTGCGGGCGACAGCCCGCCGACGGTAGACGCCGGGCACCACCAGCAATGCGAGGAGCGTGGTCAGGGCGAGCGCCAGGAACAGCACACCCGCGTATGTGGCGTACAGGGCATGAGCAGCGGCGGGCAGCAAGCCGGCCACCCCAGAGGGGGTTGATTCAGCGCCTTGCGGTGCCATGGAGGCTATATCGGTACATGCGGCCGCGTCGGGATGTGACCTGGTTCTCTTTATGTTAATGCTTCGCGGCAGATGTGATGATCATCACGCAGGTCCTGGGGTGCGGTCACCATACTGCGTAGGCGACGACGGACTGTTGCGCGACCTATAGACCCAAGCCCGTTTCAGCGGCGCCAGGTGGCGTGCGCGGGCTTGAAGCGAGACCGGACTTTGTCGAAGCAGGCTGCTGTCATCGCCATGACCTCCAATGCCGACTCTGCCGATCCGGCGGTGTCCCGGTTTCTCGATGCCGTCTGGATGGAACGGGGACTCTCGCCGAACACGTTGGCCGCCTATCGCGCGGATCTTACCGCGCTGTCACGTTGGTTGGCCGAGCGCGATATTCCCATGATGCGCACGACGCGCGCGGACCTTCAGGATTTCATCGCCTGGCGTGTGCACGCCGGCGCGCGGCCGCGTTCGACGGCCCGTCAGCTTTCCAGTTTCCGCCGCTTCTTCCGCTACCTGGTGCGCGAGGGCGTGATCCGCGAGGATCCGACCGCCCAGATCGCCATGCCGAAGATCGGCCGGTCGCTGCCCAAGTCTCTGACCGAGGAAGAGGTCGAATCCCTCCTCAACGCCCCCGTGGTGAGCGATCCGCTGGGTAACCGCGATCGCGCCATGCTCGAGGTGCTGTACGCCACGGGGTTGCGCGTGTCCGAACTCGTCAATCTGCGTCATGGTCAGGTGAACCTGAACCAGGGTGTCATCCGGATTCTCGGCAAGGGCAATCGCGAGCGGCTCATCCCGCTGGGCGAGGAAGCCATGCGCTGGCTGACGGAATTCGCCAACGGCGCGCGTGGCGAGATCCTGCTCGAGCGGCAGACCGACTATCTGTTTCCGACACGGCGTGGCGATCGCATGACGCGCCAGGCGTTCTGGCACATCATCAAGCGGTACGCGCGCAAGTCGGGAATCGCGAAGGAATTGTCACCTCACACTTTGCGTCACGCGTTCGCGACGCACCTTCTGAATCACGGTGCCGACCTGCGCGTCGTGCAGATGTTGCTGGGTCACAGCGATCTGTCGACCACGCAGATCTACACTCACGTGGCTCGTGAACGCCTTAAAGAGATGCATTCACAGCATCATCCCCGCGGCTGATGCCTCGTTCGTGTGCCGGCGTTTCGGCAATGCGCCACCGGCCCTCTGCTAGACTCCCCCGTATGCGCATCCGCAACTTCATTCTGCTGCTGACCGGTCTCGCCGTGCTGCACCCACTGCACGCGGAACCGCCGGCTCCGGCCATGGCTCCTTCGTCCGTATCGCCCGCTCCCGCCGCGTCAACGGTCTCGTCTACCGCGTCTGCGCCAGCCGCGCAGACACCAGGGGATCCGCGGGAGGCTATCGCCAAACAGATCGCGGCACGCATTCCGGGCGTCCGTGCTGAGGAGTTGCGAGTGACGCCGATTCCGGGCGTCTACGAGTTGGCCCGGGGTACCGACATCGCCTATGTGTCGGCTGACGGCCGCTACGCCATCAGTGGTGACCTGATCGAAGTCGCCTCGAACGAGAATCTGACCGAGGGCCGCCGTCGCGAAGCGCGCGCCAAGGCCATTGAGGCTGTTCCGGAGTCGCAGATGGTCGTGTTCGGACCGCGCAATCCGCGTTACACCATCACTGTCTTCACGGATGTGGACTGCGCCTACTGCCGGCAACTCCACAGCCAGATCGCCCAGTACAACCAGCTGGGCATCCGCGTGCGCTACCTGTTCTATCCGCGTTCGGGTCCCAACACGGAGTCCTGGACCAAGGCGGAGGAAGTGTGGTGCTCTGCGAACCGCAACGAGGCGCTCACGAACGCGAAGCGCGGCATGGCACTGACCACGAAGCCCTGCGCGAACAACCCGGTCGCGCGGCACTATGCGCTCGGTCAGGACTTCGGCCTGCAGGGGACTCCGGCGATCGTGATGCCCAGCGGCGAGCTGCTGTCGGGATACCTGCCACCGGCGGCCATGGCGCAGCACCTGAAGGACTCGCGACCCGCGGGATAGGCTCCGCGGCGCGGAGCTTCAACGTTCCAGAAGCTTGAGCTTGTCCGGCTTGCCTTCCCATTCCTTGGCATCCGCCGGCGCGTCCTTCTTCTCCGTGATCACCGGCCACTGCTTGGCCAGCTCGGCGTTGAGCTGCTTGAAGTGCTCCTGGCCGGGGGGCAGCTCCTCCTCGGAATAGATGGCCTCGATCGGGCACTCCGGCTCGCACAGGGTGCAGTCGATGCACTCGTCCGGATCGATGGTGAGGAAGTTCGGCCCCTCGTGAAAGCAGTCGACCGGGCAGACCTCCACGCAGTCCATGTACTTGCATTTGATGCAGTTTTCGGTCACGACGAAGGTCATTCGGGTTCCTCTGCCACGCGAGCCACGCCCACGCTGGGCGGTCCACTATTCTGCCATGAGGCAGCGGGGCACGTGAATCAGGCGACGGGTCCGGACCGACAGCTTTTTCGGACGAGGCGGCGGTTGAGCCGCCCCGGACCGGGAATCAGCGGCCGGGCAGGCGGCGGTCCATCTCGGTGAAGTAGTGGTGGTCGCGCCCCGCCGCGCGGTCCTCCAGGTAGCGGCGCAGCGTGAATTCGGTGCTGGGGAAGGCGATATCCGCCCACGGGATTTCCGTGGGGCGCACCAGCATGACCTCCAGACTCTCGGTGCCGGCCCCGAAGGCCGGTTCCCGCAGTTGCGCCCGGAAGAAGACATGGACCTGCTGGGCATGAAGCACGTGCACCACGCTCAGCAGCGACCCGATATCCACCCGTGCCAGGGCTTCCTCGTAGGTCTCGCGGGCCGCGGCCTGCTGCAGCGTTTCCCCGTTCTCCATGAAGCCGGCTGGCACGGTCCAGTAGCCGCGGCGCGGCTCGATGGCGCGTCGGCACAGCAGGATCTGCCCCTCGTACTCGGGAACGCAGCCCACCACGAGACGGGGGTTCTGGTAGTGGATGGTGCCGCAGGAGTCGCAGACGTAGCGAGGCAGCTGATCGCCCGGCGGAATGCGGAACTCGACCCGGGCTCCACACTGGTTGCAGAAATTCATGGTGCGCCAATCAGCATAGCATGGACGAAGCGAGTGCCCGGCGCGCCCAGGCGTGCGGGTCTGCGGCGGTGCAGTTGCTAAAATTCGGCACCCGCCGCGGGCGCCCGTCGACATCCCCCAGCCGGAACATCGCAGGATCGCGGCCACACAACATGAGGATGAAAGGATGACCGAGTTCGCGCGGTACGGGCTGCAGCGCCTGGGAATGGTGGCGCTGCTTGCCTTCACGGGCACTGTGGCTCTCGCCGACAGCGCCGGGCACACGCTCATGCGCTTCCCCACGATGTACGGCGACACGATCGTGTTCGTCGCCCACGAGAACCTCTGGTCGGTGCCGCGCCGTGGCGGCGTGGCCACGCGGTTGAATGCGGATGGGGGGCGTGACGTGATGCCGCGGTTCTCTCCGGACGGCCGCTGGATCGCGTTCACCGGCGAGTACCAGGGCAACCGCGACGTGTACGTGATGCCGGCGGGCGGTGGGGCGGCTCGCCGCCTGACCTTCAATTCCGACATCGTGGATGAATCACCGGTTCGCTGGGGACCCAACAACATGGTGGTCACCTGGACGCCGGATTCGGCCAACATCGTGTTCCTGTCGCGGCGCGAGGCCTGGAACACCTGGATCTCCAGGCTCTTCACGGTGCCGCTGGCCGGCGGTCTGCCGCAGCCCATGCCGCTGGATCGCGGCGGCTTCCTCAGCTACGGCCCCGACGGCCACCAGATTGCCTACACGCGCATCTTCCGCGACTTCCGTACCTGGAAGCGCTACGAGGGCGGTCTGGCGCAGGACATCGACATCTACGACCTGCAGACGCGCAAGCTCAGGCACGTGACCGACTGGCAGGGCACCGAGACCTCGCCGATGTGGCTCGGCAACACGATCTATTTCCTCGCCGACCACGATTCGGCCCACCGGCGCAACATCTGGGCCTGCGACACCGGTAGCGGAGAGTTCCGCCAGCTCACCCACTACACCGATTACGACATCGATTTCCCGAGCCTCAGCAGCGGTCCCGAGGGCCAGGCGGGAATCGTGTTCCAGCAGGGCGGCAAGCTCCACGTGCTC
>DATKLO010000184.1:0-5371 GCA_035542375.1 Steroidobacteraceae bacterium | reverse complement strand
GCGCGCAAGTCCGCCCGACAGACGCAGCGCTGTCTCGAACGACTCCGCCAGCCGCTGTGCCGCATCCGCGCGCACGCGCGTGCGGTCCACGACCGCCTCGATGGTGTGCTTGCGCTTGGGATCGAGCTTGGGGAGCGCTTCCATCTCGTGGATGCGGCCGTCGATCCGGGCGCGCACGAACCCCTGCGCGGCGAGGTCTTCGAGTTCCTGCGCGTGCTCTCCCTTGCGGTCGCTGACCAGGGGCGCGAGCAGCGCCACCGCCGTGCCCTCGGGCAGGGCGAGAACCTGATCCACCATCTGGCTGACCGTCTGCGCCTCCAGATCGATCAGATGATCCGGGCAGCGGGGCGTGCCCGCGCGCGCGTACAGCAGGCGCAGGTAATCGTAGATTTCGGTCACCGTACCCACGGTCGATCGCGGGTTGTGGGAGGTCGCCTTCTGTTCGATGGCGATGGCTGGCGAAAGCCCCTCGATGGCGTCCACGTCCGGCTTGTCCATCATGGAGAGGAACTGGCGGGCGTAGGCCGACAGCGATTCGACGTACCGGCGCTGGCCTTCCGCGTACAGCGTGTCGAACGCGAGCGATGATTTCCCGGAGCCCGACAGACCGGTGAGCACGATCAGCCGGTCCCGAGGCAGGTCGAGATCGATGCTCTTGAGGTTGTGGGTGCGCGCCCCGCGGACGCGGATCTGCTGCATCGTTCGGTATTTCCGGCAAACCATCGAGTGTACGCGCTGTGCCCGCCGAGGCGTACGGTTACGGCAGTCCCTCGGCATGCGAATGCGGTGGCCCCACCGCGTTCGGTGGCGGCAGCCCGGTGGCCCGGCTCCGGGAAATTCCCGGTTCAGGCCCGCTTCACCGCGTTACAGGCCGGGGCGGCTCCACTAGAATGGCCGCTTCACCATCGAGGACTGCACATGGCGCGCGGCATCAACAAAGTCATCCTGGTCGGAAATCTCGGCGCCGATCCCGAGACCCGCGCCATGCCCTCGGGGACCACGGTCGCCAACCTGCGCATCGCCACCAGCGAGAGCTGGCGCGACAAGCAGAGCGGCGAGCAGCAGGAGCGCACCGAGTGGCACCGCGTGGCGCTGTTCGGGCGCCTGGGTGAGATCGCCGCCGAGTACCTCAAGAAGGGCTCGCAGGTCTACATTGAGGGCAGCCTGCGCACTCGCAAGTGGCAGGACAAGCAGGGCAACGAGCGCTATTCCACCGAGATCGTGGCCAGCGACATGCAGATGCTGGGCGGGCGCGGCGGAGGCGGCAGTGGTGGGGGCTCGGGCGGGGGCGCAGGTGGCGGAGGCGGCTCCGGCGGCGGTCGCGGCGGCTCCCAGGGCGGTGAGCCGTTCCCGGACTACTCGGGTTCCAGCGGCGGCGCCCAGGGTGGCGAACGCGAGGACTTCGACGACGACATCCCGTTCTGAGCGCGCCGTCTTGCGCCTGTAATCTGTTGATTTTACAGTAGTTGCTTCCGCCCCGGCCGGTGGCGCGGCCGCGCGGCCGTGCGCCCGGGGTCTCAAGGCCTTAGAATTCCGCGCCACCTTCTGCACCTATGTCCCGCCGCTACTTCATCAAGACCTTCGGCTGCCAGATGAACGAGTACGACTCCGCCCGGATGGCGGACGTGCTGCAGGCTGGCGGCGGGATCTCGGCTACCGAGGACCCCGCCGAGGCCGACGTGCTGCTGATGAACACCTGCTCGGTGCGTGAGAAGGCGCAGGAGAAAGTCTTCTCGCTTCTGGGCGAGTGGCGCGCGCTGAAGGCAGCCCGGCCTCACGTGATCATCGGCGTCGGCGGTTGTGTGGCGAGCCAGGAGGGCACGGCCATCACACAACGCGCGCCATACGTGGACCTGGTCTTCGGGCCGCAGACCGTGCACCGCCTGCCGGCGATGATCGCCGAGTTGCAGCGCACGGGACGCGCGGTGGTCGATGTCAGTTTCCCGGAGATCGAGAAGTTCGATCACCTGCCCGAGCCCCGGGCCGAGGGCGCGACCGCGTTCGTGTCCATCATGGAAGGTTGCAGCAAGTACTGCACTTTCTGCGTCGTGCCCTATACTCGGGGCGAAGAGATATCGCGGCCGTTCGAGTCGGTGCTGGAGGAAGTGGGCGTCCTGGCGCGCCAGGGTGTCCGCGAGATCACGCTACTCGGACAAAACGTGAATGCTTACGCGGGGCCGATGGCGGACGGCGCGCGCGTGGACCTCGCGACCCTCATCCATCACGTCGCGGCCATCACGGGCATCGAGCGCATCCGCTTCACGACCTCGCATCCCCTCGAATTCAACGACAGCCTGATCGAGGCGTATGGGAGCGTGCCGCAGTTGGCGGGCCACCTGCACCTGCCGGTGCAGAGCGGCTCGGACCGGGTCCTGGCGCTCATGAAGCGCGGCTACACGGCTCTTGAATTCAAGGAAAAGATCCGCAGGTTGCGGCGGGTGCGGCCGGACATCAGTGTCTCATCCGACTTCATCGTAGGTTTCCCGGGCGAGAGCGAGCGTGACTTCGAGGCCACGCTGGCACTCGTGCGCGACGTCGGGTTCGATCAATCGTTCAGCTTCCTCTACAGCAGGCGCCCCGGGACCCCGGCGGCGTCGTTGCCAGATGAGGTGGCTCCCGCGGTCAAGCAGGAACGGCTGACCCGGCTGCAGAACCAACTCGACACCCAGGCTCGTGCGATCAGTGAAAGGATGGTCGGCACGGTGCAACGGGTGCTGGTGGAAAGGACTGCCAGACGGGACGCGCACGAGCTCGCCGGGAGAACCGAGAACAACCGCTGGGTGAATTTCGCGGGTCCCGCGACGCTCATCGACAGGTTCGCGGATGTGTTGATCACCGAGGTCCGGGCGCATACGGTCCGCGGCCGCCTCGTGGCGGCTGCGCAGGCGGACCCGCGGCCGGTGCATCACGACGCGGCGCCGGCCCTGCACGAGGCGCCGGCCGCGAGTGCCGTCTCCTGAAGTCGCCCGTGGCCTCCTCCGCCTCCGAGCCGCAGCGGGAATTCGATCTCGAACCCACCGACAACGCGCGGCTTGCCAATCTGTGCGGGCCGCTCGATGAGAATCTGCGCCTGCTCGAATCCCGCCTTGACGTGCAGATCCGCCGGCGCGGCGACACGTTTCGCGTCATCGGCGCTCAGGCCGAGAACGCGGAGAACACCCTGCGGGAGCTGTTCGATCTGGCGAAGAACGAGGAAGTGACACCCGAGCGGGTGCACCTGGCGCTGCACGAGCGCGAGTCCGGTCAGCCGGCTGCGGACCCGGATCAGCAGGAGAACGGCGTGCGCGTGCCGCGCGGCGGGATCCGCGCGCGTGGCGCGCACCAGCGCGATTACCTGGCGCACATCCGCAACCGGGATCTGACTTTCGGCATCGGACCGGCGGGAACCGGCAAGACCTATCTCGCCGTGGCCTGCGCGGTCGAGGCGTTGCAGGCGGATCGGATCCGCCGCATCGTGCTGGTGCGGCCGGCGGTCGAAGCGGGCGAGCGGCTCGGATTCCTGCCCGGCGATCTCACGCAGAAGGTCGATCCCTACCTGCGGCCCATGTATGACGCGCTGTACGAGATGATGGGGTTCGACCGCGTGGCGCGTTTCATCGAACGCAACGTGATCGAGGTTGCGCCGCTGGCGTTCATGCGCGGCCGCTCGCTCAACGAGTCGTTCATCATCCTGGATGAAGCGCAGAACACGACAGTCGAACAGATGAAGATGTTCCTGACGCGCATCGGATTCGGATCGCGCGCCGTGGTGACGGGTGATGTCACGCAGACCGACCTGCCCGCGGGCAGGCAGTCCGGCCTGAGACACGTGATCGATGTGCTGCGCGGCGTCGAGGGCGTGGCGTTCACCTTCTTCGATGCGCAGGATGTCGTGCGCCACCCGCTCGTGCAGCGGATCGTGCAGGCCTACGAGGCGCGAGGCAGTTCCGAGTGAGCCTGTCAGTAGACATGCAGCGCCGTGTGCGTGCGTGGGCGCCGCCATCGTCCGAGATCGCCGCCTGGGCCAGCACCGCACTGGGGCGGCGGGCCCACGGGCGCGAGCTGGCGATTCGCGTGGTCGGGCGGACCGAGAGCCGGCGCCTCAATGTCAGGTACCGCGGTCGCGACAAGCCGACGAATGTCCTGTCATTTCCGGCAGCCGATCTGCCCGAGGGTCCGCAACGTCCCCTGGGCGACCTGGTCATCTGTCCGGACGTGCTGCGCGCGGAAGCGCGCGAGCAGAACAAGAAACTGCGGGCCCACTGGGCCCATCTGGTCGTTCATGGGGCGCTGCACCTGGTGGGTTATGACCACGAGCGTCCGGTCGATGCGCAGCGCATGGAACGCCGTGAGATCGACGTCTTGCGCCGTCTCGGCTTTCCCAATCCGTACCGGAGCTGACGATGGCCAAGGATCTCAACGCAACGGGACGCTGGCTGAAGCGGATCACGCAACGCGAGCCGCAGGACAGGGCCGAACTGCTTACAGTGCTGCGCGAGGCGGCCGGGCGCGGCCTGGTCGACAGCGAAGCGTTGACGATGCTCGAAGGCGTGCTCGAGGTCTCGGACCTCCAGGTTCGCGACATCATGGTGCCGCGTGCCCAGATGGTCTGCGTGCGTCGTGATGATCCGGCCTCGACGCTGCTTCCGGTTGTGGTCGAGTCAGGTCACTCACGGTTCCCCGTGATGGACTCGGACAGGGACGACATCGTCGGCATCCTGCTGGCGAAGGATCTGCTGCGCCTGTGCATCTCCGACGTGCGCGAGCGCTTCGACATCCGCGAGTACATGCGGCCCTCGGTGTTCGTCCCCGAATCCAAGCGGCTGAACGTGCTGCTCAAGGATTTCCGGCGCAACCGCAATCACATGGCCATCGTGGTGGACGAATACGGCGGTGTGTCGGGCCTGGTCACCATCGAGGACGTGATAGAGCAGATCGTCGGCGAGATCGACGATGAGTTCGACGTCGAGGACGATCAGAACATCCGCAAGGAAGGCGACCGGCAGTACACCGTGCGCGGCGTCACGCGCATCGATGAATTCAACGAGTACTTCGGCTCGAAGCTCTCCGAGGAGGAAGGCTTCGACACGGTGGCGGGCCTGCTGATGAAGCAGCTGGGCCGCCTGCCGCGCAAAGGGGAGAGCGCCAGCATCGACGGCTTCGAGTTTCGCGTGGCGCGAGCCGACCGGCGGCGCATCGACGCCTTGCGCGTGGTCCCGCCGCGGGACCTGATTCCGCAATCCGAGCGGCCGGCCGGCGGCGAGTCCTGATCGATGGATGTACGGCGCGAAGCCGCCGTCACGCACACCGCAGCGGATGGCCGTGCGGGCGTGGCGCCGGCCGGATCGGACTCTGCTCTGCGTCCCCCCGCTTCGATCCGCGTCCGTGGCGT
>DATKLO010000183.1:0-2425 GCA_035542375.1 Steroidobacteraceae bacterium | reverse complement strand
GACCGACCTGGCCGGCAATCTTGTCAATGTGTTCACAGGGGCTCCCGAGACCTTCAAGTTGTCCATTCCGGTGGCACCCCACCCGGTGATGGTGATTGGTCCGGGCACCATTTCCCAGCGCAACTACGCGATCACCCAGGGCGCCGTGGCGGACGGCTCAGTGTGCAACACCACGCCCACCACCGCCCCGGCAGGCGAGGCGGACGCCATCGAGGTTTCGAGCAACACCGTCTCGGCGCGCATTCCTCTGGGCAAGTGCCCCGTGTACGCTGTCCCGAGTTCCGATAACAAGCGGCTGTTCGTGTTGAATCGCGGCAGCGATACCATCACCGTGATCAACAGTCAGAACAACACGCTCGATGCGTGCACCCCGTTCCAGAACCAGAACGGCCAGACGGTGACGTGCCACCCTTCGCTGCCTCTCTCGACAGCCGCCGGACTATCAGGCGCCAACGTGCCCGCAGTCGCCGGGCCTGTCTACGCCGAATACAACATCGCCACCAGCCAGTTGATCGTCGCGGACTATGACGGCGGCACCATCAGCGTGATCGATGTCAGCCTGGACGAATTCGGCAATGACAGTCCCACCTTCGGAACCACGTTTACGATCCCGGTGGGCAACAATCCTGCCAGCGTCACGGTGCTCTATGACGGCAGCCGTGCCTACACGGCGAACCAGACCGACCAGACGGTCACCGTGGTCAATCTCTCCAGCCACTCGGTCGAGAAAACCGTGGCCGTCACGGGGCATCCCAGGACCGTGGTTTCGACCCAGAATTCGCTGTATGGCAAGGTATACGTTGCGTCGCCCGACAGCCCCTATCTCACGATCCTCCGCACCGACCAGGACATCGTGGACACAACCGTGCTCGTACAGGGCAACATCCTGGATGTGCGCGTGAGCACGCAGAACGCCGTGAGCGGGAATGCGATCAACACCAGCAGAAAACCGGGATTCGGGCAACCCTGCTACCTTCCGGGAGCGACCGCCGCCGCATCCTACACCAGGTGCACCACCTTGCCCACCGCCCCTTAAACGGGACTTGCAGCAGATGCCGGGGGTCATTCCGAATCTCGGAGTGACCCTTTTCTCTTTTTCTTCATGCTCCTCGAACAGCCATGGCCCCAGCGGCGAAAACCCGAGTCGATCTTCTCCTCGTCGAGCGGGGACTCGTTTCCAGCCGGGAGCGTGCGCGAGCGCTCATCCTCGCCGGCCGCGTGCTGGTGAATGAGCAGAAGGTCGATAAACCCGGCGTGACCGTGGCGGCAGATGCGGCTGTGCGGTTGCTGGGCGAAGACTTGCCCTATGTCAGCCGGGGGGGAATCAAGCTGGCCGCGGCCCTCGACCACTGGCATATCGATGTGAAGGACCGATCCTGCCTCGATGTCGGCGCATCGACAGGAGGATTCACCGACTGCCTTTTGCAGCGCGGGGCCGGGCATGTAACGGCGATCGACACAGGATTCGGCCAGATCGCGATGAAGCTGCGCAATGATCCGCGAGTGCGCCTGTTAGAGCGCACCAACGCGCGCCTGATTACCCCCGATGCGCTGGGCGACGGGCCCAAACCCACCCTCCTCGTGATGGACGTTTCTTTTATTTCGGCGACCTTGCTGATCGGACCAGTACTCGCAGCAGCCCCTGCGTTGCGCGAAGCCGTGGTCCTGGTCAAACCCCAATTCGAGGCGGGGCGCGAGCATGTAGGCAAAGGTGGAATCGTGCGCGATCCGGCTGCCCATCAACTCGCGATCGATCGTGTTACGGACTGCTTCAGCGCACTCGGCTGGCACGTCTCCGGAACCATCCCCTCCCCGATCACGGGAGCAGAAGGCAATCGGGAATTCCTTCTCTATGCGCGCACCCGGTCACAGGCCTGAACCCTGACAACTGCCCCCTGTACATTACACTGGGACCGCATGGGTCGCGTCGCAATTTGCTGCAAGCCGCAGAAGGAAGAACTTGGCCGGATCCTCCCCGATCTGGTCGGATGGCTCCGCCAGCGCGGATATGATCCCGTGCTGGATCGCGAGTCGGGACGCTACACTGCGGCCGCGAAGATCGTCGACCGCGCGCAGCTGCCGTCGTTCTCGCCGGAGCTCATCATTGTTCTCGGCGGAGACGGAACGCTGCTCTCCGTCGGGCGGATTTTTGCCTCGACGGGCACCCCGATTCTCAGCGTGAATCTCGGTTCCCTGGGGTTTCTCACCGAGGTGCGGCTCGGCGACCTCTATGCCACTCTCGAGAGCTGGTGCCACAATTGCCACACGCTGGATGCGCGCGCCATGCTCCATGCCGAGTTGTGGCGCGACGGCCGGCGGCATTCGGCTTACGAAGCTGTCAACGATATCGTCGTCACCAAGGGTGACATCGCCCGCATGGGCGACTTCACGGTCGAGCTGGACGGAAAAAAGGTCGCCAGCTTTC
>DATKLO010000182.1:0-3318 GCA_035542375.1 Steroidobacteraceae bacterium | reverse complement strand
GGAGTCCATCCAGGCCGCCATGACGGTGGTGCGCAGCCGCGCCTCCGTGCTGGGCCTGGAGTCCGAGTTCTACCAGAAGCTCGACGTGCACCTGCACATCCCGGAAGGGGCGACCCCGAAGGATGGCCCGAGCGCGGGCATCGGCATGTGCACGGCGCTCGTGTCCGCGCTGACCCGGATTCCGGTGCGCTCGGACGTGGCGATGACCGGGGAGATCACTCTGCGCGGTGAGGTGCTGCCCATCGGGGGTCTGAAGGAAAAACTGCTCGCTGCCCATCGCGGCGGCATCAAAACGGTGCTCATCCCCGATGAGAACCGCAAGGACCTCGTGGAGATTCCCGACAACATCAAGGGCAATCTCGAGATCAAGCCGGTCAAGTGGATCGACGAAGTGCTCGCCCTGGCGCTGACGCGCCAGCCGACGATCGAAGTCGCTACGACGCCGACGCCGCCAGCCGCGCCTGAAGAGAAGCGCTCCACGCGGCGCAACGGCCGCCGCTCGATCAAGCAACCAGCACCCGCTCATTAGAGCTTGGGCATCCTGGAGCGAAGCGTCGCGGCGGTCACGCGGCGGCCGTCTGCCTGGGCCCTGCTGGGCCTGTGCCTGATCGGCACGGTGAACGCCGGCTCGGTGGCCGATGTGGCTGGCTGGCGGGCTCGCGCTGCGCGCGTGTCGATCACCCGGGATGACTGGGGGGTCGCGCATGTGCGCGGCCAGACGGACGCAGACGCCGTCTTCGGCATGATCTACGCGCAGGCCGAGGATGACTTCAACCGGATCGAAGCCAACTACCTCACCAGCCTCGGGCGCACCGCGGAGGCCGAGGGCGAGGGTGCCTTGTGGCAGGACCTGCGCCAGCGGCTGTACATCGATCCGGCCACGCTTCAAACCGACTACACGCAGAGCCCCAGGTGGCTGCGAAACCTGATGGATGCATGGGCCGACGGTCTCAATTTCTACCTGGCCACACATCCGACGGTGCACCCGCGCGTCATCAGCCGCTTCGAGCCCTGGATGGCCCTGAGCTTCAGCGAAGGCAGCATTGGTGGCGACATCGAGCGGATTGCGCTCACGCAGCTGCAGGCCTTCTACGAAGGCAAGCACCTGGCGATGACCGACGTCGAACGTGGACTCGCCTATCGCGAGCCGCTCGGTTCAAACGGCTTCGCCATTGCGCCCTCGCATACCGCCAACGGTCATGCGCTGCTGCTCATCAACCCGCATACGAGTTTCTTCTTTCGCTCCGAGCAGCACGTCAGCAGCAGCGAAGGTCTGGATGCCTATGGGGCGGCCACCTGGGGCCAGTTCTTCCTGTACCAGGGATTCAATGCCCACATCGGCTGGATGCACACTTCCAGCGGCGTTGACAGTGTCGATGAGTTCGCCGAGAGCATCGTGTCGGCAGCCGACGGGACGCGCTCATACCGGTACGGCTCGGAGCTGCGTCCGCTTGTGACGAAAACGGTGTCTCTGCGTTACCGTGCGGCGGATGGCTCGCTCGCCACGCGCACCTTCACGACCTTCGCGACCCACCACGGTCCGATCGTACGCGAGGAGAACGGCAAATGGATTGCGTGCGCGCTGATGAATCGCCCCGTGGCCGCGCTCGAACAGTCCTTCCTGCGCACCCGCAGCTCCGATCTCGAGAGCTTCCTGAAGGTGGCGCGGCTGCAGGCCAACTCATCCAACAACACCATCCTGGCGGACTCGCGCGGGGAGATCGCCTATCTGCATCCGCAGTTCGTGCCGATCCGCAACGATCGCTTCGACTATCGCGAACCGGTGGACGGGAGCGATCCGGCGACGGACTGGACGGGGCTGCACACCCTGGCCAGCCTGCCCCAGGTCCTGAATCCGCCCAACGGCTGGGTGATGAACACCAACAACTGGCCCTGGACTGCCGCCGGCGCCGATAGCCCGAAAGCTGCTGCTTACCCGCGCTACATGGACGAGGCAGGCGAGGATCCGCGCGGTCCGCACGCCATCCGGGTGCTCACCGCGCGCCGCGATTTCACACCGCAGACGCTGATCTCGGCCGCCTACGACCCCTATCTGACAGGATTCGCGCGAATGCTGCCGCCGCTCGTGACGGCGTATGACCACCTCGGCGCCGCGGACCCTGCCAGGTCAGCGCTGGCCGGCCCGGTGAGTCTGCTGCGCGAATGGGACTACCGGTGGGGGCTGAATTCGGCCGCCACGTCGCTTGCGGTCTACTGGGGCGAGGCTCTGTGGAGAAGTGTGGCACAGCAGGCCAGGGATGCGGGCGTGTCCGAGTGGGACTACGCTTCCGACCGTGCCAGCGACGCGCAGAGACTCACGGCACTGTCTTCGGCCGTCGCGAAACTCAGCGCCGATTTCGGCAGCTGGCGAGTGCCGTGGGGAGAGATCAACCGCTTCCAGCGCAATGACGCCGCGATTGCCCAGACGTTCGACGACTCCAAGCCCAGTACGCCTGTGCCCTTTACCTCCGCGCAATGGGGCTCATTGGCGGCGTTCGGCGCGAAGCAGTATCCCGGCACGCATCGCTACTACGGCACTTACGGAAACAGCTTCGTCGCCGTCGTGGAGTTCGGTCCACGCGTGAAGGCGTGGGCCGTGACGGCAGGCGGGGAGAGCAGCAACCCGGCCGCGAAGCACTTCAAGGATCAGGCGCAACGCTACGCGGACGGCAATCTGCGCCCGGTGTACTTCTACCCGGACGAACTCAAGAGCCACACCGAGCGACGCTACCGGCCTGGGCAGGACTGAGCCCAGCCGGGCCTGAGCAGGCCTCCGCCGTGACTGAACCCCGTTGGGGCTGACCCCCTCCGCCGTGACTGAGCCCCGCCGTGACTGAGCCCGGTCGGCACTGAGCCCGGCCCGCTTCAGCTCTTGGCGCCCTGCTGGTGCCAGGCCTGCAGCGTGTCGGCTTCCTTTTGCGGGTCCAGTCCCGCCTTCAACTTGGCCTGCCGGTCGGCCGGCAACGACTTGAACCACGCGAGCGTGTCGTGCACTGTTTCCTGGAGCGGGCGCGTGCGAAGTCCCGCCTTGAGCGCACGCGCCGCTGATGTCAGAGAGGCGCCCGCGTATTCGCCCTTCATCGGCGACCAGGGCGGCAGATCGACTTCCTCAGGCTTCCAGTGGCTGGTGAGAAAATCCTCGCTCACCCAGGTCACCTTCGTACCCGCCGCGGGGGTTTCGTGCTGGCACGCCTCGATCAGGCTGCCGATCGTGATGGCATTCGGTGGGGTGATCGCGTTGTAGTACCCAGTGGTGCGCTTCTCGACGAGGTGCATCATCCAGGCGGAGAGATCGCGCACATCGATGATCTGGACGGG
>DATKLO010000181.1:0-34417 GCA_035542375.1 Steroidobacteraceae bacterium | reverse complement strand
TTTGCCGCCGCAGCTCGGGCACGTCGATCCGCGCCACCACGTCCTCGAGGAAGGCCCATTTCAGCAGGCGCTGGGCCGTTTCCCGATCGAGTCCGCGCGACAGCAGATAGAACAGCATCTGGTCATCCAGCTTGCCCGCCGTGGCGCCGTGATTGCAGCGCACGTCGTCGTTGTAGATTTCCAGCTGCGGGCGGACATCGATCTCCGCATCGGGGCCGGCCAGCAGCCCTCGCAGTGACTGACGGGAGTCGGT
Organism: Steroidobacteraceae bacterium; assembly: GCA_035542375.1. GTDB lineage: Bacteria > Pseudomonadota > Gammaproteobacteria > Steroidobacterales > Steroidobacteraceae > 13-2-20CM-66-19. The sequence goes on along the minus strand of DATKLO010000181.1, from coordinate 34,164 downwards.
CCCGTTCGCGTTCTTGCGCACGACGATCTTGCCGTTGAAGGCTACGCGGGCGCGGTCGGAGGCAATGCCGCGGAAATTCTGTTCGGTCCTCGCGTGCCCGGCGATGTGCTCGACCAGGGCAAACGTGTCGTGCACCTGATTGTTGCCACCCACAGCCACATTGGACAGGCTGACTTCCGAGCGCTCACCCACGAGGGCGACCCGGATCGTGGAACGGGCTGACTGCGCGCCGAGACTCACACCGTGGAGCTGGTAGCGGGCACCGTGAGCCAGCGTCGCGGCCAGCGTGTCGAACCAGATGGTGCGCGGGCTCATCTGCTGGACTCGATAGTGCTGCACGGTGGCATCGCGCGCCATGTCGGCCCGGACGGCGCAATTAACGAAGCTTGCCTCGCCGGCCGCGCTGATGTGACGCTCGATCAAACCCACCCGCGACCCGGCCGCGACCTGCAGTTGCACCCGCGGATAGGAAGCGCCCGCCGTGGCCGCCGCGGTGGCAACAAACAGCAGTTCGATGCAGGCAGAGCGGTTCGTACCCGCATCCACCTGGATCAGGGCACCGTCCGTCGAGAATGCATCGTTGAGAAGCGCGAAGCGCAAATCGCCCGCTGTGGCTCGATCATCGGCCCCGGCTCGATCGCCGGCCCTGGGTCGATCCTCGAAGGAAGAGGGCACGACCCGGTCCCCGGCCATCGAGCGAACACTGACACCCGCAGGCGCCGACGCGGATGAGAGTTCCGCGGCCAGCACGCCATCGATGAAGGTGTATCGCACATAGCCCGCAATCTGCGGTGGCAATCCCTCAGCGACGACGGCTGCGGCAAGTCCTGCGACAGGGGGCGCGAACCGCACCTTGTCCAGGGGGCGCAGGTTCACGTACTTCCAGTTCTCGTCCCGCGACGTGGGCAAACCGCGCTCGGTCAGTGCCCGGATTGCGTTCTGCCGGAACTCACGACTGGCGTCGCCCTTCGTCAGCGACTGCTCGGCCGCCGCGTATTCGGCCGCGATCCGGGTTGCGAGGCCGGCGTTCATCAGGCCGCCTCTTCCGTCACCCAGTCATAGCCGCGCTTCTCGAGTTCCAGGGCGAGCGTGCGGTCGCCGCTGCGCGCGATCCGGCCACGCACGAGTACGTGCACGTGATCGGGAACGACGTAGTCGAGCAGGCGCTGATAGTGGGTGACCAGCACGATGGATCGCTCGGGCGAGCGCAACGTGTTGACGCCACCGGCCACCACCTTGAGCGCATCGATGTCCAGTCCGGAATCGGTTTCGTCCAGGATGGCCAGGCGCGGCTCGAGCACCAGCATCTGCAGGATCTCGTTGCGCTTCTTCTCGCCACCGGAAAATCCTTCGTTGACGCCGCGCGACAGGAAACTCTCATCCATCCGCATCAGCTTCATCTTCTCGCGCACCAGCCCGAGGAACTCGAACGCATCCACCTCGGGCAGTCCGCGATGTTTGCGCATCGCGTTGAGCGCCGCCTTGAGCAGATAGACGTTGTTCACTCCGGGAATTTCCACCGGATACTGGAAGCCCAGGAATACACCTTCGTGTGCGCGCTCCTCGGGCTCCAGCGCGAGCAGATCCTGCCCGGCGAAGGTGACGCCGCCGGAGGTGATCCGATAGCCCGGGCGGCCGGCCAGTACGTGCGCCAGCGTGCTCTTGCCCGAGCCGTTCGGGCCCATGATGGCGTGGACCTCACCGGTAGGCACTTCGAGCGTCAGCCCGTCCAGGACTTTCTTGTCGCCGACGGCGACGTGCAGGTTGTCGATCTTGAGCATGGATTTTCCGCGTTGCCGGGTGGGCTTCAGCCCACCGCTCCTTCCAGACTTACCGCCAGCAGCGCCTGCGCCTCCACGGCGAACTCCATCGGCAGTTCCTTGAACACCGATTTGCAGAAGCCGCTCACGATCATGTTGACCGCGTCCTCCCGCGGGATGCCGCGCTGCAGGCAGTAGAACAATTGCTCGTCGCTGATGCGCGAGGTGCTCGCTTCGTGCTCGACCGTCGCGGAAGGGTTCTTCACCTCCACGTACGGGAACGTGTGCGCGCCGCACTTGGCGCCCATCAGCAACGAGTCGCACTGCGTGAAATTGCGGGCGCCGTGCGCGCTCGGCAGCATCTTGACGAGGCCGCGATAGGTATTCTGGCCCTGACCGGCCGAGATTCCCTTGGACACGATGGTGCTGCGCGTGTCAGGACCGATGTGGATCATCTTGGTGCCGGTGTCGGCCTGCTGGTGATGGTTCACCGTGGCCACCGAGTAGAACTCGCCGATCGAGCCGGCTCCGCGCAGCACACAGCTCGGGTACTTCCACGTGATCGCCGAACCGGTCTCAACCTGTGTCCAGGAGATGCGCGAATTGCGTCCGCGGCACTCGCCACGCTTGGTGACGAAGTTGTAGATCCCGCCGACGCCGTTGGCATCGCCCGGATACCAGTTCTGCACGGTGGAGTACTTGATGTAGGCATCGTCGAGTGCGATGAGCTCCACGACCGCCGCGTGCAGCTGATTCTCATCGCGCATGGGTGCCGTGCAGCCCTCGAGATAGCTCACCTGGGCGCCGGCGTCCGCGATGATCAGCGTGCGCTCGAACTGACCGGTCCTGGCGGCGTTGATCCGGAAATAGGTGGACAGCTCCATCGGACAGCGCACACCGCGCGGCACGTAGACGAACGAGCCGTCGCTGAACACTGCGGAGTTGAGCGCGGCGAAGAAATTGTCCGAAAGAGGAACCACGCTGCCCAGATACTGCTCGATCAGCTCCGGGTGGGTCTGCACCGCCTCGGAGAACGGGCAGAACACGACGCCGGCCGCAGCGAGACGCTCCTTGAACGTTGTCGCGACCGAGACGCTGTCGAAGACCGCATCCACGGCGACGCCTGCCAGCCGGGCGCGCTCGTGCAGCGGCACGCCGAGCTTCTCGTAGGTCTCCAGCAACTTCGGGTCGACCTCGGCCAGACTCTTGGGCGCATCGGCGCGCGCCTTGGGCGCGGAGTAGTAGGAGATCCCCTGGTAGTCGATCGGGGAGATCTTCACGTGCGCCCAGTGCGGCTCGGACAGGGTCAGCCAGTGCCGCAGTGCCTTCAGGCGCCACTCGGTCATGAAGGCCGGTTCGCGCTTCTTGCGCGAGATGAGCCGCACGACATCCTCATCCAGTCCCGGCGGTACCGTGTCGGACTCGATCTCGGTGACGAAGCCATGCTGGTAGCCACGGCCCAGCAGGTTCTGGAGCTGGTCGGCCGACTCACTCATGCGGGTTCACTCCGGGACGGCCGGGCGCTCGGGCGGGTGGCCGTCTTCATCTCGCGTTCCAGCGCGGGCAGGCGTGCCTGCGTGGCGTCCATGCCGGCCAGCTGAGCCAGGCTCACTTCATACAGCGAGCGGCGGATGGCGAGGTTGAGCCGCTGCCACACGCGCCCCACGCGACAGCTGGCCTCGATATCGCAATGCCCGTGCCCCGCGGAGCAGTCGGTCAGGGCCACCGGGCCCTCGAGCGCGTCCAGGATGGCCGCGGCACTGATCTGGCTGGCGGCCCGGGCGAGCTGATAGCCGCCGTGCAGGCCGCGCGTCGAGGACACGAGTCCCGCCCGCTGCAGCTGCTTCAGCAGCTTGCTGACCGTGGGCGGGGCAATGTGGGTCTGCTCGGCCAGAGCCGTGGCTGTGCGCACCTCGCCTGGCTGCTCGGCCAGAGCGGCCAGGATCACGGTGGCGTAGTCGGTGAGCTTGCTGATTCGCAGCATGTCGGCGTCCAGGTTACTGGCGGCGTCCGTTAACTAGGACCATTTTAGTGCTATTTGTGTCCCATTCCAAGACTCGGGCGCCCGCAGGCCCGGGCCGCCGGCGGCTTCGGGAAGGTCGCTGCCGCCCGAGCTGGCGGACCGGCCTACGGGCGGGTGCGATTTGCTATTCTTGCCAGCCAATTTACCGGAGGAACACACGATGAACCGCGGTGAGCTCGCTCGCATTGCCGGCGCCATGGTGGCCAGGAACAAGGGCATCCTGGCGGCCGATGAAAGCTCCGGCACGATCAAGAAGCGCTTCGACAGCATCAAGATCGACTCCACCGAGGAGCTGCGCCGCACCTATCGGGAGATGCTCTTCACCGCGCCCGGCGCCGCCGACTACATCAGTGGCGTGATCCTCTACGATGAGACCATCCGCCAGAAAACCAAGGACGGCACGCCGTTCCCCGAGTACCTGACCCGCCATGGCATGGTGCCGGGAATCAAGGTGGACACCGGAGCCAAGCCGCTGGCCGGCTTTGCGGGCGAGACCATCACGGAGGGGCTGGACGGACTGCGCGAGCGCCTTGGTGAGTACCACAAGCTCGGTGCGCGCTTCGCCAAGTGGCGCGCGGTCATCGACATCGCCGACGGCATTCCCACCTCGTTCGCCGTCAAGGCCAACGCTCATGCGCTGGCGCGTTACGCGGCCCTCTGTCAGGAACAGGACATCGTCCCCATCGTCGAGCCCGAAGTGCTCATGGACGGTGGCCACTCGATCGAGCGCTGCGAGGAGGTCACCAGCTTCGTGCTGCAGACCGTGTTCGACGAGCTGTTCGCGCACCGCATCTATCTCGAGGGCATGGTGCTCAAACCCAACATGATCATCTCGGGCAAGAAGGCCGCCAATCGCGCCGGTCCCGAGCAGGTTGCCGAAGCCACCCTGCGGTGCCTGAAGCGGCATGTTCCGCCTGCTGTTCCCGGCATTGCCTTCCTCTCCGGAGGCCAGTCGTCCGAGGAAGCAACCCTGCACCTGTCGCTGATGAACAAGGCCGGTCCTCTGCCCTGGGCGTTGACGTTCAGCTACGGCCGCGCACTGCAGGACATCGCGCTGAAGGCGTGGGGCGGCAAGCCGGCCAACTTCGCGTCGGGTCAGAAGGAGCTGGCGAAGCGCGCCAGGCTCAACGGGCTGGCGGCGACCGGCAGCTATTCTTCCTCCATGGAGAGCCAGGCCGCCTGACGGCGGCAGCACTCCTCGCGTGACGGCAGCTGACTCCCAGCCCACCACGTCGCCAGCATCGAGCGGCGATGTGGTGATTGATGTGCGCGACGTCCACTTCCGCGTCGAGCAGCGGGCCATCTTCTCCGGTCTCAACGTGCAGGCGCGTCGCGGCCGAATCACGGCCGTGATGGGCCCGAGCGGGACCGGCAAGACCACGCTGCTGCGCCTGATCACCGGGCAGATCCTCGCCAGCAGTGGTCAGGTCGTGGTGCTCGGGCGGGATGTCGCGCAAGCGTCCACTGCCGGGATCTACGCCTTGCGCAAGCGCATGGGCATGCTGTTTCAGAACGGCGCCCTGCTCACCGACCTCAGCGTGTTCGAGAATGTGGCCTTCCCCGTGCGTGAGCACACGGACCTCCCGGAACCGCTGATCCGTCGGCTGGTGCTCACCAAGCTGCAGTCAGTGGGACTGCGCGGTGCCGCCGACCTGATGCCCACCGAGCTGTCCGGTGGCATGGGCCGCCGGGTCGCCCTGGCGCGCGCCATCGTCATGGATCCGGAAATCCTGATCTATGACGAGCCCTTCGTGGGTCTGGATCCGATTTCCCTCGGCGTCATCCTGCGCCTCATCAAACAGATGAACGAGGCGCTGGGCATCACCAGCGTGGTGGTCTCGCACGACGTGAAGGAGCTCGCCACGATCGCGCACGACAGCTATCTGCTGTCCGCGGGCAAGGTAGTGGCCTCCGGCTCGCCGCAGGAGCTGGCGCGCAGCGATGCGGAGGTGGTCCAACAGTTCATGACCGGCGCCGCCGACGGGCCGGTGAAATTCCACTACCCCGCGCCCGACTACGCGCAGCAGCTCATGTCCGAGGCTCCATGAGTCAGGCCCGCGATGGCTTCCTGCTGCAGGGCATCCGGCGCATGGGCGCTGTGATGCTGTTCCTGTTCCAGCTGAGCGCGCAGAGCATTCCGGCCCTGGGGCGCCCGCGGCTGATCGTGCACCAGGTGTACAACGCCGGCGCCCGCTCGCTGATCATCATCATGTTGTCCGGCCTGTTCGTCGGCATGGTGCTCGGTCTGCAGGGCTTCGACCTGTTGCAGCGCTTCGGTTCCGAAGAGGCGCTCGGCACCGCCGCCGCGCTTGGCCTGCTGAAGGAGCTGGGACCGGTTGTGACGGCGCTGCTGTTCGCGGGCCGCGCAGGTACCGCCCTCACCTCCGAGATCGGCCTCATGCGCGCCACCGACCAGCTCACCGCGATGGAAGTCATGGCCGTGGATCCGCTGCGTTTCGTCGCCGCGCCGCGCTTCCTTGGAGGCGTGATCGCCATGCCGCTGCTGGCAGCCGTTTTCAGTCTCATCGGCCTGTTCGGCGCCCAGCTGATCGGCGTGCAGCTCATGGGCGTGGACAAGGGCGCCTTCTGGTCGCAGATGCAGGGTTCGGTCGAGCTGCGCGACGTGACCGAAGGCATCGTCAAGAGTTTCGTGTTCGGGATCACTTGCAGTCTGATCGCCGTTCACGAAGGCTACAACGCGGAACCGACGGCGGCGGGCGTGGGACTTGCCACCACGCGCACTGTCGTAGCCTCATCCGTGCTGACGCTGCTGCTGGATTACGTGCTGACCGCCGAGTTCCTGTGAGACCGGCCTGGAGGTAACTGACATGCGTGCCAATCGGACACTGGAGCTCGGGACCGGGCTGTTCGTGCTGCTGGGATTCGCAGCGCTGTTCTTTCTCACCACCCAGCTGCCGGCCAGCGGGCTGAAGCTCGGCGGCGCCAAGGCCGGTTATCATGTGACGGCCGATTTCGACAACATCGGGGATCTGAAGGTCGGTTCGCCCGTTACCATGGCAGGCGTGCGCATCGGCGAGGTGGATGGCATCCGCTTCGACTCGCGCAACTACAAGGCGGTGGTGGGTTTGCGCATCGACCCGCAATACAACCAGATTCCCGACGACAGTTTCGCCAGCATCCAGACCCAGGGGTTGCTGGGCGGCAAGTACATCGGCTTCAGCCCCGGCGGCTCCGACACCTATTTCAAGGACGGCAGCCGTGTCGAGCTGACGCAGTCGGCCATCGTGCTGGAGAGTCTGATCAACAAGCTGTTCGCGAACTTCGCGGACAAGGGCGGCAACGGCAACTCCGGCAATGGCGCCGGCGCCGGCAGCGCGGGCAACGGCGCGGCCGCCAAACCGGAGGACAGCAAGAAATGAGAGCCCCGACCGTTCTGACGTGCCTGTGCCTGGCCACCGCCGTGGCGCTGCTGCCAGTCGTGACGCTGCACGCGGCCGACACCGCGGCTCCCGCAGCTGCACCCAGCGCGGCGACTGCCCCCAGTGATCTGGTGCAGGAGACCGCGCAGGGCATCCTCAAGGATCTGGACGCGAACCGCGATGCCTACAGGAAGGACCCTTCCAAGGTTGGCTCACTGGTGGACAAGTACCTGCTGCCGCACTTCGACACCGAGTACGCCGCGCGCCTGGTGTTGGGCCAGTACTGGCGTACGGCTACTCCCGACCAGCGCAAGCGCTTCATCGATGCGTTCTATCACTCGCTGCTGACCAACTACGGCAACTATCTCACCGATTTCACTGCGGACCGCCTCAAGGTGTTTCCATCAACTGTCACGCCGGCCGACGATCACGCTACGGTGCGGACCGAGATCAAGCGCGACAACGGCGATCGCATCGCGGTCAACTACAGCCTGCGCAAGACTCCCGATGGCTGGAAGGCCTATGACGTCAACATCGACGGCATCAGCTACGTGAAGAGCTATCGCGAGGATTTCGGCTCGCAGATCCAGGCGCAGGGCATCGACTCGGTGATTGCGCGCCTGCAGAAGGGCGAGAAGCCCGCCGAGATCAACAAGACCACGAGCAAGATGTGAGCGCATCCGCCGCCCTCGCGGAGCGCTCTCCCGGGAAGTTCGAGCTCACCGGGACGCTCACATTCGCCACGGCGCGCGGTGCCCGCGAGGCGGGACTGACGGCTTTCGGTGCCTCCTCTTCGCGTGAGCTGCAGGTGGACTGCGGCGCGGTCACCGCCGCAGACAGCGCGGGGATGGCCGTATTGCTGGACTGGATGTCGTTCGCGAAACAGTCCGGCCGTTCGCTGCGCTACGGCCGGCTGCCGGCGCAGATGCAGGCGCTGGCGCGCATCTGCGAGGTCCTCGACCTGCTGGAGCAGGGCGTCTAGGGTTTCGGCGGCGGCTGACTCGGAGCGCCGCTGTCGGGCTCATCCGGACCCGACTCTTCCAGGATCTTCTGCTCGTCCCGGTACTGCTGCTCCTCGCGTTCCTTCTGGTTCGTGCGTCCCTGGTTGATCAGGTACGCGCGCCGCTGCAGGTAGGCTGTGCGGATGAAGGCGTACCGGTCATACACGCCCTCCAGGGCCTTTTCCGCATCCAGCAGATGGGCGCGAGTATCGAGCAGTTCCACCCCCCACAGGCCATAGCGGACGCGCCAGTCCTGGATCCAGGTTTGCGGCGTGAAGAGGTAGGAATCGGGCAGGCGCCCCAGTGTGTCGCGCACGTCCGAGGCCCCCAGCAGCGGGATGACGAAGTAGGGCCCGGGCGGGGCGCCCCAGTGTCCGAGGGTCTGGCCGAAGTCCTGATCGTTCTTTTCCAGGCCGGCCGAGGAGGCCGGGTCGAAGATGCCGCCCAGTCCCATCGTGGTGTTGATCAGCAGACGGCCGGTATCGCGAAAGAACAGCCGGAAACGGGCCTGCAGCAGATCGTTCACGATCGTGATCGGGTAGGTCAGGTTGTCCACGAAATTCGACACACCGGCCTGCACCGGCCTGGGTGTGTGCCGCTGGTAGGCCACCGCGATCGGCCGTGTCACAGCGCGGTCCACCGCGTCGTTGACCTTGTAGGTGGTGCGGTTCATCCGCTCCCACGGATCGCTCGGGTCCGGTTTGCCGTTGGGCAGCGTGGCGCAAGCGCACAGGTGCAGACAAGCAATGACGAGCAGCGAGGCGGGAGCTGTTCTGGGCATGTTGCGACAGGGGCGGCGGAAGGAGGCCGGCATTGTAGCAGCGTTGCCGGAACCTGCGACCCGTCAGCCGCCGGTTGGCGGCGCGCCCCCGACCCGTCGGCCGGGCGGGCCCTTACTGAGTGTTGCTGACGCGCCGTGTGCGCGTGTTCCGCAGGTACTCGCGTACCTCGTCGAGCCGTGCCTGGAAACGTGCCCGCTGCACCTGAGTGAGATTCGGCGCAGCCAGGGCCAGCTGCAGCTGTTGGGCGGCCATCGGCAGATCGCCGCCGGCTATCTGGTATTCGCCCATGTAGAAATAGGCATCGCCCGCATCGCCAGCGGCGCTGGCTGCAAGCGCCGTCAGGCGGATCTGTTCAGGTGTCGGCGGGACATTGTTGAACAGGTCGAGCAACACGGTATGCGCCTCGGCGGGCCGACCGGCCTTCATCAGTGCTTCGGCGTAACGGATCGTGACCGGCACGTTGCGCGGGAACAGTTCGACCGCGTGGCGCAGTGATGCCACGCCGTCGTTGGTCTGACCGGCCTTGACCTGCGCCTGTCCGAGCGCCGCGTGCAGCAGTGTCAGTCCCTGATGCTGCTCGGTCAGCTGGTCGAGGATTTTCTCGGCCTCGACCGGACGGTTGTCCGCCATGAGCGCCAGCGCCTGACCGTAACGGATGCCGAGCTCGTTGTTGCCCTTCGCGATCTTTTGCGCGTACATCTTCTCGATGTCGTGGTCACCCGGGGCGGTGAGCACGCGGATGCGCTCGCGGATCAGCGCATAACTCTGCGATTCCTTCACCTTCGGTGGGCCAAACTGCGCGGCGCGGGCGCGGGCCTCGGCGATACGCACCGAAGTCACCGGGTGATCCTGCAGCATCGCCGGGATGTAAGTCCCCGCCAGACCCTCGGTGCGGCCGATGGTCTCGAAGAAGTTGGCCATGGCGCGCGTGTCGAAACCGGCGCCGGCCAGGAAGCCGATGCCGACACGGTCGGCTTCGGCCTCGTTGTCGCGCGTGAAGTTGATTTGCTGCTGCACGGCCAGGCCCTGCGCCGCGGCGATGCCGCCCTCGACCGCCTGCCCGCCGCCTCCCAGCGCGCCGAGCAGGATGGCCGCGAGCATCGCGGCAGCGGCCGTCATGCTCTGCTGGCTCTGTGCCTTGATCTGTCGGGCGATGTGGTGCTGCGTGACGTGCGCCATTTCGTGTGCCATCACGCTGGCGAGTTCCGACTCGTTGCGCGTCTGCAGGATCAGCCCGTAGTTGATGCAGATGAAGCCGCCGGGCAGTGCGAAGGCGTTGATGGCCTCATCGCGCACCGCGAAGAACTGGAAGTGCGGCGCGCCATCCGGCGCCTGGGTTGCCAGCTTCGCGCCCAGCGCGTTCAGGTACTCGGTGATCTCGGGATCCTCGATGATGGCGTTCTGGTCCCGCAGCTGGTGGATGACCATGGTGCCCAGCTGGTACTCGTCCGAGCCGGACAGGATGGTCGCCGCGGGGCTGCCCATGTCGGGCAGGTCCGGCGGAGCGGGAGTGGCCACCGGCTCTTCCGCCGCCAGCACGGTGGTGGAGGTGATGAGCGCGGCCATCAAGGACAGCAGCAGGGCTCGCATCGTGGATTCGACCGCGTCTGCGCGCGGAGAGTTTCCCTATGGTTACAGAAACTTACAAAATGTCCGAGGCAAAATCCGCCAGCCGGGAACGCTCCCCGCGCACCAGCGTGATGTGCCCCGAATGCGGCCAGCCCCGGAACCGGTTCACAGCATAAGTCAGGCCGGAAGTCATTTCAGTCAAGTAGGGGGTGTCGATCTGGGCGATATTGCCCAGGCAGGCCACCTTGGTGCCGGGACCGGCGCGGGTGATCAGTGCCTTCATCTGCTTGGGGGTCAGGTTCTGGGCCTCGTCGAGGATGATGAACCGGTTGAGGAATGTCCGACCGCGCATGAAGTTCAGCGAGCGGATCTTGATGCGGTTGCGCAGCAGATCGTTGGTGGCTGCGCGGCCCCAGTTGCCGCCTTCCTGGCTGCCCGTCAGCACCTCCAGATTGTCCATCAGCGCACCCATCCAGGGCTCCATCTTCTCCTCTTCCGTCCCGGGCAGGAAGCCGATGTCCTCCCCCAGCGGAATGGTCACGCGGGTCATGATGATCTCGACGAAGCGGTTGGACTCCAGTGTCTGCATCAGTCCCGCGGCCAGCGTGAGCAGAGTCTTGCCCGTACCGGCCGGTCCGAGCACTGTCACGAAATCGATCTCCGGATCCATGAGCAGATTCAGTGCGAAGTTCTGCTCGCGGTTGCGTGCGGTGACGCCCCAGACACTGTGGCGCTCGCTGCGATAGTCACGCAGCAGCGCGATGGTCGCTTTGTCGCCGGCAGCATCCGCGGGCGCAGCACCCGCGGGCTTGCGCACAATGCCTTCTATGCCTTCCGGCGTGTCTTCGTAGATGCCCTGGTTGGGCTGCCACTCCCGCACCGCGGGCCCGGAGACCTCGTAGAAGGTCCGGTCCGCTTCCTTCCAGGAGCGCATGTCCTTGCCGTGCTTTTCCCAGAAGTCCGTCGGCAGCGCGGTCATCCCGCTGTAGAGAACGTCGGCGTCCTCGAGCGTCTTGTCGCTGTAGTAATCCTCGGCATGCACGCCGAGCACAGCGGCCTTGATGCGCAGGTTGATGTCCTTGGAGACGAGGATTACCCGCGCGTCGCGCTGTTCGTTCTGCAATGCGAGTGTCTGCGCGAGGATGACGTTGTCGCTGCCCTGGCCGGGCAGGCTGTCGGGCAAGGCACTCGTGAGCTGTCGCGTCTGGAAGAACAACCGGCCGGTGGAGGGCTTCTTGCCGTGGTTGCCGGAGTAGCCGCTGGGCAGCTGCAGGCCGCGATCGATCTGCTCCTTGGTCGCATCCCGGATCAACTCATCGAGGAAGCGCGACACCTGGCGCACGTTGCGCGAGGCTTCCGACAAGCCCTTCTTGTGCGCATCCAGCTCCTCGAGCACGACCATCGGCAGATACACGTCGTGCTCCTCGAAGCGGAATATCGAGGTCGGATCGTGCATCAGCACGTTGGTGTCGAGCACGAACAGCCGCCGCCCGTCGCGCGGTCGCCCGCGCACATCACGCCGTTCGCCGGTCTGCGTGGCCATCGACGGCCCCGGTTCAGAGAGACTTCGCTGCTTCAAGGACCTCCTCCGCGTGCCCGGGTACCTTCACCTTGCGCCACTCGCGGCGCAGAACGCCAGTGCCATCGAGCAGAAATGTGCTGCGTTCGATGCCCATGTACTTCCTGCCATACAGGCTTTTCTCCTGGATGACATCGAACTGCTTGCAAAGCGTCTCGTCCTCGTCCGACAACAGGGGAAACGGCAGCTTCTCCTTGTCGACGAACCTGTCATGTGACTTGACGCTGTCGCGCGAGACACCGACCACCTCGGTGCCGGCCTTGCGGAAAGCCGCATACAGGTCACGGAAGTCCTGACTCTCGCGGGTACAGCCGGAGGTCATGTCCTTCGGATAGAAGTAGATCACCAGCTTGCGGCCGGCCGCCTCGCGCAGCGACCACTTCTGCCCGCCCGCCGCGGGGAGCGAGAAGTCCTTGACCTTGCCGCCAATTTTCACTTTAGACATACGTATGGTCCGGGGTTGGGGCCGCCGTGACGGCCGTACTGGCACAACGCACGACCATGCATCCGCGAGCGCTCCGCCCGCATCGGCACGAGCAACTGTCGCACGCTAGGATTTCACCGGTTCGAGGATTGCATCGAGGTTGAGAGAGTCGCAGAACTCCATGAACTCCTCGCGCAGGTGGGCGACGTGGATGCGGCTGGGCACATTCACGATCATCTGCACAGAAAACATGGGCGCGCCGGTGTGCGCGGCCGGGTAGCTGCGGGTCGAGACTTCAGCGATGTCGATGCCGCGGCTGGAGAAGAACCCGGACAGCCCCGAGACGATGCCGCTCTGGTCGAGGCAGACCACATCGATCGAGTAGGGCAGCATGTCCGTGCGCGCCGCCCGCGGCTCGGTGCGCTTGAGGTGGATGCTGAGACTGCTGGTTTCGGCGAGGCGCTTGAGCTCGGTTTCGAGCTTGGCCAGCGCGTGCCAGTTGCCCGACACGAGCAACAGCATCGCGAACTCGGTCCCGAGGCTCGCCATCCGGCTTTCGCTGATATTGCCACCGCACTCGCTGATCACGCGCGTCAGCTCGTGAACCATGCCCGTGCGGTCGCCTCCGATCGCCGAAACCGCCAGGTGCTGCTTCATCTTGCGTGTGGATTTCAGTCCGTCGTGGTCTGGCGCGAGTGTACCGGGTGCGTCGGGGCTCGTCACGGGACAGCTTGCCTAGCCCGAGCGTCGCCTCGTAACATCGCCTGTGTCCCGCGCCGCTCGAGAGAACACCGCGCGCCTCAATAGGAACATCAATGTTTTCAGGCAGTCTGGTCGCGATCGTCACGCCGATGCGGCCGGAGGGTGCGGTGGATTTCGAGGCCTGGCAGCGCCTCATCGAGATGCACCTGGCCAGCGGCACCAGCGGCATCGTCGTCGGGGGCACGACCGGCGAGTCGGCGACCCTGAGCGATGCGGAGTTGTGGGAGCTGACCGAGCGCGCCTGCGCGCAGGTCCGTCATCGGATCCAGATCATCGCCGGGGCCGGCACGAGCAGTACGGCTGCCACCGTCGAGCGCGCCCGCCGGCTTTCCGAACTTCCCATTGACGGCCTGCTGGTGGTCACTCCGGCGTACAACCGTCCCACGCAGGAAGGCCTGTACCAGCATTTTGCGGCAGTGGCGAAGGCCGCGCGCGCGCCACTGATCCTTTACAATGTGCCGTCCCGGACTGCAGTGGACATGCTGCCGGCCACCGTGCAGCGCCTTGCGCAACTTCCGGGAATCGTGGCAGTCAAAGAAGCCGTCGCCGACCTGGAGCGGGTGCAGGAGCTGCTCACCCTGTGTCCGGGAGAATTCGACATTCTGAGCGGCGACGATTTAACGGCGCGCAGATCGATTCTCGCCGGGGCGAAGGGGCTGATCTCCGTCACGTCGAACGTCGCGCCGCGCGCGGTCTCGGACATGGTCGCCGCGGCCCGGCGTGGCGATGCTGCCGCGGCGGAGCGACTCGACGCTCCGATCGTTGCATTGCATCGCGATCTGTTCGTGGAGGCGAATCCGATTCCCGCCAAGTGGGCGTTGGCCCGCATGGGGATCATCCAGAGCGGCATCCGGTTGCCGCTCACTGAACTCTCGCCGGCGTATCAGCCGGCAGTGCTGGCGGCGCTGAGCACCGCAGGGGTATTGAACTGAGCATGTACAGGTTGCCGATGAATCGTTTGATCGCTCTGGCCGTGGCTGTCGTTGCCATGACAGCCCTCACTGCCTGCCATCCGCTGAGGACGCTGCGAAACGTCGGGGGCACCTGTCACGATCCCAAGCCGTACATGAAGGCAAACAGCGTCGCGCCGCTCAAGATCCCGGCCGGCCTGGATACCCCCGATAACGCCGCAGCCCTGCACATCCCGGCGCTGAATTCGCCCGAGCCGCCACCCCGCAAGCGCACCGATCCGTGCCTGGAGGAGCCACCCCCGTTCCAGGTCCCGAAGCAGGCCCTTCCGCAGGCCTGACGGTGTATGATCCGCGGCCGCGCGGGGCGCGCGGCCAGATGTTGGACGCAGTCTGGGAAAACCGTGTAAGTGGTTGATTGGAGAGGTGGCCGAGCGGTCGAAGGCGCTGGACTGGAATTCCAGTAACATCTTCACGGGTGTTCGTGGGTTCGAATCCCACCCTCTCCGCCAGACACCAGACGTGTCGGACGAGTACACAGGCGCGAATCGGATGGTGGTGCGGCAACGAAGCGGGGTGGGATAACGCCGGCAGGCGGCCCGGAAGGGCGAGGCGCGCAGCGCCGAGTAATCCCACCCTCTCCGCCAGCCATCAGAACGACGAATGCCGCCAGAGCCAGGCGCTTGTCCCGCAGGACGACGCCCCCATTTGAACGATGGTGGCTCGCATCGGCTTCTCCGCGACGACCAGTCGTGAACCCCGTCAGGGCCGGAAGGCAGCAGCGGCAGCGGCGATGTCGGGTGCCGGAGTTCAGGCTGATGCGGGCCGCCTCCCCGAGGCGCGATACACTGGACTCAAAATGGCTTACACCGCACTGGCGCGCACCTGGCGCCCGAAAAAATTCGCCGAGCTGGTGGGGCAGGAGCATGTCCGCCGTGCCCTGGTGAACGCACTCGAGTCGGGCCGGGTCCACCACGCTTTCCTCTTCACCGGTACCCGCGGGGTGGGCAAGACCACCATTGCCCGGATCTTCGCCAAGTGTCTCAACTGCGAGAAGGGCGTCACCGCCGAGCCCTGCGGCGTCTGCGCGGCCTGCCGCGAGATCGATTCGGGACGCTTCGTCGATCTGATCGAGGTCGATGCCGCATCGCGCACCAAGGTGGATGACACCCGCGAGCTGCTCGACAACGTGCAGTACGCGCCCACACGCGGCCGCTACAAGGTCTACCTGATCGACGAAGTGCACATGCTCTCGACGCACTCCTTCAACGCCTTGCTGAAAACGTTCGAGGAGCCGCCCCCGCACGTCAAATTCCTGCTCGCCACCACCGACCCGCAGAAGCTGCCGGTCACCGTCCTCTCGCGCTGCCTGCAGTTCAATCTGAAACGGCTGCCCGTGGCGCAGATCGCCGACCGCATGCGGGACATCCTTCGGCACGAGGGCATCGAGTTCGATGCCGCCGGTCTGCGGCTGGTTGCGCAGGCGGCCGACGGCAGCATGCGCGATGGCCTGTCGCTCCTCGATCAGTTGATTGCCTTCGGCGGCGGCAAGGCCGGAGAAGAACAGGCGCGCGCCATGCTGGGCACGATTGCGCGCGATCACGTCGTGCGTCTGGCCGAACGGCTCAGCGCGATGGATGTCCCGGAGCTGCTGGCCTGTGTGCGTTCACTGGAGGAATGGGCACCCGACTACGCGCAGGTGCTGGACGAGCTGGCCTCCCTGCTGGTGCGGGTCGCCATGAAACAGGCGGTGCCGGACTATGAGGGCGACGAACTGCATGCGCCGGAGCTGCTGGATCGTCTCGCCAAGGCTTTTGCGCCGGAGGACGTGCAACTCTTCTACCAGACGGCCATCACGGGGCGGCGCGACCTGGGTCTTGCACCCGATCCACGTTCAGGCTTCGAGATGACGCTGCTGCGCATGATCGCCTTCCGTCCCGTGGACTGTGCGGAGGGGCGTTCGCACCAGGGTCAGCCGCGCTCCGCCGTGCAGTCGGTCACCGCCCCGGTCAGCACGGGTGCCCGGCCCGCGCCGGCCGTGGCTACCGCTTCAAGCGCTGCAACCCTGGCAACTCCCGCTCCCTCGGTGCCCTCGGCTCCCTCGGGCACCACGCCCACGGACAACTGGGCCGAACTGGTCAGCCAGCTCGATCTCAGCGGCGCCGCGCGCCAGCTGGCGAGCAACTGCTCGCTGCTGGGACGCCAGGGTGCGGTCGTGCGGCTGGCGCTGGATGCGCGCAACAAGTTCATGCGCACGGCCGCGCAGGAAGAGAAACTCGCCCAGGCCCTGTCGCGGTATTTCGGCCAGACCGTGCGTCTTGAGTTCGATACGACGGTCGCCGGCAACGAGACTCCGGCGCAGGCGGGCCAGCGCGCCTCCCTGCAGGACCTGGAGTCCGCCCGACGCGCGTTCGAATCCGATCCTGGTGTTCAGGGCCTGCGCGAGCGCTTCGGCGCGACGCTGCTGCCCGACACCGTCCGTCCCGCAAAGTAATTTCAACGCCAGGAGCTTTCCCGACATGCGCGGCAATATCGGCAACATGATGAAGCAGGCCCAGGCCATGCAGGCCAACATGCAGAAGGTGCAGGCCGAGATCGCCGCCCTGGAAGTAACCGGTGAGTCCGGTGGCGGCATGGTCAAGGTGATCATGAGCGGCCGGCACGAGGTCAAGCGGGTCCACATCGAACCATCGGTGGCTGGCGAGGATCGCGAGATGCTCGAGGATCTGATCGCCGCCGCCGTCAACGACGCCGTCCACAAGGTGGAGGCGCGCGTGCAGGAGAAGATGGCGAGTGTCACCGCGGGTCTGCAGCTCCCCCCGGGAATGAAGCTCCCGTTCTGACACCGCAATTCTCACGCGCCATACTGATGCCGCCGTTCTGATGCCGCCCCCGCCGCCGGTCTGATGCCGTGAAACATTCCCCGCGTCTGACACAACTCATCGACGCATTGCGCGCGCTTCCCGGGGTCGGTCCGAAGTCGGCCCAGCGGATGGCCTTCCACCTGTTGCAGGAGGGTCGGCCCGGAGCCCGGGCGCTGGCCGGGGCACTGGATGCCGCCCTCGGGTCGGTGGTGCGGTGTACCCGCTGCCGGATGCTGACGGAAGAGGAATTGTGCTCCATTTGCGCGGCCTCCCACCGTGATGTCTCGCTGCTGTGCGTGGTCGAGTCGCCCGCGGATGTGGTTGCGATCGAACAGTCGGGCAGCTATCGCGGCCGCTACTTCGTGCTGATGGGCCATCTGTCGCCGCTGGATGGCATCGGTCCGGAGCAGCTGGGCGTGCGCGAGCTGGAAGCGCTGCTGAAGGAGGGCAACGTGCGGGAATTGATTCTCGCCACCAATCCAACCGTCGAGGGTGAAGCCACCGCTCACTTCCTCGGCGAACTCGCCAGCCGACGCGGCATCCGCGCGAGCCGGATAGCACATGGAGTGCCGATCGGAGGCGAGCTGGAGTACGTGGACGGCAGCACACTGGCGCATGCGTTGGCGGGACGCCAGTCAGTCGGCTGATTTCCAGCGGGGCGCGAGCTCAGTCAGCGTCGCCGTTCGGGCCTCTTCTTCCCGTACCTCGGCCATCGGTGCCACGCGCCTGCGATCCACGGGCTTGCGATCCACGCGCTTGCGATCCACGGGCTTGCGGTCCGCGGCCTTGTGGCCCACGGCCTTGTGGCCCACGAGCCTCGATCAAGTCCTCGTACAACCTGCGCAATCGCCGGTAGCTCTCGTACCGACGCGGATGCAGGGCGCCCGACTCAACCGCGGCTATCACCGCGCAGCCGGGTTCGCGCATGTGACGGCAGTCTGCGAAACGGCACTGCGGAGCAAGGCGTGCCACCTCGACGAAACCCAGGTTCCGCGGATCCAGCCGATCGATCGCCGGTGCGAAGTCGCGCACCCCCGGTGAGTCGATCAGGCCGCCTCCGCCCTCGAGGTCGAACAGGCGGGAAGCGGTCGTCGTGTGGCGTCCTTCCTCGTTGCGCACCAGATCGCCGATCTCCACCTGCGCATGCGGCAGCAGGCGGCGGATCAGCGAAGACTTGCCGACGCCCGACTGGCCCACCAGTGCATTGATCGAGCCGCTGCAGGCTGCGCGCAACGCCTCCATGCCGTCTCCGGAGTGCGTCGAGCAGACCAGCCAATCGTAACCCGCCGCTCGGTAGGCGCTCAGTTCTTGCTCCAGCCCCACCCCGATCTGCGTGTCGCTCTTGTTAAGCACCAGCCTCGCCCCGATGGCTGCCGAGGCCGCTGCGGCCAGGTAGCGGTCCACCACGAACAGGTCAGGAACTGGCATGGGCGCCAGCACGACCAGCAGCTGCGACAGGTTGGCCACCACGGGTTCCGCGCCCCCGCGCAGGTTTGAGCGGTACAACGCTGTCCGGCGTTCCTGCAACTCGAGCACGTGGATTTCGCCGCTGCGCGCATCGAGCCGGCACTGCACGTCATCGCCGCACACGATTTCCAGGCCGCGGCCGAATGGTCGCGCCCGCAACTCGCGACCGTCGGCGTCGCGCACCAGCAGATGGCGTCCGAAAACCGCGGTGACTCGTGCTATGAAGGTGGCTGCTGTCATGGGGCCAACCGAGCCTAGCCTCTGGTAAACTCGCGCTCAACCCCACGAGCGCGCATCGGCATGCCCAGCCGCGACAATCTCATCTGGATCGATCTGGAGATGACGGGACTGCTGCCCGACTCGGACTCCATCATCGAAATGGCGACAGTCGTGACCGACAAGCAGCTCAACGTGCTCGCGGACGGCCCTGTCATCGCGATTCATCAGAGCGACGAAGTGCTCGCCCGGATGGATGACTGGAACCAGAAGCAGCACGGCTCATCCGGGCTGGTCGCGCGCGTGCGCGAGAGCCAGGTCGGCGAAGCGGAAGCCGAGACGCGCACGCTCGAGTTCCTCGCCCCACTGGTGGCTGCCGGCGCCTCGCCCATGTGCGGCAACAGCATCTGCCAGGACCGGCGCTTTCTTGCCCGCCACATGCCGAAGCTGGAGCGCTTCTTCCATTACCGCAACCTCGATGTCAGCACCCTCAAGGAGCTGGCACGGCGCTGGGCGCCGCAGGTCGCGGAGAGTTTCGTCAAGCAGGGTACTCACCTGGCCCACGCGGACATCCACGAGTCCATCCGGGAGTTGAAACACTAACTCGCGCGCCTGTTTGCACCCGCCTACGCCGGGTGACCCATGACAGGTGATGTGGGTACGCTGCCGGGATTTGCGGACGTTGTCGCCGCCGCCGATCGCATCAGTTCGCGTCTGGTGCGCACGCCGGTGATGAGTTCTGCGGCGTTAAACGAGCGATGCGGCCGCAAGGTCGTCTTCAAGTGCGAGAACCTGCAGCATGGCGGTGCGTTCAAGTATCGGGGCGCCCTGAATGCCATCCTGCCGCTGGCTGTGGCAGGCGAGGTCACGGCGGTCGCCACGCATTCTTCCGGCAATCACGGCACTGCGATCGCACTCGCAGCGAAGGTGTGTGGACTCGACGCGTATGTGATCGTGCCCCGTGGTTCGGCCCGGGCGAAGATTGCGAACATCGAGCGGGCCGGTGGCACGGTGATCCTGTGCGAGCCGGGTCTTCCGGCGCGGGAAGCGGCTCTCGCCCAGCTGCTGCAGGAAGTGGACGCGCATGTCGTGCATCCCTTCGACGATGCACGGGTGATCGCGGGGCAGGGTACCGCCGCACTCGAGCTGTTGAGCGAGGAGCCGGACCTGGATGTCATCTCCACGCCCATCGGCGGTGGAGGCCTGATTGGCGGTACGGCTTTCGCTGCCAGGGCGATGGCACCGCGTTGCCGTGTCGTTGCCGCGGAACCTGCCGGCGCTGATGACGCCTTCCGCTCGTTCCGATCCGGGCGGCGACAGTCGGCGCACAACCCGGCGACCATCGCCGATGGCCTGCGCGGGTCGATCGGCGTACTGAATTTCGAGATCCTGCGCCGCCATGTCGATGATGTCGTGACCGTCTCGGAAACAGAAATCGTCTCCGCCATGCGGATCGTGCTGCAGGATCTGAAGCTGCTGATCGAGCCCTCATCGGCCGTGCCGGTGGCGGCATTGCTGGCCGGAAGGCTCGGTGAGCCGGGTCAGCGGGTCGGCATCATCCTCTCCGGCGGTAACGTGGACCTGGATCTGTGTCCTTTCCTGAGGGGCGAGCGGCTATGAGCGAAGTCCACGTGACGCATCGCGGTGGGTGCCACTGCGGAGCGGTGGTGTTCGAGGTGGATGCGCCCGAGCGCATCACCGCGAGCGACTGCAACTGTTCGATCTGCAGGATGAGCGGCTACCTGCATCTCATCGTCCCGCGCTCGCGGTTCCGCCTGCTGCGCGGCGCCGATGCTCTGACGGAATACCGGTTCAACACCGGTACGGCGCGCCATCTGTTCTGCGGCCACTGCGGCGTGAAGTCGTTTTACGTACCGCGCTCGAATCCCGACGGCTACAGCGTCAACGTACGCTGCCTCGTCGACACGACCGTGAAGCATGTGGATGTCGTGCCATTCGACGACAACGACCGCGAGGCATCCGAAGCGAAGATCCGCGGCCTGTCGCGGGAGTGATTCGCTGACTCGCGGGATGAGCCGACCCGGCACGGTAATCACCCTAAGGCGGCCTGTGGCCTGACAACCGCCCGGTTCGATCAGCGGCAACCCCGCGTCCGCGCTGGCGCCTTCAGCTGCTGCGCTGGCGCCTTCAGCCGCGCTTCTGACCCAGGAACAGCCACGTCTCCACGACCGTGTCCGGGTTCAGGCTCATGCTCTCGATGCCCTGTTCCTGCAGCCAGTGCGCCAGTTCCGGGTGATCGGACGGACCCTGCCCGCAGATACCGACGTACTTGTGGCGGCGTTTGCAGGCGGAGATCGCCATCGCGAGCAGCACCTTCACCGCTGGGTCGCGTTCATCGAAGCTGCGCGCCACGATCGAGGAGTCCCGGTCGAGTCCCAGCGTGAGCTGCGTCATGTCGTTCGAGCCGATCGACATGCCATCGAAGTGATTCAGGTATTCGTCCGCCAGCAGTGCGTTGGTCGGTAGCTCGCACATCATGATGAGCTTGAGGTCGTGCACGCCGCTTTTCAGTCCGTTCTGCGCCAGCAGCGAGGTCACCTGCTCGGCTTCCTTCAGGGTGCGCACGAACGGCACCATCACCTGCACGTTCGTGAGTCCCATGGATTCGCGCACTTTCCGCAGGGCACGGCATTCCAGCTCGAAGCAGGGCCGGAACGTCTCATCGACATAGCGCGAGGCACCACGGAACCCGAGCATCGGGTTCTCTTCGTCCGGTTCGTAGCGCGAGCCGCCGATGAGGTTGGCGTATTCGTTCGACTTGAAGTCGGACAGGCGCACGATGACCGGCTCGGGCGCAAACGCCGCGGCAATCTGAGCGATCCCCTCAGTCAGCTTGTCCACGTAGAAACCGACGGGATCGGAGTAACCGGCCATCTGCGCGCGGATCTGATCCTGCAGATCGCCGTCCAGGCGGTCGAATTCCAGCAGCGCCCGCGGATGCACGCCGATCATCCTGTTGATGATGAATTCCAGGCGCGCCAGGCCCACGCCGCGATTGGGAATGCCCGCGAAGTCGAACGCGCGATCTGGGTTGCCGACGTTCATCATGATCTTGACGGGAATCTTCGGCAGCGCATCCAGCTCGATCTGCTTGCGCTCGAACTCCAGCAATCCCTCGTACACGTAACCCGTGTCACCCTCGGCGCACGAGACGGTGACTTCCTGGCCTTCGCGAACACGCTGGGTGGCATCAGTGCAGCCTACTACCGCCGGAATACCCAGCTCGCGGGCGATGATTGCCGCATGGCAGGTACGGCCGCCACGGTTGGTTACGATCGCCGACGCGCGCTTCATGACCGGCTCCCAGTCGGGATCCGTCATCTCGGCGACGAGCACGTCACCTGACTGTACCCGCGCCATCTCGGACACGTCCCGGATGATGCGCGCAGGGCCCGAGCCGATGCGCTGGCCGATGCTGCGCCCGGTGGCGAGAACCTTCGAGCGCGACTTGAGCGAGAAGCGTTGAATCGTGCGGCCCGCGCGGCTCTGCACCGTCTCCGGGCGCGCCTGCAGGATGAAGATCTCGCCCGTGGAGCCGTCCTTGCCCCATTCGATGTCCATCGGAGTTTTGTAGTGCTCTTCGATGATCAACGCCTGGCGCGCCAGCGTCAGGATGTCCTCATCGTTGATGCAGAAGCGCATGCGATCGGCTTGCGCCACGTCGACGGTGGCGACGCGCTCGGCGGAGCCGGGCGGCGCATACACCATCTTGATCGCCTTGCTCCCCAGGTTGCGGCGCAGTATGGGATATTTGCCCGCGCGCAGGCCCGTCTTGTAGACATAGAACTCGTCGGGATTCACCGATCCCTGCACGACCGTCTCACCCAGCCCGTAGGAGGCGGTGATGAATACGACATCGCGGAAACCTGAATCGGTGTCCAGCGTGAACATCACGCCGCTCGCGCCGAGGTCGCTGCGCACCATGTGCTGCACGCCGGCGGAGAGCGCCACGGCGCTGTGATCGAATCCCTGGTGGACGCGATACGAGATGGCGCGGTCGTTGAAGAGCGAAGCGAACACCTCGTGCATCGCCTTGAGTACGTGTGCTTCGCCGCGCACGTTGAGGAAGGTCTCCTGCTGCCCGGCGAAGGAGGCCTCGGGCAGGTCCTCGGCCGTCGCGGAGGAGCGCACCGCAACGGAGATTTCGCGGCCGCCACTCATGCGCGCCAGCTGCTCCGAGACCGCCTGCTGGAATGCGGGCGGGAAGGGTGTTGACATGATCCAACCGCGGATCCGCGCCCCCGTCTCCGCCAGCGCGGTCACGTTATCGACGTTCAGGGAGGCAAGTTCGGCGCGGATGCGCTCATCGAGGCCGCCCTGCCTGAGGAATTCGCGATAGGCCTGCGCCGTCGTGGCGAATCCCCCGGGGACGTGTACGCCCGCGCCGGCCAGCGAACCGATCATCTCACCCAGCGAAGCGTTCTTGCCGCCGACGGTTTCGACGTCGCGCATGCCGAGCCGCTCGAACGGGATGACGTAGGTATTCAAGGGAGCTCCTCAGGCCAACATGTCGCCCGTGACGACAGCGCTTGCTCCGGCACCGGCGCGGTGGAACACTCGCGTCTCACTGGGCAACCGGACAGGCCTCGCGCTGTGAGTCGTCGAACCGTTTTCTTCGTTTCGGACCAGACGGGCGTGACTGCGGAAACCATGGGCCACAGTCTCATGACGCAGTTCGAGGGCCTGGAATTCCGGCCCGTGACTTTGCCATTTGTGTCGAGCGTTGACAAGGCGCAGGAAGCGGTCAGGCGCATCAACCGCGCGGCCGAGGAGGAGGGTGTGCGGCCGATCATCTTCAGCACGCTGGTGCAGGATGATCTGCGCGACATCGTCATGGGCGCGAACGGTCTGTTCCTCGATTTCTTCGCCGCGTTCGTTGGCCCGCTGGAGCGCGAGCTCAACACGCGCTCGACGCACCGCGCCGGGCGGGCGCACGGCATGGCGGATGTTGCCGCCTACACCGCGCGCATCAATGCGACGAACTTCGCACTAGCGAACGATGACGGCACCGGCGGCGATTATGCGCATGCCGATGTGATCCTGGTGGGAGTTTCGCGGTCGGGCAAGACGCCGACGTGCCTCTACATGGCGCTCCAGTACGGCGTGTTCGCGGCCAACTATCCGCTCACTGAGGATGATCTGGAGGCCGGGCGCCTGCCCGCGCGGCTGGAGCCGCACCGGCGCAAGCTGTTCGCGCTGAGCATCAAACCCGAGCGCCTGCAACAGATCCGTAACGAGCGGCGTCCCGAGAGCCGCTACGCTTCACGGCAACAGGTGCAGTACGAGATCCGCGCGGCCGATGCGCTCTTCACACGTTACTCCATTCCCTGTCTGGATACGACCGAGTGCTCGATCGAGGAGATCGCCAGCCGGATCCTCAATACCTCGGGCATCGAGCGTCGACTGCGTCCCTGATCGGCGCGCCCGCCTGGATGTCCGGCGCGCGATGGCACGATTCATGCCTGTCGCAGATTGTGCGCCGAGGGCGAAAAAACGCCACGCGCACGGCTTGCGCGACCGATGCGCTGCGTTATAGTCGGGGCATGCTCTCACCACCGGCGAAACTTGCTCCGATGCGCGCCGCGGGCCGTCGCTCGCGACAGGCGCTGGTGCAGACGCCGCAGAACGACTCGCTGACTCGCGTCAGCTGGAGCGCGCGCCCGCGAAGTTTCGTCGCGCTCATGGGGCTGTACGAGAGCAACTACATCCGCCTGCACTGGCTGGCCGGCGAGCTGGCCGCGCTCACCGATGGCGCGCACCGCTCCATCGTCGCCGGAGACTGTGATCTCGTTCTCACGCTGACGGAGCGCTCGCCCTACACGAGCACCGTGAATTTGACCTATATGCTGCCCGAGGCGGGCGGGGAACTGCAGTATCCGGACATGCGCGTGCGGGTCTACCACGATGCGCATCTGGCCGAGGCCCAGGAGTGGGCCTGCGCCCACAGCCAGCCGGTTCTCAAGGCGCTGCGCAGCCATGCGGAGCGTGAACTGGATCAGCGCTGGGCGCGTAACGTAATGCTAAACAAGTGGCTGGAATATTGCCTGGAGCGAGGTCATCGCTTCTCCCCGGCCACCCCGAGGTCAGCGGCCGGACGGTGAGAAGCGGCGGTCCCCCGCCGCATTTCTCATGAAGGCGCTGCGACAGCTCGGATTTCTGAAATTGCCGTTCCGCCCCGAGCCTCCCGTCGAGGAGGAGGGGCGCGTTCTGGCCCTGTTCCGCAACCGCGCCGAACTCAAGAAGGCCTACGGCGAGTTGCAGGAAGAGGTCTATCGCCTCAAGGATCGCATCAAGCAGCAGGAGGGGGCGACGCAGCGCGTGCAGGAGATGCTCAATGCGCTGGAGACGCGCCTGGGCACCCCCGAGACCGGCTACCCCGCCCTGGTGTTCTATCAGCTGCGCTGCCTTTGGCAGCGCGGCCGCGAGCTCATCGAACAGTTCGTCGCCGATCTGGCCAGGCAACAGGACGAACGCGAGCGGCGCGCGCATCTCGCCGAGCACAACCGCCGGCAGTTCGGTCGCCGTCAGAACGTTGAGAAACAGCTGCGCGCCGCCGAATCACAGGCCGCGGAGGCCGCGCGCCAGGTCAGCGAGCTCGAGGCGCAACAGGCCCGCCTGATGCGCTTCTGGCACTACTTCAAGCGCAAGGCGCTCGAGCGGAAAATCCAGGCCGCGGTGGGCGAGGCCGTCTCCGCCAACGCCGGTCTGGCCGATGCACGCCATGCGGCCGAGGAACTCGAGAAGGAGCCGGTCCCGGAGTTCCCGGGACTGTCGGTCGAGTCGCGCCGCGCCATCAACCTTGCCGCCATCGCCTATGCCGAGACACTCTGCCTGCGCCTGATCAAGACACGACTGGTGTCGCTCGCGCGCGAGGCGACCAGCCGGCGCGAAGTGGCCGACGACTACGGTTCGCAGGCGGAGTGCGAGCGGCTGATGCGGGAGATCGATACCGCTCTCGGTCTCATCCAGGCACGATCCAACATCGCGCAGGACATCAAGAGCCGCACCGAGCGGCTCAAGCAGGTGGCGCGTTATCGCAGCCCGAGCGACACCTCACCGACTGCCGACTCGCTCGCCTTCTCGGAAGGCGACGTGCTCAACAACGAGCCGGTGGGCGCCAACGCGGCACGCATGCCGAACGTCCTCGGCGAAGACACCTGGGACCTGTTCCGTATCCTGCTGCGCTGATTGACTGGCAGCGTGGTTATCGCGAGCCGCGCATTCCCCCGGATGGCGGTCAGTCGGCGCGTCGCGCGGTCTTCTGCTGCACGGGTGCCGGGCGCGCGCCGGTGACCATGTCGGCCATGATCTCCGCCGCCTGCGACAGCACCACATCGGGTTGCTGGGCCTTGTCCTTATCGATCTCCTCGACCGACTTCAGCGCGGGCAGGTTCTTCGCCGCCCGACGGCTGTTCTCGCGGTCCAGGCGCTCCTTGTCCTGGCGCATGCGCTCTTCGCGCCGCACCTTGAGATTCAGCGACACCGTGCGCTGCTCGCGCACCGAGTCGATCGCGGCAATGTCGGACACCAGCCAGCGGTAGTCCGGGTCATGCTGCGCACGCAGCTCTTCATCCGAGGCAAGTGTGGCCACGGGCAGGCTCGCGGCGGCGATCGGGCTCGCCTGGAAGGGCACGCCCGCGATCCGGTCCCAGGGCAGCGCGGCTTCCAGGGCACTCTCGCCCACTTCCTTCATGTCGATCGGCGAGGGCAGCTGCACATCGGGCTCGACCCCGCGGTGCTGCGTGCTCTCACCCGTCACGCGGTAGAACTTGCCGATGGTGACGGTCAGCTGACCGCTCACCGGCTTCTGCGACCAGCGATCCAGCGGCACCAGGTTCTGCACCGTGCCCTTGCCGAAGGTGCGCTGTCCCAGGATCATGCCGCGGTGATAGTCCTGGATCGCGCCTGCGAAGATCTCCGAGGCGGAGGCGCTGAAGCGATCCACCAGCACCGCCAGCGGTCCGTCGTAGGCAGCCGAGGGCTCCGGATCATCCAGCACTTCGAGCCGGCCGGTGGTGTCCTTGAGCTGCACCACCGGACCGTGATCGATGAACAGCCCGGTGAGCGCCGTGGCCTCCGGCAGATAACCACCGCCGTCGTTGCGCAGATCCAGCACCAGACCGTCCACGTTCTCGCTCTTGAGTTCGTTCAGCAGGCGCAGCACATCGCGCGTGGTACTGCGGAAGTTCTGGTCGCCGGCGTTCTGGGCGGCGATGTCCTGATAGAAACCCGGTACGGTGATCACGCCGATCTTGAGCGTACGGCCGTTGCGCACGACGCTCTTCACTTCCTTGTGGGCGGCCTGCGCTTCCAGGGTGACCTTGTTGCGCACGAACTCGAGCACTTTCTCCGGGGATCCCGGCGGCGCCCCCGCCGGCAGCACCTGCAGGCGCACGAGGGTTCCGGCCTTGCCGCGGATCAGCTGCACGACATCATCCAGCCGCCAGCCGATCACATCCTTGAATTCGCCATCGTGACCCTGACCGACTCCGACGATGCGGTCGTTCGTGTTGAGCGTGGCGGCGACAGCGGCCGGGCCGCCCTCGATCACGTTCATGATGGTCACGTAGTCATCCACGAGCTGCAGCGAGGCGCCGATGCCCTCGTAGTTGAGGCTCATCTGGATGCGGTATTCCTCGGAGTTGCGCGGCGAGAAGTAGCTCGAGTGCGGATCGAACGAACGCGCGTAGGCGTTCATCAGGTTCTCGAACACATCCTCGGTGGTGATCTGATCGATGCGCTTGAGGAAGCGCTCGTAGCGCTTGCGCAGCAGCTCGGAGCTCTCCTGCCAGGACTTGCCGGTGAGCAGCAGCGAGAGCGCATCGTTCTTCACGCGCTTGCGCCACAGCTCGTTCATCTCGGTCTCGTTCGCCGGCCAGGCCGCCTTCTGGCGATCGAACTCGAACGTCTCGTTCACCGTCCAGTCCGGCTCGTTCTTGAGCAGGTTGATGGCCTGTCCGATGCGCTCGCGGTTGCGCTGCTGGTAGCGCGCGAAGATCAGGTAGGCCGGCTCGACATCGCCCGTGCGGATCATCTCGTCGAACTTCAGGCGGTAGGCCTGGAACTCCGCGATGTCGCTGGCGAGGAAATAGCTGCGCTGGCCGTCGAGGAAGTCCAGGTAACGCTGGAAGACCTGCTCCGACATCTTTTTGTCGATGGGCGCGCGGCTGTAGTGCGCCTCCTCGAGGATCCGGCCCACCTTGCGGGCCGTAGCGCGCTGTGCGTCCGTCGGCGCAAGCGCCCCGGGCGGCAGGATCGAGGGACTCGCGGGGGCCCGTGTCGAACTCGCCAGGCCAAGCGCCAGGACGGTCAGCGTGACCAGCGTCGAGGCGGCGATCCAGCCGGAGCTGCGGCGAAGGGTATCAGGCAACATTCATGACGCTCGCGATGACGGAAGGCTACACTTTAGAGCAAGGCTAGAACGTGCGGTTCGACACAGCAAGTGCGGGAACCCCATAGCAGGCGGGACAGGCATGCGACCTCTGACCATATTGCTCGGTATCGTGATGGGTTCGACCGTCTCCCTGGCCATCGGGCTGGCCTGCACTTGGATCGTCATCCTGTTCCTGCCGCGCGACGAGCAGCGCTTTGGCCCGGAGCACGCCGCGCTCATGCAGGCCCTGAGCCTGTTCACGGCCCTGGCGGCGGCTTCCGCCTTCAGCTTCTACGGCGACCTTCGCACCCGCGCCTGGCGCAGCGCGGCGCATGCCGCCTCGCTGGGGCTGCTCGCTTTGACAATATGGGTGTACTGGCCCAATTAAAGCCCGGCGTGAGGCCGGTCTGGCCCGTGTGGCATCCCGGACTGGCAAGGGCGCCAGCCAGTCCATAGGGGCGACAGGGCGTCTGTCAGGCCCGTTTGCGCTTCCTGCTCCAGACGTCCACGGAGCGCTGTCCGTGGGTGTCGTAGGGGTCATATCCGCGCTGGTCCCCCTTGTACTCGTCCAGCAGGGCGAGCTTGATCCGGCTCAGGACACTCACAGGGTCGCGTGGGGCCGCGGATTCGGCCTGGGCACTGGGCTTCCCGGTACCCGGCCCGGGCGGCTCGGTGGTCGTCTTCATATCCCCTTCCCGTTCTGATTCTTCATGCGCCCGCGTCTGTGCGCGGTAGCCGGCGGAAGCATCTCACCTTGGCGGAAAAGCCGGGTTGACGGGCTTCACAGTCTCCAAGTGGCGACAGCGCACTCCCGGTGGCCGGGCGTGCTCCGGATGGCGAGCGCGCGCTCCGGATGGCGACAGCGGGGTGACTTAACGCCGGGTGGGCTCGGTGCTGCCCAGCGTGGGCTCCCGGCGCTCGGGGGTCCGAGGCGCTGCGGGCGGCTTCTGCGCTTTGGGTGGCTTCTGCGCTGCGTCGGGGCGCCGACGCAGCAGCGCGTACGACAAGCGGACAAACAGGATGATCGCGAACGGTCCGAGCACGACGATCCAGTCGCTGATGGCGCCCTGAGCCAGGCCGCGCAGTACATCCCCGAGCAGCGCAAGCGGACCGGCGTGCGGATTGGAGCCATGCACGTAGGGTCCCAGGATGCGATCGCCCACAGCCCATACGGCAAACGGCACAGCCACCGCACCAATGAGCAATGCGACCGCGAACACCATCAGCTCACGGGTCACCCGGGACCGGCCTGTGAACAGGCGGCGGACGCGAGCCAGCGGTTCCAGCAGGTTGAGCTCCTTCAGAGTCGGTGTCGGCGCGCGGCCGGAAGGACGCCGGCGCGCCTTCGGCGGTAGAGTATACCCGTCATGCAAAAAACCAGAGCAGCGGTCATCGGTGTCGGCTACCTCGGGCGTTTCCACGCCCAGAAATATGCGCAATCCGCGGATTGCCAGCTCGCAGCTGTAGTGGATGCACGTCCCGAAGCGCGCGAAGCGGTGGCGGCGGAACTCAAAGTCAACGCGCTGGCGGATTATCGCGAGCTGCTCGGTTCCGTGGACGCAGTCAGCGTGGTGACGCCGACCCCGGCCCATTTCGCGATCGCGCGCGATTTCCTGCAGGCCGGCGCGCACGTCCTGGTGGAGAAACCCATCACCGAGACCGCCGCGGAGGCACGCGCACTGATCGAGCTCGCGGCGCGCCAGAAGCGCATCCTCCAGGTTGGACACCTCGAGCGGTTCAATGCCGCCATCCTGGCGGCCGAGTCCCATTTCCGCGCTCCGCGCTTCGTTGAATGTCAGCGCCTGGCTCCCTACCGGGAGCGCGGCACCGATGTCAACGTCGTGCTGGATCTGATGATCCACGACATCGATCTCGTACAGACCATGGTGGGCGCGCCGATCGCCGCCATCGATGCCATCGGCACTCCGGTGTTCTCCGACGAGATCGACATCTGCAATGCCCGCATCCGCTTCACCAATGGCTGCGTGGTCAATGCTACCGCCAGCCGCGTCAGTCTGAAGACCGAGCGCAAGCTGCGAGTGTTCGAGGACGATGCTTACCTGTCGCTCGATCTGCAGCAGAAGATCCTGACCGTGATCCGCAAGCGCGGGCCGAACGATGCCCCCGGTCCGCTGCCCGTCACCATCGAAGAGCAGTCCCTGGAGCAGGGTGATGCCCTCAAAGCCGAGATCGATTCCTTCCTGGAATGCATCCGCACGGGTCGGTCGCCCGTGGTCAGTGGCGAGGCAGGGCTGATGGCGCTGGAGACCGCCACACGCATCAGCGACCAGGTGAATCGGACGTTGGCCGAGCGCCGCGCCGCAGTTTCTTTCGCGGGCCCGCGGCCGCCCGCGGGTTCCGCCGTTTCCTCCGCAGGCTCGCGGCAGGTTTCGGGTTCCGGCGAACATCACGGGTGAATCATGCCGGATGAAGGATTGCTGGCCGATCTGCGCGCGCTGCTGGGTGAGCAGGGGGTGCTGACCGGTGACCGCCTGAGCGGCCGTGCCTACGACGTGCTGGTGGGCTCGGTCAATTCCAAGGTGTTGCTCAAGCCGGCCAGCACCGGGCAGGTGTCCAGGGTATTGCGTCTGTGCCACGCGCGCGGGCAGCCGATAGTGCCGCACGGCGGACTGACCGGCCTCGTCTACGGCGCGAGCGCCAGTGAGAGCGAAATCATCCTCTCCCTCGAAGCGATGAATCACATCGAGGCGGTCGATGTGGCTGGACGCACAATGCGAGTGGAGGCGGGGGTTACCCTGCAACGTGCCCAGGAGGAGGCCGAGCGCCACGATCTGATGTTTCCGCTTGATCTCGGAGCTCGTGGCAGTTGCACCATCGGCGGCAATATCTCCACGAACGCCGGCGGCATCAGGGTCATCCGTTACGGTATGACACGCAGCCTGGTACTGGGACTGGAAGCCGTGCTGGCCGACGGCACGGTGCTGTGTTCACTCAACCGCATGCTCAAGAACAATGCCGGCTATGACCTGAAGCATCTGTTCATCGGAACCGAGGGCACGCTCGGTATCGTGACGCGCGCGGATCTGCGTCTGGCGTCGCGACCCAGTACGAGCAATTCGGCGTTCGTGGCCTGCGCCGACTTCAATGGACTGACCGGACTTCTGGGGCTGCTCGATGCGCGCCTCGCGGGCCAGCTCAGCGCCTTCGAGGCTCTCTGGCCCGAGTTCTACGAGGCAACGACCAGCAAGCCTTCACCGCATGCGCCGTTGCTGCCATACGGACAGGGGGTCTATGCGCTCGTGGAAGCGCTGGGTGCTGACCCAGACAGCGATCAGGATCGCTTCGAAAAAGTTCTGGCCGAAGCGCTCGAGCGCGAGCTGATCGTGGACGCGGTCATAGCGAAGTCCGCGGCTGAGCGGGCCGCGATGTGGGCGCCCCGTGAGGACGTGTTCCAGACACGCCGCTACGGGCCCACCCATAATTTCGACGTGAGCCTGGCGATCGCCGACATGCCTGGCTATCTGGACCTCATGCGCAGCTCGCTCGCCGCGCAGGTCCCCTCCGCGCGCTCGTTCGTGTTTGGACACGTTGCGGACGGCAACCTGCACATCGCCGTATCCGTTGGTGGACAGGGCGAGCATGCGGCGACCTTCGAGCAGGTCGAACGTTGCGTGTACGAGCCGCTGCGCAGCATCACGGGGTCCATCTCCGCCGAGCACGGCATCGGCCTGGAGCGCAAGGCGTACCTTGAAATCTCGCGATCCCCCGCCGAAATAGCCACGATGCGCGCGCTGAAGGCCGCGCTCGATCCGCGCGGTATCCTCAACCCGGGAAAGGTCTTCGATGTCCACTGAGCCTGAACATTTCCGCCGCACCCCGCGGCAGGTCACGGTCGCCGCCACGCAGATGTCGTGTGACTGGAACACCGCGGGCAACATCGCCAAGGCCGAAAAGCTGGTGCGCGAGGCTGCCGCACGCGGGGCGCAGATCATTCTGCTCCCGGAACTCTTCGAGGCGCCGTACTTCTGCATCGAGCAGGACACCCGGCACCTCAACCTCGCCTCCAGCGTGGAGGACAGCCGCGTGGTGCGCCACTTCAGTGCTCTCGCGCGCGAGCTGGGTGTGGTGCTGCCGGTCAGTTTCTTCGAGCGCGCCGGCCGGGTGTATTACAACTCGATCGCCATCATCGATGCCGACGGCCGCAATCTCGGCCTGTATCGCAAGTCACATATCCCGAACGGGCCGGGCTACCAGGAGAAGACCTACTTCTGCCCCGGCGACACGGGATTCCGCGTGTGGGCTACCCGCTTCGGCCGCATCGGGGTGGGCATCTGCTGGGACCAGTGGTTCCCGGAGACTGCCCGTTCGATGGCGTTGCTGGGCGCGGAACTGTTGTTCTTTCCGACCGCGATCGGCTCGGAGCCGCCGCCGGCGCTGCCGGTGAATTCGCGCGAGCACTGGCAGCGCACCCAGCAGGGACACGCCGCGGCCAACCTGACACCGCTCATTGCGTCCAACCGCTATGGCCTGGAGCGCTCGCTGCAGGACCCGGAGGGACTCTACATTCAGTTCTACGGCTCCTCCTTCATCGCGGACGCTACCGGCGCCAAGGTTGCCGAAGCGGGCGAGTCGGGGGATGCCGTGCTGACGGCCACATTCGATCTGGAGAGCGTCGCGCAGTTGCGCGACAACTGGTTCGTGTTTCGCGACCGCCGCCCCGATCTGTACGGCCCGATCGTCTCGCTCGACGGCCACCTGGCGCGCTGAGCGCCCAGGTCCGCGCGCTGCGTAGCCAGCGAGGATTCCCGGCCGGTCGGCCGGGAATCCGCAACTGGTGGAGGCGGGGGGAATCGAACCCCCGTCCGCAAGCGCTAGACACCAGGATCTACGTACATAGCTCGCTCATTGGTTCTCGCGCCGCGCTACCCGAGGAGCAGGGAAAACGTTGCGCCAGCGACGGTGACTCTTAACGATCCGGCCCGTAGCACACCGGATCGCGATCCTATGAACGCGTCCCCTGATTCGGTCGCATAGGCACGAGCCGGTCAGAGGTCAGCTGCGTTTAGGCAGCTAGAGCGTAGTTGTCGTCGTTGGCAACTATGATTTGCAGCATTATTTACGAGGGCACTGCGCCTCGGTACGCCCCTGGAGGTTTGCAACCCACGTCGAAACCGGTCGCCCCCAGATGCATCGTGAGGATACCTCAAGACCGGCGGTGGGAGGCGAAGTTCCCCCGTAACTGCGGCACAGCTCCAGATCCCCGCCACGGTGCCTGCTGACTTGAGGGCGCTGGAGGGTATCTCACCGGTGAGGCAGGCCTGAGGAGGCTCACCCGTGACGCAGGCCGGAATGAGCCTCACCGGTGGCGCCGGGGCCGCCGGATGAGGCTCACCGGTGGCGCAGGAGTCGAGCCTTGTCCCGCTGCCAGTCTCGATCCTTCTCGACCGCTCGCTTGTCGTGTTGCTTCTTGCCCTTGGCAAGTCCGACCTGCAGCTTCGCACGCCCGTTTTTCCAGTACAGTTCGAGCGGCACGAGGGTATAGCCCTTGCGCTCGACGGCGCCGATGAGACCCGACAGTTCGCTGCGGTTGAGCAGCAGCTTGCGGGTACGCGTTGGGTCGGCGATCACGTGCGAGGACGCCGAGTTCAGCGGCGAAATATGCGCGCCGAACAGGAATGCCTCCGCATCGCGGACAAACACGTAGGCCTCTTTCAGCTGCGCACGGCCGGCGCGCATGGCTTTCACTTCCCAACCCTGCAGGACGAGCCCCGCCTCGTAGCGCTCCTCGATGAAATAGTCGAAGCGCGCCTTGCGGTTCTCGGCGATCAGCCGCGGAGTGTGTTCGGATTTGGTCATGGGGGAGGGTCGGCCGGGGGTGATTGTAGCGTGACTGGCGGCCGGAACGGGCCTCAATGACAAGCTCCGGCGAACTTGTGACAATCGCGCCATGCGTGAAATCAGGCATTCGGCGCTCGTGGCGCAGCCGCCGGGGCGGCTTTACACATTGATCAATGACATCGAGAACTATCCGCGATTCATTCCGTGGTGTACGCATGCTTCGGTGCAGTCGCGCT
>DATKLO010000180.1:0-18610 GCA_035542375.1 Steroidobacteraceae bacterium | reverse complement strand
ACAATTCGACCAGTCCTTCTCTTCACGTGTGTAGCGATCGCCAGCGGTCAGGCGCAGGCGATCCGTTACCTGCCAGGCCAGCTCGACAAAGCCGGCATAGGAAGTCGCGAGCAGGCCGTTGTCGAAGATGATTCCCAGGTTGTCCGGGCCGCCCAGCAGCTTCCCGGTCAACACGTAGTCCACGACGTCGGAAGATTGCTGGCGGAAGGCCGTCGTGCCAGCGATCCATGAGAGCTTGCTGTCACCCGCCGAGGACAGGCGCAGTTCCTCGTACCATTCGCTCGCTTTCGACTGCTCCAGGAACTGAGTCAGGCCATCGGTGGCTGAAGATGTCAGCGAGTGACTGGTGGCGTTCGTGTACCCGGTTACGGAGGTGAATGTTGCCCACGGAAGCGAGGCGGTGGCGTTGAGGGTAGCGCCTGAGAAGTTTCGATACCCCTGATTGGGGAATTGCGCGGGAATGACATCTTTAGGCAAACCGTCGTTGGCATCCCTGGCGGCGAGCGTGTTGTTCTGGTTACCGTAGTGTACGTTCAGCATGACGTCCCAGACTCCGCCCTGGTACCAGCGCAGTCCCGCTGAAGTGTTGAGACTATCCTCGCCATTGAGCTTGGTGCCGAGCGCCGGATTTGTGGCCCAGCCATCCCGGCTGGTGCGTCCAATCGCAACCTTTCCAAACAGCCCGCTGTCGGTGATCTGGCCGCTGACCAGCGCGCGGCCTTCATAGCTGTTCAGCTGTCCGGCGCCGATGTCGGCACTGACCACGGTCTCGGGCCCTGGCGTTATGGTCTTGACGAGGATTGCGCCGCCGGTGGCATTTCGGCCGTACAGGGTGCCCTGCGGACCGCGCAGGACTTCGATCTGATCGACGTCGATGAAGGTGAACTGGTTTCCGTACGGCGATCCCTGATAAACGCCATCGACATAGACGCCGACCGCTTCGTCACCGCCAATGGACAGGTTCAGCGGCCCGAAGCCGCGAATCGCCGTTGTGGTTGCACCAAATCCGTTATCCGTTCCGACAAACAGACCAGGCGTGAACATCGCGAGATCAGCAAGGTCCTTCACGTGCTCGACGCTGAGGTCGGCCGATGTAAACGCGGTAATCGACTGTGGAGTGGTTTGCTCGTTTGTGGTGCGTTTGGTGGCAGTAACTACCACCTCGTCCAGGGCCGGTTCGGCAGCGGACGCGACGCCCGCGAACGCCGCGACGAAGGCGGCGACAGTCAGTCTCTTGGTCATGGGATGATACCCCCGGAAAGTGTTGAAATTCATGTTTGTATGATCTGGGGCAGTCAGTCGGCGCGCGGGATCCGTATCCGGTTGGCGATGGGAGCCGCACGATCGAAGAGCCTGAAGCGTTTTAGATCGGCTTCACTGGGTGCGACACAACTGCCCACACGGCTCGGCTTCCACCCGTACGCGGACTTCAGGCCGGCCGCGAGCTCGCATTCCTTGAGGGCGGCAAATACCGGGTCGATGACCGGCACGCCGAGGGTTTTCTGCACCTCGCGGAACAGGCCGAACTCCATGGTGCAACCCAGGATCAATGCTTCCGCCCCATCCTCCCTGATGGCCTTACGCGCGGCATCCATGATCTTCTGCTTGGTTCTCGCAGGATCCACCTGCATCTGCGCAACCGGAGTGTCAATCGAGCGCATGGAAGCAAGCTTGTGCTCGAGGCCATAGTCGCGGATACGGGCCAGCATCTGCTGTTGCCAGAAGGCCTGTCCGATGATCACGGAGAAGCGA
Source organism: Steroidobacteraceae bacterium (assembly GCA_035542375.1). Taxonomy (GTDB): domain Bacteria; phylum Pseudomonadota; class Gammaproteobacteria; order Steroidobacterales; family Steroidobacteraceae; genus 13-2-20CM-66-19. The sequence goes on along the minus strand of DATKLO010000180.1, from coordinate 16,858 downwards.
TTGCAGAGACGGGTTGCTACCTGGACGCTGGCCTCGCACGGAGCCACGACCACCGCCTGGCCGGATATCTCACGAGCATCAGGCAGCGCGGGATCGTAGAAGCAACCGATGACAAGACCGTCGAATTGATTGACCGCGGCGTAGCGAGTGACTTCCACGGTCTCGCGGATGATGAACGACTCGAAGGTCCGGTACTCGAGGTTGTCGGTACAGGTATCGAGCTGCAGTGAAACGAGCTCGACAGTGGTGGCGGGTTGCTTGATTTGCGCAATGACATCGGCCATTGGCTGGTCGTAGACGGAAAGGCCTACCGGGTTGATCCACAGGATCTTCACGGGTGGAAGGCTGGTATACGTCTCGTTGGCGTTCATTCAGTCCCCATCGGTGTCGAGGTCGCATCGACTCTAGGGGCGGTTCGCGCCGCGCTCAACGAGCGGGTGGAGTAGTGCGGGGCGGAGGGTAGCCGTCGGACTACCCGGGCGGGTAGTGCCTACCGTTGGGCGGCTCGGCTCACTGTCGCAGCGTCCACGATGCCACGCTGAAGGGCCGCGGTGATGGCGGCGGCCCGAGAGTCCACTTCGAGCTTCTTGAATATGCGCTTCAGATGGAATTTGACCGTGTTCTCGGACAGGTCGAGCAGTTGCCCAATGACCTTGTTGGACGAACCGCTGCACAGCTCGCGCAGGACCGCCACCTCGCGGCTGCTGAATTCGGCAGCTCCCGGCGCCGCGGTGTCATGCAGAGAGGCCAGCAGTCGCGCGGTGGTATCCCGCTGGGCACTCGAGAGAATCAGCTCTCGATTGCGGCGCTGCGCAACATGCAGAAGGCTCTCCAATGCATCGCCGTGCTCGAGCACCAACCGCGTTGCACCCTCGTCGACGATGAACTGCAGGAGCGCTTCCATTCGAATCACGGCCTCGGACTCGGGGCCGCCCCGTTGGCGCAGGGCGATCAGACTGAGCACGCTGAGTCGGTGACTGGGGAAAACCAGTCCGCAGCTGCGATAGTCGAAAATGGCCGGCTCCAGCAGCGCGAAGGCATTACTCGATGCCCCGGTCGCGAGCGCGAGACGCGCCAGCGCGATCGTCGAGGCCAGTCGAACGCGCCAACTCATGCCCGGGCGCCCTCTTTGCTCCGAAATCTGCGCCAATCCGGCCGCCCGCGCCTCGGCTCGGGCCTCTTTCGTGTGACCTGCGATAACGAGCTGCTCAACACGCCACGCGGTCGTGAGCATTGAAAGGCGTGTCAGTTGTCGAGTACGCGCAGTTCCCGAGGCTCGCGACAGTGCCTCCAGTACCAGATCGAAATTGCCGGTCGCCTGGCAGCAACGGATGAGAACCTCATATGCCGTGGCGTAGACGTCGAGCCAGCCATCCAATGATTCGATGGTGTCCAAGGCGCCCTGGACCAATTGACGCGCACCGTTGAGGTCGTTGCGCCAGAGGAGGCTTTCCGCCAGGAAGGCGGCACTGAGCGCCTTGAGTCCACTGTCGGCACCGAAGTTTTCTTCGGCCATGGCCAGGGACTCGCGATACAGCGACTCCGCTTCGCGCAACCGGCCGCCCAATATCTGCCGTAGACCGAGATGCAAAAAGAAATAGTTCGCGCCCAGTACGCTGCCGGCCGCTCGCATCTGCTGGATGGCCGTGCGGGCGGCTTGCTCCACCCGCTCGAGATCGCCATTCGCGAGGGCCGCGAAAGTCACAGCGCTCAAAAGCGTGCCGCGGCCCAGATGGTCACTCTGGGGGAGGTTCTCCAACTCACGCTCATACTCCATCATCGAGTCGGGTGACGGGATGTCGTCGGTATAGGCCCGCGCCAGGCCGGAGACCACGAGATAATCGCGGCGGCTGTGGGTGGTGCTGCCATCGAGATAGGCATGTGACAGCCGGATCAGCTCGCGGGCGCTGTCGTAGTGTCCGGATTTCAGCTCGAGGTACGCGAACAACAGTTGGAGAACGGGATTGGCGCGGATCGTGACATCACTGAACAGCTTGAGAAGGATGCGGACGTAATCGGTTCCGCGCGCGAGTATCAGTTCCCAGCCACCACCTTCGTGCACCAGCTCAACCGCCAGGCGAGTGTCGCCGGCGCGGATGGCATGTTTGACCGCTTCGAGCAGGTCACCGGCATTGGCCAACCACCGCGCCGCGCGACGGTGCTGGGTCGCGACGCGACCGGCCGGGCCACGATGCAGGCGCTGCATCAGGAAGTCCTGGAACATTCCGTGATAGCGGAAAGTGTCGCGAGGCCCCTCCAGCCGGACGATCAGGGCGCTCAGATTCGTCAGTCGCTCCAGGATCTCGGCGCTGTCGGTCCGATCACGAACCGCATCGGCGAGGCTCGAATCGAACCGGTCCAGAATGCACGTGTCGAGCAGGAAATCGCGCAGATCCGCCGGCAGATCCTGGATGATCTGCTCCGACAGGTAGTCGGTCATCTCGCTACTGCGGCCCGAGAATTCGTGCAAAGCGCCCGGCCGTCGATTACCCCGATCGAGCCAAAGCCGCGCAAGTTGTAGCGCCACAGCCCATCCTTCCGAGCGCTTGTGGAGCAGAGCCAACTCGTCACCGGCAACACCGTCCCCGACGATGTCCGCAGCCTCCGCTTCGGACATCGCTAGATCCGCCGCGTCATAGGTTGTGACGAGCCCTCGGACAGCGAACGCCGACACGTGAAATGTCGGTTTCTGCCTGCTGGCGATGACGAGATGGATGTGCGGATAGCCGTTGTCTATGAGCAGCTCGATGAGCGCGTCGATTGCGGGCGATCGGGCTCGATGATAGTCATCGAGGATCACGACCAGCCGGCGCTGACTGCGTTGAATCTGGGCCAGAAAGGTCGCCACCAGTTGGCGCACGTTCATGTCAATCGACTGTTGACGCGCGCCGATCTCCAGAGAACCCACATCAACGCCGCTCTTCGCCACCGCGAGAATGACGCCGGCCATGAACCGGCCCGGCTCGCTGTCGGCCTCATCGAGTGTCAGCCACGCGTGCACGCTGTCCGGCGACTTGCGATGGGAGTGGAACCATTGCGTGAGAAGTGTTGTCTTGCCGAAGCCGGGAGGGGAGACTATGAGTGAGAGCGCCGCATCCTTTCGCGCGCTCATGCGCTCGAGCAAGGCGGTCCGGTTCGTGGCGCTGACGCGTTGTTGAGGGGGCGCGAGTTTGCCGCGGAGAAGCCAGTTGGCTTCCGTGTCAGTGTCACGCTCGCCCGGTGTTTTGCCACCGGCGATATTGACCACGTTGTCCTTGGGCACCGAATCCCACTACAGGAAGATCATGCGCACAAAGATACACTCAACTCCGCCGCTAAGTGGAGGCTACGATCTCAGGCCACTGCAAAACATTGATATTGAAGGCGTTACGAGGGGATCGGTCGGGGTTGTGCGGATTGGTGCGGGGACGCGGAGTCCCTCCGAGGGGCTGCGCTGTAATGCGGAGCATGAGATCGCTTATCTGGTGCAGGGGCAGGTCAGGGTTGATACCGAGGAAGGGAGTCGGATTGTGAATGCGGGGGATGTGATTGTGGCCAGCCCGGCGGAGAGACATGCCACTACTGCGTTGGTGGATGCGACTATTGTTTATGTGCTGCTTCACCGGGGGAGTGACGGGAACTACCCGGTTGGGTAGTCGATGAGGAAGGACTACCCGATAGATGTTACCGTCGCGCTGCGACTTTCCGGAACCGTCGGCGCCTTCACGCGTTGTAGCCGTCGCGACTTCCAAAGAGGCTGACTGATTTTTCGACCGCGCAACTAACCAGCCAGTTCATCGCCGTGTTGCCTCGCTTACGTACGCAACTGCAGCAAGAATGCTCATCGGTCATTTCCCTTTGCGCAATTCCCTTCTGTGTAGACCTCCGGTGGGCGTCAGTGTTCCGGCGCCCGTGGAGAATTACTTACCGAACGAGCAGCCGCTGACGGCTGGAGGAGTCAGGATACTTGCAGGTAAGCGATCACGCCTGGTTACGACGCCGGTTCGTTGACTGGCGCGGACACTGGATCTGGTGTTGGGACGCATTGATCCGACATCCGCTCGAACCCCGGGTAGCACACCCACTCATGACCAGACGCATCCAGGTATCCGTGCAGCGGCGGACTGATCTCCTTGCAGCGGGAGCCGGCCTTCTCGAATCCCCAATCGCACTGCCACTCTCCATTGTCTCCGACGAGCCTGCCGTGCTCGGGCGCCGTGAAAGGCACGCAGAAACCCTTGTCCAGGTGGTAGCCCGAGCGGCACCGCCACCGCCCGTTGAACACTTCGAAGGTACCCTGGTCCGGGATGCCGTGTGTATCGGACACACACACCTGTCCCAGCTGCCTGAAGCCCGCATCGCAAGTCCAACCCTGATCGCCAACGTTGCGCGTGGCGTGCAGAGGGACATCGTGCACCTCCGCCGGCGTACCGGCAACGGAGCGCGACATCCAGCCGGCCGCGACCAGCAGGCAGAGAAGCACTGCCGTTGCTTTGACCGAGGGGCGCTCGCCCATCAGGTTGACCATCGCGCAGGCTACCAGCTTGCGCTTGCCCGGCCGCCGGTAAAGGCTCGTTCGCACTCCAGGCACCTCGCTTTGCAAGCCCCTCGGTGGCGGCCGAACGGTGGCCGCCATCTGGAATTCACGGTCTGGCCCTCGAATCGCTGCGGGATTTTTGTCCCATCCTATCAGAGCGTCACGCGGGCACACCTACTCCCGTGCTCTACGCCGCGGTGCTGCCCACGCCCACGACGAGTTGGTTACCTTGGAACTCGTAGGGCGGGATGACGAGGTTTACCGAAGCCGGAGAGCCGTCGAACACGCGTCCGGCGAGATCGAACCGCGAGCCATGGCAGGGACAGTAGAAGCCACCCGGCCAGTTGGCTCCCAGCCCGGGCGACCCCGGTGTAAAGCGCGCCTTGGGCAGGCAGCCCAGGTGCGTGCAGATACCGATGGTGACGAACAAGTCGGGCCGCATGGAGCGGTACCGGTTGGTCGCATAGGGCGGCTGCTGTGAATCGCGCGAGCCGGCATCCTTCAGGCGGGCATCGTGGTTTCCGAGCTGTGCGAGCATCTGCGCCGTGCGACGCACTACATAGATCGGCTTGAGACGCCAGACCACGACGAGCAACTGACCCGGCTCCATCTTGTTCACGTCCACCTTCACCGGGCCACCGAGGGCGCGCGCGCGCTCCGAGGGCAGCCAGGACTCCACAAAGGGCACCGACGCGAACAGCAGACCCACCGCTCCCACCGCGGCGCTCGCATAGGCGAGAAACTGCCGTCTTGCCGGATCCTCCTGGACCGTGAGCTGATGCGACTCGACCGTAACGCGGGTCTCGTCTGTCATAGAGCGTTGGACAGTGCCGGCTACTACGAGTTTTTTGCCCATGGCGGTGAGGGTTTTCTTAAGGTGCACTTAAGGTCGCGGGTTCATGATCGGCGCATTCCTCATCGGAATCTCCTCGAGGAGAGTCGTCATGCTGCCGATATCCAGAAAGTTCACGTTGATCTCGACCGGAATATTCGCCGCCGGAGCCATGGCGGGAGCTGCAGCGGGCTGGTCAGCGCCCCACTGGTTTCACGGTACACGGGCGATGCCCGCCGCTTTGCAAAGCAGCGCTGCAGGCAACGCAACATCACCGATCGCCGCGGGAGCCGCGCCGAACTATCGCGCAATCGTGGCCGAGAACAGGGCCGCGGTCGTCGGCATAGAGGTGACCGGGGACGTAAAGGGAGGCGCCGGACCACCGTTTCGCTTCGGCCCCTTCGGCTACGATCCTTTCGGAGGCGGCGACAACGATCCGTTCTTTCGCTTCTTCCGTAACATCCCGGGGCCCTCGAACAGAGTTCCCACACGGTCCCTGGGGTCGGGCTTCATCGTCAGTCCGGACGGCCTGGTGCTGACCAACACCCACGTGGTGCACGGGGCTAAGGAAGTCATGGTCACGCTGTCCGACCATCGCGAGTTCCGCGCCAAGGTTCTCGGTGCCGATCAGCCGAGCGACGTCGCCGTGCTCAAGATCGATGCCCACGACCTGCCGACGGTGCACCTGGGTAACTCGGACCGGCTGCAAGTCGAAGACTATGTCCTAGCCATCGGTGAGCCCTTCGGACTGGAGGAAACGGCCACGGCCGGAATCGTCAGCGCCAAGGCCCGCTCGCTTCCCGGCGACGGCTACGTGCCCTTCATACAGACCGATGCCGCAGTCAATCCCGGCAACTCGGGGGGGCCGCTGTTCGATGCCAGCGGCGCCGTGGTCGGTATCAATTCGCAGATCTACAGCAATTCCGGCGGCTATCAGGGTGTCTCGTTCGCCATTCCGATCAATCTGGCCGACCAGGCCGAGGATCAAATCGTCAAGACCGGCAAGGTGGAGCACGGCAAGCTAGGCGTCGAGGTTCAGACGGTGGATCAGTCGCTGGCCGCCTCCTTCAAACTGAAGGCTCCGGGTGGAGCACTCGTTTCCAAGGTGGAACCCGGCAGCGCCGCCGCTCGTGCCGGCCTGAAGTCGGGTGATGTGATACTGAAGTATGACGGCACCGCAGTGACCGATGCCGGAGCTCTCTCGATGAGAGTGAATACGACCGCCCCCGGCAGCGATGCGACTCTCGATGTGTGGCGCGACGGCAGACCGCTCACGCTCACCGCACGCATCGAGTCCGCCACACGGACAGCCGGCGGCAATGAGCAGACTCCAGAGCCGGATAACGCCACGCTCGGACTGACACTGCGACCGCTCACTCAGGATGAACGTGACCAGGCGGGAGTCTCCGGCGGCCTGATGGTCGAGGACGCGAACGGGCGCGGGGCCGAGGCAGGCGTACAGCCCGGCGATGTGGTACTCGCGGTCAATGGCACTCCCGTCAAGAGCGTGAGCCAGCTGCGTACGCTGACTGAGCAGCATCAAAGGGGTGTCGCGCTTCTCATCGCGCGCGGTGACAACCGCCTGTACGTGCCGGTACAGCTGGGTTGACGGAGCCGGATTGCACAGCGCCGGCCGCCGCAGACGGACTGACGCCGCCCTGTCCGGATTGCGCGATGGAGCGGTGCTGTGCAACTTGGCCCGGACAGTCAGGTCATTTTGGCCCGCGCGTGCGATCGCTTGCCTGGTTCACGCCGGCTGCACTCGCGGTCAATGTCTGCTTCGGTGAGATTCAGAGCTCGAATCCAGCCCCCTGCCGCTGTCGTCGGCGGCATGCCCGTCTGCAGCGGATGCAGCCGCCTGCGGCACACGTTTGCGCTTCGGAGCGACCTCGATGGACTTAGAGACCCAGTCAAGACGCTGCACGCGTCTGCGGCTGACCAGCACTTGCCGCCCGAACGGCCAGATTCCCCTGTCCAGGATCAGCTCGCGAATGGCCCAGGTCTCGTCATCGACCAGCACATTCCGGACGCGGCCCACCTCTGCGCCTGCCGCCATCACGGTGTAACCCAGCAGTTCACGGGTACTGCGCAGGTGGGTCTCACCCGGCGGTTCGTCGGCGAGCCGTCGCTCCTGCAGTTCGAGCAGATCCGATGCGGTCGGAGCGGCCGCCGGCGGCATCGGGCCCGTGCCCCACTGCGCGCCCGCCCAGTAAGGGGGGTAACCGTAGTGGCTGTGAATTTCGCTCTCGTGCAGGCGCGAGACCGGCTTGTCGGCATCGATATTCGGGCTCGCCTCGATCCGCTCGCGCGTCAGCGACACCGACACCGTACGTGACGCGCGATCGAAGTGCCCGACGGCACGGGGCGAAATCAGCACCTTGCGACCGGGGAGCCAGCCTCCCGTATCGACGATCAGATACCGCACGATCCAGCTGACATCATCGAAATAGACATCCCGAACCTTGCCAACTTCACCGTCGAGAGCAAGAACATGGCTGCCGTGAAGCTTTGTGACTCTACGCAACATCCGAGCGTGCCCTTGCGCTGCATCCGCGCGTCCTTGGGCTGTTACCTCTGCCTGTAGAGACGCTCCGCGGCATGGGAAGTTCCGACAACCCGACGAGCACATGCCGGCGCCGTCCTTCACGGTTGTAACAATGACTTTCGTGGCACAGCACGCGTGATTGTGGGCTCGCGGACCCGCCGGCACCAATTCTGCGCAGCACTCTGACACCCGCTCCATCCTCCAGCGTCAGCTCGCCATTAGCGATCGCGATCCGCTTGGTTTCCCGGGAACTGCCTGCATAGTTCCGCACGTAGTCCGACAAATCAGCATCCAGCGGCGCTCGCTCCCGCGCCGACCTTGACGGAATCGGCCTCGCCGTAGGCGGCTTCAACCGCGTCGATGGTTAATTTTCGCAGCGTCTCATCCATGGCCTCCATTCGCAGGTGATAACAAGCCGCCGTAGTGGGGACTCGATGGATCGTCCGATTTTCCCGGCGCATTGATCGCCATGGACCATGCCCACTCGCCGACTTCCAGCACCATCCGCAGCGGTCGTATCCGTCAGCCGGCGACGGGCCGGCAAACCTGAGGGCCCAACAGCACCCTTCACGTTACACCAGCTCCTGGGCTCATCCGTCATCTTGAGCGTGGTGACCGACCAGCCACGGCGTGTGCACCACTATCGTGAACGACTGTCTCGCCATGGGACTTTGTCCCATGTGACCTTAGAGGACTCCAGTCCCGCAGGTCAGACTAAGTGAGAGCCGGAGCAAGCCACCTTGGCGGAAGCCGCGTGCATCCTGCTCGCGGCGCTTCCGCCAGCTGTCGAGAGAGTACGAGCCGCCCTTTTTGCGACTCGACCTTCGAACAACCTTAAAACGGCATCGACACACCCGCGAAGAAGCCGCGTCGCGGACCATACTGGGATGCACCGACACCGACACCCGTGCCATTGCGGATCTGATAGATCCGATCGAAGGCGTTGATCACGTCGAACCGCACAGTCAAAGCATCCTTCCCCTGGTCTATTCCTGGGATGTGGAAGGCGTGGCTCACGCCGAAATTGACCTGCGTGTAGTACGGCAGGTGCGCACCATTTGGAATCGTCGAGCCATCGGGCAACGTCAGGTCGGCGCGCAAGCCGGACCCTACCAGCATGTCCGCACTGAATCGCGTGTCGAACACCAGATACGAGATACCGCCTGAGGCCGTGATCTGCTGCTCGTGGTCCAGGTGGATGTAGTGACTGACGATGTAGTCCAGGTCATCCGGATCGAAGTTGAATTGCGCGCTGACAATGTTCTTGCCGATATCCCTCGCCGAGGCCAGATTGCCGTAGGCGGAGAAGGGGCCGTTGGCGTAGTTGAGGGCGAGCTCGGCACCATATTGCTGTCCGTGCCTGTAGTTGAACGGCGTCAGAATGATCGGTGCGCCGAACTGGCCTTCGTCGATCAGGTTGACCGATTGCTTGTAGTACGCATCCACGCTGACCGTCAGCTCATTCAAGAACTTCTGCTCCGCGCCGAGATCGTAGTAGTTCGCCCGCTCGGCAAAGGGAGAGTCGGCTTGCAGATTCAACGGCGGGCTCGTCGTATTCTGGAACAGGGCGATGTCCTTGGAGCCTACCAGCTCAAACGGTGGCGGTGAGAAGTAGCGGGAATAGCCTGCATGGACGGTAGTCCCGTCGATCGGTTTCCATACGAAGTTCACGCGTGGGCTGGTCTGGCTGCCGCTGGAGTAGGCTGAGTACCGATCGAAGCGCAAGCCATAGTTCACTGTCAGCGTCGAGAGGAGCTTCCACTCGTCCTGTAGGTAGACACTCTCGATCATCTGTGACTGCTCGCCATTGTCGATGATGGTGTAAGGGAGGTCGTTGAGCGGGTTGCCGTCGGCATCGGTCTGCAGGACCTGCGAGTTGGTCCTGCTGGTGGCGCGGTCGTGCTGGTAATAGATTCCGCCGCGGATCGTGTGGTCGTCGGTGAGCTCATACGAGCTGTCGTTTTGAAAACCGTACGCGACATCACGCTTGAAGGCGGCTTGGGCGATGCCGTTGTAGAGCAGCTCACCGAGCCAATCAGGCGTGTACGTCAGGCTGGAGTAGCGCGCGGAGAACGACGTCTGGGTATTGAAATGCCCCACGGAGTGCTGCCAGCTGACGATTCCGTAGTGAGTGATCTCTGTCTGGTTCTCGTTGAGCAGCTCGCTCGGAAAGTCTGTCTGCCCATTCACCGTGAGCCCGAGGGAGGGCTGCATACCGGAGACGTTCGGGATCTGGAACTTGCCGTGCGAGGTGCCCAGGACCGCGCTCAGCCTGTCGTTCTCGCCGAGGAGATACTCGAGGTAGGCAAAGCCGTGATACTGAGTCGTGTGGTCGTGGAGGGGATCCGACCTTCCATCCGGAGATTCGATGCCTAGGTCGTTGCGCAGAAAGTCCCCGGAGACGAAGTAATTGAGGCCATCAATGGAGCCGCCGTGAAAGAAGCTCGGCTCGATGTCACCGTGACTCCCGCCATACACCGACACGTTGCCGTGCTGGTCGAAGATTCCGCTCTTGGTCGTGATGTCGATGATCCCGGCCGTGCGCAGCCCGTATTCGGCGGGCAGTGCGCCGGTGATCAGCGACAGGGATTGGATGAGCTTGGCATCGAAGGACTGGCTGAATACATTGATGCCCTCGGGAAGGATGACGCCATTGAGACGATACTGTAGCCCGTTGTGATCGCCGCGGACATGCAACTGCCCGAAGGAGTCCTGGACCACTCCGGGTGCCTGCAGGATCACCTGGTTGAGCAGTGTGTTGTCACCGCCCGGGGTTGCGGCGATGGCGGCCGAGTCGATGGTGTAGGTGGATGCGCCAGTCTGGGTCTGAATACCGGCGCGTGCCTCGTTGAGTCGTTGTGCCGTGACGACCACGGCAGGCAGGTTGGAGGTATCACTCGTGCCGGGGGATTTTGAGCCCGGCCCATGGGTTGAAGTGGCCTCGTCCTCGGGGGCGGCATCGGGACTGGCGGGATCATCCGCGGCTCGTGCCAGGGTGGGACAAGCGGCGACGAGTACCAACGTCGCAAACATCGCAGGGATGTTGTTCTGGGGCCGAAACATGAATTGCTCCTGAAAACTCATTTCGAACGCGTACGGCAATCCAACTCCAGTCGCGGAACGCGCGAGAGCTTTCGGACTACCAGGCCTAGGAATCTTAAGTCAGTTCGAGAGAGACAGGAGGAGCGCGGGGAAGCTGCGTCCCAACACGGCGGCGCGCGCAGCGGATGACGCCGGGGGGATCCAGCGGTGCCCGCACGACGAGCACCGGCTTGCCAACGATGGATACGTGGGCTGGAGATCCGGCGGTACCGCTGAAATGCACGCACAGGTCGCAATGCCCGTTGTCGTGCACGCGATCGAGGAAGCCGTGCGCCGAATAGGCGCCCAGCGCGACGATCAGCGTGACGGCCGCGATGATTGCGACCAGACGATTGCGACGAAGACGCGTGCCCAAGACGAAGAAGCCATCTGACGACGGGACGATAAGCCTAGCCTGAGAGTCGCCAGAGGGCAACGTGCTGCGAAGTAATTGATAATTCTGTGCTCGTGAGCTGCCGGTGACACGGCGCGTGCCGTTGCCGCGAAAGGACCTGACGTTAGATTGCGGCGCTGGCCGGGCGGGTTTGGCGGCCCGGACGCTGGTGGATCGGAAGGATTTGCCCCGCCCCCCAGCGAAACCCGCGATAGGGCACGGCATGGAACGCGGCCGAGCTAACCCCTGGTGCATCGCGTTGCGCCTCGCTGGGCTAGAACGCAGCCGCCGAGGCAGATCGCCGGGCGTCAGAAGATCCACTCGTACCCGTATGCCCAGCAGGTCCTCGAGCGCCACTGCGAGCCCGCCTGGATCAAACAGCATCGCGCCAAACGTCGGCGAGTTGGAGTTTGATGCTCGGTAAAAATCCGCTCTGGGTAGCCTTGAAGAGAAGTCATCCACGAGAGTTGGGCTGGGGTGGAAGGATGATTCGGCCCTGGCGGGCCTCACCCCTTCGGGGCCGCCCTCCGGGCGTTCAGGCGACGAAGCCCGCAACGCCCACGGCCACGACCGCGCAACTAACGGCTCAAGCACGGTGACCGAGCCCGGCGGGCGTTATCCTTCCCGTCGTGGCTCAGGTCCAGAGCCACACTCTCTATCGCCGTGGTGTTTCTGCCGACTGATCTGGCTGGGGTGGAAGGATTCGAACCTCCGAATGGCGGGATCAAAACCCGCTGCCTTACCACTTGGCGACACCCCAGCATCGGAACCGAAATCGGCGGGAGGACCCTCAGGCCCGCAATCTCTCATGCACGGGCGAGCGGTTCAGTCCCCGGGCCACGAGCCCCGTCCACCGGTCCGGAACTCGAGCCACGATCCGCTCGGCGTCGATCGCGCTCGCGCACGGCGCGAAGATACAGGAACCCGTTCCGGTCAGTCGTGCCGGCGCGAACTGACTGAGCCAGTCCAGCGCCTCGGCCACCTCCGGCCAGCGGGCTCGCACCACCGGTTCGCAGTCGTTCCAGCCTCCGGACTGAAGGAAGTCGCGCATTGTGATTACGGAGGAATTTCGTGTCAATTCAGGGCTCTGGAACACGTCCCGGGTGCCCACGGCCACCCCGGGATGGATCACGACGTACCAGCGCTCCGGCAGCTCCACCGGCGTCAGGTTCTCCCCGACGCCCTCACCCCAGGCGGAGGAACCCCGAACGAAAACAGGTACATCGGCGCCCAGCGGCAGGCCCAGCCGGGCGAGCTGGTCGATGTGCAACCCGCAGCCCCAGAGCTCATTCAGCGCCAGCAGTACGGTAGCGGCATCCGAGCTGCCACCCCCCAGTCCACCGCCCATGGGGATCCGCTTTCTCACGCGCAAGCTGGCCCCGAGCTCAGACCCCGCAGCCGCCTGCAACGCGATGGCGGCACGCACGGTCAGATCCGACTCGGGCGGCACGTCCGCAGGACCCTCCGGCCGCTCGATCCGGCCGTCCGCGCGCACTTCTATCTCGAGGGTGTCGCACAGGTCGATGAGTTGGAACAGCGTCTGCAGCTCGTGATACCCATCGGGCCGACGCCCTGTGACGTGCAGGAACAGATTGAGTTTGGCGGGTGCCGGCCAGCGGCTCACACCCGGGCGCGGGCCCTCGCTCCGGTTCGGCGCCGGAGCGGTGTCATTGCTCATGCTCACGAATTCCAACCGTCCACGATCACGCGCAGGCGTACGCCGGCGCGTTGCAACGTCAGTCGGGAAGGCAGCCACTCGCCGCCCACCGACATGTAGTCGCCGTACTGGATGTCCCAGCCGGCCTGCTGCAAGGACACCAGGCGCTGCTGCGCGTCGAGCGACTCCTGCGCCGGCTGGCCCGGATCGGGCACGCCGAGGATCCAGTATCGCAGACTCGTCAACGGAGGATCGAATCCCAGCCGATTGGCCAGTTCGGTACGCGCGGCATCGCTGTCCAGATGCTCGCCCTTTGAAGTGACGATGCTGACGTCGGAGCCATCAGCGGTCACCTGCACGCCACCGGCTCCCAGCGGCCCGTCCAGCGACATCTGGGTGCGAGCACCGCTTTGCGTCCAGCGCAGCCGGGCATTGAAACCATCACTGCCCGTGGCCACCGCCACGCGCCCTCTCAATTCGAACTGGTCGCGCGCCTGCAATTGCGGACGACGCGTCTCCCAGGTCTGTGCGGGAGATTCGCGCACGGGCGCGGTGTGACAGGCACTCAGCGCGATGGCACCCAACACGCCGAGCGCGAGGTGCAGCCAACCGTTGTTACGCGGCCAGCCGGTGTTACTGAGCATCGGACAGGAAGCGCGCCATCGTCGACTTCAGCAGAGGGGACTCTGGCCCGCGCGCCATCGCGGCAGCCCACACGCGGCGCGCGTCCTGTTTCTTGCCGCTCACCCACAGCGCTTCGCCCCAGTGCGCGGCGATGTCCGAGTCATGCTCGAGCGAGTAGGCGTGCTCGAGATCAAGTACCGCGCCCTTCGCATCGCCCTGCCGATAGCGGACCCATCCCAGGCTATCCAGCACCGCCGGGCTGTCAGGCGTGACACTGAGCGCACGGTGAATGAGCCCCTCGGCGCGACTCAACTCCAGGTTGTGGTCGGCCAGCGTGTAACCCAGCGCATTCATCAGCACCGGATCGTCGGGACGTTCCTTCAACAGCTTTTCCAGCACATCCACCGATTCCTTGACGCGTCCGGCGCGCTCGAGGATCACGGCGCGGTCGTATTCGATGGCTGGATGCTGAGGGTGGCGCTCGAGCGCAGTGGACAGCAGCTTCAGCCCAGTGTCCGGATCCCCATGATCGGCGAGCAGCCGCGCCTCCGACAGGCGGGTTTCGAACTCGGTCTCGGGGTGATCGGACACATAGTCATCGAACAGCAGCAGCGCTTCGGTGCGGTGATTCGTGTCGAGCAGCAGGCCCGCCGCCTTGGAGCGGGCTTCCAGCGCGAAAGAGGAATCCGCCAGACGACGGTAGCCAGCCAGCGCAGCGTCGTTGTCGCCATCGCGCGCGGCAATATCCGCCAGATACAACAGGGCGGCGTCGGTTGCCACACCGTGGGCCGCCAGTTCCGTGAAGCGCTGCTGCGCCTCTTTCATGTCGCCCGCGTTGTACGCAAGCAGCGCGAGCCGCCGGTCGATTTCCGCAGCCGGCATCTTGGTGCCGCGCATCCGTTCCAGTTCCTGATGCGCCTCCTCGATCCGGTCGAGTGCGATCAGCACTTCGGCCAGCTCGAATGCCCCGCGCGTCGAATCCTCCTTCATCACGTCGCGGGCAGTCTCGATGGCTTTCGCAGCTTCTCCGCGCACCACGTACGCGCGCGCCAGCACTCGCTTCGCGCCGAGCTGCTTCGGATCGCGATTGAGAGCGTCCTGCGCATAGCGCTCGGCGCGCTGCGCATCGTTGGCATCCAGGGCCAGTTCCGCGAGCAGCGCCTGGGTCTCGGGCGGACTCACCGCGGCGTCCACCGCACTGCTCATGGCCGCCAGCACCGCCGGCGGATCGGATTGCTCCAGCATGAGGCCGGCCAGCTCGGTCAACCCGGCGGCATCCTGCGTGTTCGGTGGCTTGGAGAAGTCCACGATGGCCGAGCGCGCATCGGCGATCCGGTACAGCTTGATGGCCACGGTGGCATACATGGCGGCCGCTTCCCGGTCGTTGGGCGCGAGCGCACGCCACCGGGTCGCAGCCTTCCAGGCCGCCGGTACATGCTCGCAACTCAACGCCACTTCACTGGCCCGGCGCGCCAGCGGCACCGCCCCGGTCTGGGCCGCTTCCGCATAGCTCTCCGAAGCGGTCTTGCAGTCGCCCCGCGCAAGGGCCATCTCGGCGATGATGGTCAGTGCCGCCGGGTCGTGGCCGCCCGAGGTCGCATCCGCTTTCGGGGCCGGCCTGGTGGCGCAACCCGCGGCCAGAACGAGCAGCGCGAGCAGCATGAACGGCACGAGCGCGGCCAGCAGGCTGCCGCCAACCCGGCTGGCGGCGAAGCGGACTGACAAGGCAGGGATAGTGTTTCCAGGCACGGGGCTACTCTACGGCCTGACGGCAGGCCGACTCCAGAGGCCACGGGATCGCGGACCGCCTCGGGCCCGCACATTGTGCGGGATTGTGCGCCTTGTCACGATCCGTAACGATCCCGGAGAATGCCGCCCCCGTCCGCACGACCCTGCCGATGAAAGACTCCATCCGCCAGCGCCTCGAGAAGATGAACGACCGGTTCGAGGAGGTCGGCCGCCTTCTGGCCACCGACGTTGCCGGCGGCTCCCAGCAATTCCGGGACCTGTCCATGGAGTACGCCCGGCTCGAGCCGCTCGCGCAGGGCTTCCGCGGCTACCGCCAGCTCGAGAGCGATCGCGCCGCGGCACAGGATCTCGCCGCCGACCCCGACCCGCAGATGCAGGTCCTGGGAACCGAAGAGCTCGGGCGCATCGCCCGCGACCTCGAATCCGCCGAAGCCACCCTGAGGCAGCTTCTCATCCCGCGTGACCCGCGCGATGACAAGAACATCTTCCTCGAAATCCGCGCCGGTACCGGTGGCGATGAGGCGGCGATCTTCGCCGGCGACCTGTTCCGCATGTACTCGCGCTACGCGGAAAGTCATGGACTCACGGTGGAGGTCGTCAGCGAGAACCGCGGCGAGCACGGCGGTTACCGCGAGATCATCAGCCGCGTATCCGGCCGAGGCGTGTTCGCGCGCCTGAAGTTCGAGTCCGGCACTCACAGGGTGCAACGCGTGCCCGCGACCGAAGCACAGGGCCGCATCCACACCTCCGCCTGCACGGTCGCGATCCTGCCCGAGCTGGACGAAGTGGAACAGATCGAGCTCAATCCCGCCGAGCTGCGCATCGACACCTATCGTTCCTCCGGGGCCGGTGGGCAGCACGTCAACAAGACCGATTCCGCCATCCGCATCACCCATCTGCCGACGGGTATCGTGGTCGAATGTCAGGACGAGCGCTCGCAGCACAAGAACCGCTCACGCGCCATGGCGCTGCTCAAGGCACGCCTGCGCGCCGCCGAGGTCGAGAAGCAGCAGACCGCGCAGGCCCAGTCGCGCCGCCTGCAAGTGGGCAGCGGCGACCGCTCCGAGCGCATCCGGACGTACAACTTCCCGCAGGGCCGCGTGACCGACCACCGCATCAATCTCACGCTGTATCAGCTGCAGAAGATCATGGACGGCGACCTCGACGAACTGCTCGGCGCCCTGCAGCAGGAATACCAGGCCGAGCAGCTCGCCGCCGAAGAGCCATGATCGCCCCGGGGCGAGCATGAACTCGCCCGCGCCGGTTGTCGCAGTCAGCGCCTCCCCGACCCTCGGCGCCTCCCCGGCCCTCGGCGCCTCCCCGGCCCTGGGCGCCACCCCGACCCTCGGCGCCACCCCGGCCCTCGCCGGCATACCGGTTGTGACGATCGGGGAACTCCCGGTCCTGACTGTCAGCAGCGCCACTGGTGTCGACGTCCGCTGGACCATCGCCGGCCCCGG
>DATKLO010000179.1:0-6753 GCA_035542375.1 Steroidobacteraceae bacterium | reverse complement strand
ACTCTCACGCGCGGGTGTCGGACCGATTCTGACGGCTTCATCCGCCTCCCTGACATGACGCGCGCCGGCGTCGGCATCCGAGAAGACGGCGATGGTCCGAATACCCATCCGCCGCGCGGTGCGAAAGATGCGGCAGGCGATCTCGCCCCGGTTCGCTACCAACAGACTGTCGATCACGTATGCATCCTTCCTGCTACATCCGGAAGACGCCGAAGCGCGTTTCCTGCTCGGGCGCGTGCCGGACCGTTGCGAGACTCAGTGCCAGAACCCGCCGCGTCTCGGCGGGATCGATCACGCCATCGTCCCAGAGCCGCGCCGAAGCGTAGTACGGGTGCCCCTGCAGTTCGTACTGCTCGCGGATCGGCTTCTTGAAAGCCTCCTCCTCTTCGGCCGACCACGCCTTGCCGGCCTTCATCTGGTCGCGCTTGACCGTCGCGAGCACACTCGCGGCCTGTTCGCCCCCCATCACCGAGATGCGGGCGTTGGGCCACTGGAACAGCAACCGGGGTGAATAGGCACGGCCGCACATCGCGTAATTGCCGGCACCATAACTGCCACCGATGATCAGACTCAGCTTGGGAACCGCGGCGCACGCCACTGCCGTGACCAGCTTGGCGCCATCCTTGGCGATACCGCCGGCCTCGGCGCGCCGGCCCACCATGAATCCCGTGATGTTCTGCAGAAACAGCAGCGGTACCGCGGTGCGCGTGCACAGTTCGATGAAATGGGCGCCCTTGAGCGCGCTCTCGGAGAACAGGATGCCGTTGTTGGCCAGGATGCCGACCGGATAACCGCCGATGTGCGCGAAGCCGCACACGAGCGTCGTGCCGTACAACTGCTTGAACTCATCGAGCTCGGATCCGTCCACGAGCCGCGCGATCACTTCGCGAACGTCGTAGGGCTTGCGCAGGCTAGCGGGCACGACACCGTACAATTCCGCCGGGTCATAGCGCGGATCCCGGGGTGCGACCGGCGGATCGGTACTGGCTGCAGGAGAGAGATGCCCGACGATGCGCCGCGCGATGGCCAACGCGTGAGTGTCGTTTTCCGCGTAGTGATCGCAGACACCCGACTCACGGCAATGCACATCCGCGCCACCCAGCGATTCCGCGTCGATATCTTCCCCGGTCGCGGCCTTCACGAGCGGTGGACCGCCCAGAAACACGCGCCCCTGGTTACGCACTATGACGTTCTCATCCGACATTGCCGGCACGTAGGCGCCACCGGCAGTACACGAGCCGTGCACCACGGCAATCTGCGGGATTCCCGCCGCCGACAGCGTCGCCTGGTTGTAGAAGATCCGTCCGAAATGCTCGCGATCAGGAAACACTTCATCCTGGGCCGGCAGGAATGCGCCACCGCTCTCCACCAGATAGACGCAGGGGAGACGATTCTCTCGCGCGATCTCCTGCGCCCGTAAGTGCTTCTTGACCGTCAGCGGATAGTAGGTGCCGCCCTTTACGGTGGGATCGTTCGCGACCACCACGCACTCCCGGCCGCTCACACGCCCGATGCCGGTCACGATGCCGGCGGCAGAAATATCGCCCCCGTACATTCCATGCGCCGCCAGCTGCGAGAGCTCCAGGAACGGGCTGCCCGGATCCAGCAGCGTGCGCACCCGCTCCCGCGCGGTCAGCTTGCCGGCGGCATGGTGCTTCTGCACCGCAGCACGGGAGCCTCCCAACGCAACCTGCGTCGTCTGGCGGCGCAGGTCCTCGGTCAGCTCCCGCATGGCACGTTCGTTGTCGCGGAACTCCTGCGAGTGCACGTCGATCCGGGTGGAGAGTGCGGGCATACTTGTCTTCTCTGCCGGTTTGTCCGACAATCATACGATCCAACCGAATGGGAAGGCAAGCTCATGAGTGCCAGCGACTGCGACTTCGGCCTGGGAGAGACTCTGGACGAGGTGCGCGCACAGGTGCGCCGTTTCGCCGACGAACGCATCGCGCCGCGCGCCGCGGAGATCGACCGCAGCAACGAATTCCCGCGCGATCTGTGGCCGGCGCTCGGTGAGCAGGGACTGCTGGGGGTGACCGTGCCAGAGCGCTGGGGCGGGACGGATCTGGGCTATCTGGCACACGTGATCGTCATGGAGGAGATCTCCCGCGCCTCCGGCGCGGTCGGGCTTTCCTACGGCGCCCACTCGAATCTGTGCGTCAACCAGTTGCGACTCAATGGCACGGATGCACAGCGCGACCGCTATCTCCCGAAACTGGTCAGCGGAGAGCACGTGGGCGCTCTTGCCATGTCGGAACCCGGGTCGGGTTCGGATGTCGTCTCGATGCAGACGCGCGCGGAGAAGCGCGGCGATCGCTACATTCTCACGGGCCGCAAGATGTGGATTACGAACGGCCCCGACGCCGATGTCTACATCATCTATGCGAAGACGGACGTCTCGGCGGGTCCGCGCGGAATCAGCGCTTTCATCGTGGAGCGCGGCACGCCGGGTTTCTCGCAGGCGCAGAAACTGGACAAGCTCGGCATGCGGGGCTCGGGGACCTGTGAGCTGGTGCTCGAGCAAGTCGAGGTTCCGGCGACGCACCTGGTGGGCGCCGAGAATCGCGGCGCCTCGGTGCTCATGAGCGGCCTGGACTACGAGCGCGTGGTGCTCGCCGGCGGCCCGTTGGGTTTGATGGCCGCTGCCCTGGATCTGGTGTTGCCTTATGTGCGCGAACGCAAGCAGTTCGGCCAGCCCATCGGTACGTTTGAACTCATGCAGGCCAAAGTGGCCGATCTGTACGCTTCGCTCAACGCCAGCCGGGCGTATGTGTATTCGGTGGCGCGCGCCTGTGATGCCGGCAAAGTGAAGCGGCGCGATGCCGCGAGCTGCATCCTGTTCGCCGCCGACCAGGCGACGCGGGCAGCTCTGGAAGCCGTTCAGGCGCTCGGAGGCAACGGCTACACCAACGACTACCCCGCCGGGCGACTGCTGCGGGATGCCAAGCTCTACGAGATCGGCGCCGGCACGCAGGAAATCCGTCGCATGCTGATCGGCCGCGAATTGTTTGAGACCGCCGCGTGAGCGTCGAATTCGACCAGATCTTCATCGAGCCCGCCTACCGCAAGGTGGCCGCGGCCATCGGCGAGCGCATCCTGAACCGCAGCTTGCGGGAAGGCGACCGGTTGCCCGCGGAGCTGGAGCTGGCGCGGCAGTTCGGCGTCAACCGCTCGACGGTACGCGAGGCCCTGCGCGAACTTGAAAGCAACGGCCTCGTCATGCGCCGTCCCGGCTCGCGGCGCATGTCGGTCAGTCGGCCACAGCATATGGCGATCGCCGAGACGATCAGCCGCGGCCTGGTGCTTCACGATGTGACCTTTCTCGAAGTGTGGCAAGCGCTGACGTTGCTCGAGCCACCGATCGCCGAAGCCGCCGCCACTGCCCGCAACGACGACGATCTCGCCGCAGTGGGTGCGGCATGCGAACAGTTCGTGAATGGCAACACTCAAGCCGGGAATGCCGCCCGCAATGCGGCCGAATTCTTCCGCAGCGTGGCGCGAGCCACCCATAACCAGGTCCTCGGCCTCGCGCAGGAGCCCCTGCTCCAGCTGCTGGAACCCTCTCTGCGTATCATGATCGACAAGGTGCCGCAGGCGCGCTCACGCATTTCCGGCGCCCAGCGGCGCATCTGCGACGCCCTCAAGGCACGCGATAGCGAGGGCGCCCGCACCTGGATGGCCCGGCACATCCGCGACTTCCGCAAGGGATTCGAGCTCGCCGGCATCGGCCTCGAGCAACGCCTCACCACCGGCTGAACCGGTTTAGCACGTCACCTGCACCTGGGCCGCCTTGGCAGCCCAGAGCGCAAAAAAAAACGTGCGAGGTGAAGTTACACCTCGCACGCCATGAACGTCGCGACGACGAATGAGGGGGTCAACCGCCGCTACGAACGTCGCTCCACATCAGACATTTAAGCCGGAGTCATCACATCTGGCGTGGAGCACCGCCGGGTATCTCAAAGCAAGACGTATGCCAGGACCTTGCGTGCGCGAAACAGGGTTCCCGGCCTCACCAGGCGCGTTGTGGCGCCAGTCCATGCACCATGGAAGTGCAGCAGGCGACCGACCTGTGGCATCGCAGTGCGGCGCACAGGCATCGCAGTGCGACGCATGGGCACCGCCGTGCTTCAGGCTGCCCCCGCCGCCAACTCCAGGTCGGCCCGTACCGTGCGCGCACCACGGAAGTAATGCACCGCCGCCCACAGATTCACCAGGCCCACGACCACCAGACCGTCGGCGAGAGCGTGGGCATCTCCGTAAGCCGGCTTCAGGTGGTCGCTGATGACGCCGACCAGAAAGGGTCCCAGTCCCAGTCCGATGAGGGTTTGTGCGAACAGCACCAGCGAGATCGACATGGCGCGCATGCGCAGCGTCGCCAGCCCCTGTGCCATGGCAAATGAAGGTCCGAAGAACATCGACCCGAGAATCACCATGACTGCAAACGAGGGGATCACCACCCAGAGGCTGCCGCCCAGGTAGGCCAGGAACTGGAACGGCACCATGGCCAGCGTGGCCACTCCGGGTACCCACATGTACCAGCGCCTGTCGCCGGTGCGCACACTCAGCACGTCGGCGAGATAACCTCCCAGCAGCGTGCCGATGGCGCCTACGCCGAGCAGCAGCGCGACCCAACTCCCCGCCTCCCCTGTCGTCATGTGATGCATGCGTACGAAGAACGAGTTGTTGAAATTGCTGCCGGCATACCAGACGACCGAGTGCAGGGCGGCCGCAAGACTCATGTTGCGGAAGGAAGGCCGTCGCCACAGGTAGAGGATCGCGGCACCCATCGGTGGCGCCGCGGCGGTGGCGGTGGCGGTGGCCCCGGCGGTGGCGGTGGGACCGGCGGTGGCAGTGGCACGAGCGTCCGTACTCACGGCAGCACCGGCGCTGGTCCCGAGTTCATCCGCCTGCCCGCGCCGCGGTTCGCGCACGGTGAACCGGACCAGCAGCGCGACCGCCACTCCGGGCAGACCGGTCACGACGAATGCCATCCGCCAGCCGAACAGGTCGTTGCCCCAGCCGCCGAACAGATTGCCGAGCATGCCGCCGAGGGGCACACCCAGAGCAAACAGCGACAGCGCGGTGGCACGCCTGTTGAGTGGAAAGTAGTCCGCGATCAGCGAATGCGAGGGAGGCGTGCCGCCTGCTTCGCCGATTGCCGTACCGATACGGGCTGCCAGCAGCGCCATGAAGCTTTGAGCCATCCCGCAGAGCGCCGTCATCACGCTCCAGAGAGCCGCACATACCGCGATGACGTTGCGACGGCTCGTACGATCTGCCAGCGCGGCGATCGGCACGCCCAACGTCGCGTAGAACAATGCGAAGGCGAGTCCGCCCAGGAGCCCGAGCTGCTCGTCGCTGGCCTGGAACTCGTGGCGAATCGGTTCCAGAACGGCTCCGAGCACGGAGCGGTCCATGACGTTGACGACGTAGGTCAGCGCGAGCACCGCCAGTACGTACTGGCGGTACCCCACTGCGACCTTCGGCTGTTCAGCGAGTTCGACCGCTCCGGCCCCCATGCCCCACTATGCCAGTTGCCGGTACTGGCTAGAAGTTGCGGCGCAGGGAGATGCCCCACATGCGCGGCGGCCCGGGGTTGCCTTCGTCGAAGCCGAGCACCTGCAGGGTGAGTTTGCCCTGGTAGTAGAACTTGTTGCCCAGGTTGGTGCCGAACAGCGCGGCCGACCACTCCTTGCCGGGCGACTCCCAGGTCAGGCGTGCGTTGTAGAGCGAATATCCTCCCTGCCCCGGCACCGCCGTGTAGGTCAGGTCCGTGTAGTAGACCGCCGACTGGTAGGTCGTATCCACACGCGCACTGACCTGCGCTCCCGAGGTGCCCAGCGGGAAAGAGTACTGCACGCTGCCGCCGGCGGTGTACTTCGGAGTTCTCGGCGGCACGCAGGGACTGCCATCCGAGTGCACGATGCATACGCCGAAGGAGGACTGGCCCGTGGTCGGGTCGATCGGTCCGCCCGCATCGGTCACCTTGTAGTTGTCGTAACCGAAGGAGCCCTGGAACTGCCATCCCGTGA
Organism: Steroidobacteraceae bacterium; assembly: GCA_035542375.1. GTDB lineage: Bacteria > Pseudomonadota > Gammaproteobacteria > Steroidobacterales > Steroidobacteraceae > 13-2-20CM-66-19. The sequence goes on along the minus strand of DATKLO010000179.1, from coordinate 724 downwards.
GGGGTTCCGCCAGCACTTCAGCCTCGAAGCCGTAGATGCGCGAGGCACCCACGTTGACGGTGCTGAACCACGGCTGCCCGAACGGATCCGTCGTGTTGAATCCCTCCTGGAGGTTGCTGTACCGGCTATAGAAGAAGGCCGAGTTCCAGCGCAGCCGGTGCTCGAACCATTCGCTCTTGATGCCGATCTCGCCGGTCTTCAGGTCCTCGGCCTTGAAGGAGCGCACCTGGAAGGCATCGCTCGGCCGCGGGCCGAAGCCGCCGCCGCGGAAACCGGTCGAGTACTGGATGTAGCCGAGCACATCCGGCGTGAACTGGTACGACAGGCCCACCTTGGGATTCGTCTTGGTGGTCGCCACATCCACCGGCGTGTGCGGGATGGTCTCCACTCCGGCGAAATCCCTGCGGTAGATGACCGCATGCTTCTTGTCGGAGGTGTAGCGCACGCCTAACTCGGCGCTGAGCTGATCGGTGAAGTGATACACCCCGTGCACGAACCCGGCGTAGTCCCTGGTACGCTGGGTGTCGTAGTCGTTGAAGTTGTTACCTTCGAAACCGGCCAGATCCGGGAACAGCGACGAGAAGCCCTGGTTGGAATCCTTGGCGTCGTAATAGAACCCGCCCACCGTCCAGTCCAGGGCCTGGAAGGCATTGCCACTCAGGGTGATCTCCTCGCTGAACTGGTTGTGGTCGCTGGTGTCCCAGGTGTAGTTGATGGGCAGCGG
>DATKLO010000178.1:0-4151 GCA_035542375.1 Steroidobacteraceae bacterium | reverse complement strand
AGTGTTCCAGGTCGAGCGCCACATCCGCGGCAAGTGGGTCTGCCGGCGGTGCGAGCGGTTGATCCAGGCGCCCGTGGCGCCGCACATCATCGACAAAGGCATCCCCACGACGGGCCTTCTGGCGCAGATCCTTATCGCGAAATACCTCGATCATCTGCCCCTGTATCGCCAGGAGCAGATCTTTGGACGCGCGGGTCTCGCGCTGCCGCGCTCGACCATGGCGCAATGGGTGGGCGCGTGTGGCCTGGGCCTGCAGCCGCTTGCCGATGCACTGAAGGCGGCTGTTCTCAGCCGTTCAGTGTTACATGTAGATGAGACCCCGGTGCCGATGTTGAAGCCCGGGCTCAAGCGCACCCATCGAGCGTACCTGTGGAGCTACAGTACGACTGAATACGATGAGCTCCCAGCCGTGATCTACGACTTCGCTGACAGTCGTAGTGGTCAGCACGCTCGAGAGTTCCTGGGGAGTTGGTCAGGCAAGCTGGTCTGCGACGATTACTCTGGTTACAAGGCGCTCTTCGAGTGTGGCGCGATCGAGGTGGGGTGCATGGCCCACGCACGCAGAAAGTTCCATGATCTATACGCCAATAACCGGGTTATTTGCGTAACCGTCTTCTCAGGGCCGTCTTGACTTGCGTTCCTTGGGCGGTTTGAACCCACCTGGCGGATTGATCTCGTCGATCGTCACGCTGGTTTCGGATGCAGTAGCGATGGCCCGGTCCAACCGACTCATCAGCTCAAGCAGACTCTCTCCGTCACGCTGGGCGAGCATCGCGTAGCACATGTGATGGTCCGCGGCAGCGGCGACGCAGCCGACGTTGGCTCCGATGTCGCCGATGGTGATGCTGCCATGGTTGGCGATGACCCATTCGATGTTAGCGAACGTCGAGGACGTTACGCCGCCAGGCTTGCGGGCGTCGGCGCGGGTATGTTCCACGGGAGCAACTCCTCGATGCGGTTGATGGGATGTGCAGGGATGCGCTCCAGGACTTGCCGGAGGTACCAGTGCGGATCGATGCCGTTGAGTCTGCAGGTTCCGATCAGACTGTAGAGGCAGGCGGCGGTCTCCCCGCCAGCATCGGATCCGGCAAAAAGGTAATTGCGCCGACCCAGAACAAGCGCGCGGATGGAACGCTCGGCCGCGTTGTTGTCGATTTCTATGCGACCGTCCTCAACGTATCGGGTCAGGGCTACCCAGCGTGTCAAGGAGTACTGGATGGCCTGGGCGAGCGGGGATTTGGTCGACAGTGAGACACAGGTGGATGTCAGCCACGCATGCATTTCGTCCAGCACGGGCGCTGAGCGCTCTTGACGCACAGCAGTCCGCAGCGCCGGTGGCTGACCCCGGATCTCTCGTTCGATTGCGTACAAGTACCCGATCCGGGTGATCGCCTCGGCGGCGATGGCGGAGTGATCCGTGGCGTACACGTCGTAATATTTTCGGCGCGCGTGCGCCCAACAGGCCGCTTCTTGGATACGCCCGCCGACGTACAAGGGAGCAAAGCCGCTGTACGCATCGGCCTGCAGGATGCCGGTAAAGGTCCGCAGATGCGCCTGGGGTCGTTCGGCCTTCCGATCCGGGGAGTACCGGTAGATAACTGCGGGTGGATCAGGTCCTGCACTCGGGCGGTCATCCCGCACGTATGCCCACAGGCGTCCGGTTTTCGTGCGCCCTTTACCGGGACTGAGTACTGGAACCGGCGTGTCGTCGCCGTGCAGCTTCTCGGCCGCCATGACGTAGCGCTCCTGCGCCGCAACCAGGGGTTCCAGGAGCGAGGCGACCTCTCCGACCCAAAAGGCCATCATCGCCCGCGGCAGCTCTATACCGCTGCGGCGGTAGATGCCCTCCTGCCGGTATAAGGGGCAGTGGTCCGCATACTTGGCGCCGATCACCTGTGCCAACAACCCCGCGGTCGGAAGGCCCCGCTCGATGGGCCGGATCGGCGCGGGGACCTGCACGATCCTCGCGCAGGTCTTACAAGCCAGCTTCGGGCGAACGTGCCGGATTACCTGGAAGTACCCCGGCACGTAATCGAGCTGCTCAGAGACATCTTCACCCAACCGACTCATGCGTTGGCCACACTCAGCACACTCACAGTTGGGCGGTGTATGTTCTCGTATCACCCGCGGCAACTCAGGTGGCAGCTCGCGCACGGGTCGCCGGCTCATTCGTGTCCCACGCGGCGTGTCCACGGCCATGAGCTTGGGGACCTTCGGCACTGCGCTCGCCGCGGGCGGCGGATCTACCGGGGTGATGCCACCAGCCAGAGGCAGTTCAGGCGCCACGCTCATATCGATCACTTCGCAGGAGCGACCGAAGCGCCAGCGCCGTAGACGGATGACTTCTTGCGTGAGCGACTCGACCAGGGCGTCTCGACTGAGCAGCAGCTGCATCAGCCCGTCCGGATTGCTTCGTAACGTCGTGTAGTCGATCGCCACGAGCCTATTTTACTAGGGTTTTCGAGCTGATGCTGGAGTTATTGAGCGATCCAACGTGACAAATGATCTAAATCACATGCAGCGGTTGTGCGGTTCGCTCAGGCCTGCGCCAGTCAATGCCCTCAAGCAACATCGATAACTGCGCAGGCGTCAGATGCACCGTGCCGGAGGCGGCCTGCGGCCACACGAACCGGCCACGCTCCAACCTCTTCGCGAACAGACACAGTCCGTCCCGGTCCGCCCACAACACTTTGATGAGATCACCGCGTCGGCCACGGAACACGAACACATCTCCGTCGTACACCTGACCGGTCTGGGTAGATTCCAGCAACGCCGCCAACCCATACATCCCGCGGCGCAGGTCCGTCACACCCGCAGCCAGCCAGATCCGAGTTCCACTGGGCGGTCCGATCACGCCCGCGCTGCCACGCATTCGAGCACTGTGCGCAACATCTGCGCATCGATCTGGCCGTGCACCCGGATCGTTGCACCGCCCAAGAGGATTTCCACATATCCGTCGGCCGCAACGGCATTGTTGCTCGTATCCGGTTGCGTCACTTGGACTGGCAGCAGCGCAGCCACCGGTCCATTCATCGCTTTGGCACGCCGCGGACGCAGCCGCCCACCGAGCACAACGACCCATTTCCGAAGCAAATTGGCGTTGAGGCCGTGGGCCAACGCCAAGCCGGCTAGCGATACTCCCGGTTCCATGCATCGTCGCACCAGCTCGCGCTTGGCTGCCTTGTCGTACTGGCAGCGGCCGTCCTTTCGGTGGCCACGGATGAGATTGGGTACGAGCTCCGTCCTGGGATCCAGCATAGGTGTCCACCTTGTTTGGGTAGGTGGACACCATCCTCGTGGTTCTCTACTTTTACGACCAGACGGCCCTCAGATGACGCTTACCCCCGTTTTACCTCTACGGAATCTGCAATCACGCGTCGCCGCCGGTCGGCCGCCTGCTGGCTACCTTCGCCCTGAGCACGAATCTCGCGCTGGTACTAGCAATACCAGCCTGGGTTTGGTTCGAAGCGATCTCAACCTAATCACCGTTTCAAGACGGCCGAGACCGCCGAGACCGGACGCTTACTCCCTTCTTCCGGGGAGTCTCGAGGAACTCGTCGGCTTCGGTAAGTCTGCCCACATGCGCACTCTAGTTTCGCGTACTTCGCGACAGACGTTTCTGGGTACACTGGGCCCGAGGCGCGAGCACTCTAAGGAGTTTGCGCTCCAGCCTGTCGGGGTGCAGCGTCTCGCATTCCCAAATTACGCTCACGCGCCAGCCCAGGGCGCTGAGGCGCGCGATCGCTCTCTTGTCCCGACCGACGTTCGCTTTGAATTTTTCTCGCCAGAACAACGCGCGTGTCCGCGGTGTCGACGCCTTCGTGCACTTCGGATGGCGGTGCCAAAAACATCCGTGAACGAAGACGACCGTGGAGAGTCTGGGAAACACGATGTCCGGCGTTCCGGGCAGATCGCGGCGGTGGAGCCGGAAGCGGAAACCTAATGAATGCGCAAGCTGACGCACACAACGTTCGGGCGTCGTATCGGTGCGTGGCACTGCACGCATTATCTTGCTTCGAACCGGATCCACGTCCATGGCTAGGGCGACTCGCGGCTCGCTACGCCGCTTGAACGCTGCGCAGAATCGATCTGCCCACGATTTCCCCAAGGCGGACGGGAACCGCGTTTCCAATCAGTTGACCGAGTTGACC
>DATKLO010000177.1:0-24846 GCA_035542375.1 Steroidobacteraceae bacterium | reverse complement strand
ACCGCGGTGGACCGGCCGGCCTGGGTGAGCAGCCTGGGCAGCTCGCGCAGCGTCAGCTCCCGGTAGATGAACAGGCTGACAACCAGTGCATACACCGCCGCCACCGCTGCCGCTTCGGTGTCGGTGACCAGTCCGAAGCGGATGCCGCCGATGATGATTACCGGCATCAGCAGGGCCCAGCCGGCCCGGCCGGTCGCCTGCAGCTTGCCCTTCACCGGCACCGGGGCACGGCTCGGATACCTGCGCAGGTGCGCCGTGATCGAGCAGATGACCAGGAATCCACCCGCCAGCAGCAGGCCGGGCATCACGCCCGCCATGAACAGCTTGATCACTGATTGGCTGGCGAGCTGGGCGTACACCACCATCGGGATGCTCGGCGGAATGATCGGCCCGAGCAGTGCGCCCGCGGCAATGACGGCGCCGGCGAACCCTTCGCGATAGCCTTCCTTGCGCATGGCCGGAATCAGCGGCTTGCCGGTCGCCACGGCGTCGGCCACCGCCGAACCGGACACCCCAGCCATGATGAGGTTGGTGATGATCGACACATGGCCCAGGCTGCCCTTGAGCCGACCCACCAGCGCCATCGCCCAGTCGATCAAGCGCATGGTCAAGCCGCCGCGGTTCATCAGCTCGCCGGCCAGGATGAACAGCGGCACCTGCACCAACGAGTAGCTGTCGACGCCGGCGATCATCGACAACGGCATCATCGCCGGGTCCACGCCATCCTCGCCCCTGGACTGGATGCCGAGCCAGGCCGACAGCACCATGGAGAAGCCCACATCGAAGCCGATGATGAGCGCCACCATGAAGGCGATGAACAGCAGCGCCAACACCTAGAACTCCGCCCGCTTGGGCAGCTCGACCCCGAACACGCGCGCCACCAGGCGCAGACCGACGAACAGCGTCATCACCGCGCAGGCCACCACCAGCGACGCCGACTGCTGCGCGGCGGTGAGCACGGTGCCGAGCAGCACCTGCCCTTCACCCACCTCCACTACCCGCCGCCCGTGGATCATGAGCACGCCCAGGAGGAACAGCATGATCGCGTCGAACACGATCTCCAGCGCCTTCTGCGCCTTCCTGGGCAGGCGCGCGTCGATCAAGTCGACCCGGATGTTCAGCCCGTTGCGTACCGCGATGGCGAAGCCGATGAACGTGAGCCACACCAGCGCCACCCGGGCATACTGGTCCGGGGCAGCGATATGCAGGCTGATGAAGTGGCGATCGACGAACTGCCCGAAGACGATCAGCAACAGCAGCAGCACGAGCAGCGCGACCATCCACTCGAGCACGAGCTCGAGCGCGCGCAGGGCACGCTCGATCAGCTGGATCGCGGTTCGGGCGTTGCGCACGGTCGACCTGGCCTTAGTGCGCGGCGCGCGACCGGGGAGACGCTCGGCGACGGGACGTCAGGGCCGGCGCCGCGGCAAGCCCGCCGCTCACTTCTGCGCCGCTTTGATGCGCGCCACCAGCCCGTCGGGCCAGACGCTACCTTCGTAACGCTTGTACAGATCCTTCCACGCTGCTTCGAACGCGGCGCGGTCGGGCACCACGTAGGTGACGTTGGCCTTCTTCAGCTCCTCCAGGCCGTGCCTGTCGAATTCCTCGCCCAGATCGGTGGCGAGCCGGCCGCCGGCCTTGGCGGCCTTGATGAACAGCTCCCTCTGCTGCGGCGTGAACGATTTCCACTTGCGCTCGGAGACGTACCATGCGGCCACGTCGTAGACATGGTCGGTGGCGCTCCAGAACTTTGACACCTCGTGAAAGCGGAACGTCAGCGTGAGGTCGAAGCCGTTGTCCTGACCTTCGACCTGGCCCTTGTCGAGCGCCATGTACACCTCGTTCAGGCCAAGCGGCACCACCTTGACGCCGAGCACTTCGAACGTGTCCCGGAAGATCGGCACCGGCGGGATGCGCAGGCGCAGCCCCTTGAGGTCCTCCGGTTTGCGGATCGGTCCCTTGGTGGTCACCACCGCACGCGGCGAGCGCGCCCCGGCGACCGCGAAGATGCGCAGGCCCGAGCTCTTCGCGCAGGTCTCGTACAACTCCTGGAAGATGGGCGCGTTGAGCACCTCTTCGGCCTTCTGCTTGCTCTTGAACAGATAGGGCAGATAGCCGACGTTCAGTGGACCGCAGTCCTTGAACTGTGCCGCATTGCCCACCCCGAGATAGGCCATGTCCACGGTGCCCAGCTGCATGCCCGCGAGCAGCTGCTGGATGTCACCGATCTGGCTGTCGGTGTACACCTGCACCTTGATCTTCCCGCCGCTTTCCTTGTCCACCACCTCGGCGAACTTGAGCATGCCCTTGTGCAGGTTGCTGCTGCTCACGAAGGGCGTGCCGAAGCGCAGATTGATATCCGCCGCATGCACGGCGGGCAGCGCGCAGGCGAGCAGCGCCACGCAGAGCTGACGCACGACTTTCAAGGCTCCTCCCCACTTCGGGTGATTGTCAGCCCCTCGCTGAGCAGGGGGCCAGTTGTGGCCGAGACTATCCCTGCGGGTCAGCGCGGTGTCAAGCCGGGCCGTGCGCCCGGGGCGCCGGCTCAGCTCGGCGCGCGCAGACTGCGTCGCGCGACGCCGAGCCACTCGCGCTCCGCGTCGTGCGTGATGTGGGCACGACGGGCGTAGTCGACGACGCCCTGGAACACCGAGCGCGCCTGAGTCTCGTAGCCCAGCCGGCGCAGAAGCTGCCCGTAGCGCACCTTGGCTTCCAGCCCGACATAGATCTCGACCAGGTCCTCGTACTCGCGCAGCGCATCCTCCTCCCGTCCACGGCCCTCGAGGATACGCGCGTGCAGCAGGCGGGACTCCTGCGCCTTGAAGGCAGGGTGCGCGCTGTGCAGGTGCGAGAGGGTCTCGCCGGCTCGCTCGAACTGGCCATCCGCGAAGCGCGCCTGCGCCAGCCCGAACAGCAGCTGCGGGTCGTTGGCGTGGGGCCCGGCCAGGCAGCCTTCGTACAAGCGCACCGCGTCTGCGGTGAAGCCGAGCCGCAGGCATTCTTCCGCCAGAGCGGCCTTGTTGTCGACGCTGCCGCAGGTCTCCACCTCCTCCATGCGCCGCTTGAACTCCGCATCCGGCTGGAGGGCGCGCGCCACGCTCGCCGCGGCCCGGCGCGCAGTGCGGTGCTCCCTCGAGTTGGGAAAGATCTCGACGAAGTAGTACGCCACGCAACCGACCACGGGAAAGCTCATGATGATGACCGCCCAGTAGTAGGGCCGCCCGCTGCGGATCACGTGAACGACGAAGCAGAGCTGAATGATGGCGGTGAGGGCGATCAGCGGCATGGGCCCCTCCGGGGTCGATCCGATCGTCGGGATGACGCACGCAGCATGCCAGCGCGGCCGGCCGAGCCGGACCGGCATTTGCTAAAGTCAGCGCAGCGGCGGCCGCGGGAGCCGCCCTACCCCGAGGCACGCACTCCCTTGCGCATTGCAATCGTTGGCGCCGGCATCAACGGCATCATGTCCGCCTGGGCGCTCGCCGAAGCGGGGCACGCCGTCGTCGTGTTCGAGCGCGGCGAGCCGATGGGACAGACCAGCCGCGCCTCTACCAAGCTGCTGCACGGCGGCCTGCGCTACCTGGAGCATGGTGACTTCGGGCTGGTGCGCGAAGGGCTGCGCGAACGCGCCTGGTGGTTGCGCGCCGCGCCACACCTGACGCGCCGGATCGAGATCGTCGTGCCGGTGTACCGCGGATCCCCCCGCGGCCGGCTATCACTGAAGGCAGGGCTGCTGGCCTACGACCTTCTGGCCGGGGCAGCGGGCCTTGGCCGGCACCGTTGGCTCGCGGTGAACGAACTGCTGCGGCGCGCGCCCAGGTTGCGTCACGAGGGCCTGCTCGGCGGGTATCTATTCGTCGACGGTCAGATGGACGACCACGCGCTCGGCCTCTGGGCGGTGGAGCAGGTGCGAGCGAAGGGCGTCGAGTTGCGTACGCATGCCGCGGTGACGCAGCTGGACGTTGGGGGCGGCATCCGCTGCGGCGCCGCCAAGGAAGCCTTCGATTTCGTCGTCAACGCGGCCGGGCCATGGGCCGCCGGGCTGCTGGCCGCCAGCGGCATCCCCAGCCGGTACAACTTGGATCTGGTGCGCGGCAGCCATCTTGTCCTCGATCGGGCGATCGGCTGCGGGTTCCTGCTGCAATCGCCGGACGACGGGCGTGTGTGCTTCGTGCTGCCCTACCAGGGACGCACACTGGTGGGCACGACCGAGGTGCGCCAGAGTCTCGACGACGCGATCGCCTGCAGCGAAGCGGAGAGAGACTATCTGCTGCGCATGTTCAATGCCGCCTTCTCCCCTGGCATCGGCCTGGTCGACGTCGCAGAGAGCTTCGCCGGCGTGCGTCCGCTGGTCGCCGCCGGCGCGGCACAGGCGTCCGCGGTAAGCCGGGAATACATGCTCGAGCGCAACGGGCGGCTGCTGACCGTACTCGGCGGCAAGTGGACCACAGCGCGGGCGCTGGGATGCAAGGTCGCTCAGGCCGTGACTGCCTGAACCCCGTCAGCGCAGGCGCGGCAGCGTGCTCGCTTCCGCCTCCGGGATGTCGATCTCCATGCGCAGCAGCGCCGCAGCGATGGTCTTGCCCAGGTTGTCGCTGCGCAGGCTGCGTGCCGCCCCGCCTTGCAACGCGTGGTTGAGCACGAACTTGATCGCTAATATGTTATCGAGCGGGTAGCGCTCCACCGGGCCCTGCGCAATCCAGGCGAAGTGCTGCGCCACGCGCTCGGCAGTGACCTCCCGCTTCAACACCGCGTAGGTCGGTACGTCGTACGCGAACAGGCCGATGTCGGCGCGGTCGGCTTTGTCGCCGCTGCGAGCGTGGGCGATGCGCGCGAGCCAGATCCTCATTGCGTCACCGACACCTCGACCTGCTGCTCGATCAGCTCGCGCGCGACCAGCGTGGGCCACAGCCCGAGCAGCAGGCTGGCCGGCGTGATCCCGTGAAAGCCGCCCATGTACGGCGGGCCCGAGAGGGCGAGCCAGGGAAACTGCCGCCCGAGGCTGTCGGCGACGCGCTTGTCCTGCGTGCGGACCGCGACCCTCACCCATACTTCGTTCAGGTCTTCGCACCGAGACAGATCCGCGTGCGGCCCGAGGAACGCGTTCAACCCGAGGTACTCGACGCTGAACTCCTCGACCGCGATGCGCTGCTCCTGCATGACCTGGCGCACGATGGCGACGGTCGCCTGCGCCTTCCTGAACGCGTCCGGCCAGCAGAAGCCGACCACGGCGCTGCCCATCCAGCCGTCCTCGTAGCCGGCCACGATCTTGAGCGTGTCCGGGCGCGGCAAGCCGCTCGCGCCCTTGACCTCCACCCGGTCGCCGCCCAGATCGGTGAGCGTGAGCGTACCCATGTCCAGCACCACGTCCGGCGAGAGATAGCGATGCGGGTTGTGCACCTCGTACAGCAACTGCTGCCGTACGGTGTCGAAGCTCACGCGCCCGCCGGTGCCCGGCGCCTTGGTGATCACCGCCGTGCCGTCTTCGTGCACCTCGGCGATCGGGTAGCCGATGTGGGTGAGGTCCGGAATGTTCGCCCACTCGCCTTGTGACCCGAAGTTGCCGCCGCTGCCCTGCCCCGAGCACTCGAGCAGATGGCCGACGGTCAGCCCCTGCGCGAGACGGTTCCAATCGTCCCACGCCCAGCCGAACTCGTGCACCAGCGGGCCGAGGAACAGCGCCGCATCCGCCATGCGTCCGGTGAGCACGATGTCCGCGCCCTTCGCCAGCGCATCGGCGATCGGTCTGGCGCCGAGGTAGGCGTTGGCGAACACCAGGCGCTCGCGCACGCTGGCGATATCCGCCCCGCTATCCAAGTGGGCGAGCGGCTGCCCGGCCGCACGCAACTCGTCGATGCGGTCCGTGACGCTGTCGCCGGTCACCACCGCGATGCGTGCATTCCAGCCCTTGGCCTTGAACGCAGCCACCAGTGCATCGCGCGCCCCGAGCGGATTCAGCCCGCCCGCGTTGAGTACGAACTTCACCCCCCGCGGTTGCGCCAGCGGCCACAGCGTCGACAACATCGGCACCAGGTCACGGGTGAAGCCCGCGGCCGGGTCCTTCGCACGGTCCTTCTGCAGGATGGCCAGGGTCAGCTCCGCGAGGTGATCGGAGCCGATGTAGCGGACCTCGCCGCGTTCGATGCTCGCACGCACCGGCAGCCACGAGTCGCCGTAGAAGCCAAGACCTGCGCCGATGCGGACGGCCTTCATGGGCGGCCATCGTAGCCGAAGTTGGACGCTGCTACACTGGCCGCGCGCGAGGCCCGGACCCGGAAGCGGCCCGCCGGGGGAGGAGCGTTCGAGGTGCAGTTGCTGCAGCTGATGATCGGCGGCCTGTCGCAGGGCTGCATCTATGGCCTGATCGCGCTCGGCTTCGTTCTGATCTACAAGGCCACCGAGACGGTGAACTTCGCCCAAGGCGAGCTGATGATGCTCGGGGCGTTCGCCGGCCTGGCGGCCAGCGCCTATTTCGGCCTGCCCTACTGGGCCGCGCTGCTTGCCGCCGTAGCGGTACTCGCCGCGCTGGGTATGGCCACCGAACGCCTGGTGCTGCGACCGATACTCGGCCAGCCTGCCTTCGCGATCGTCATGGTCACCATCGGGGTCGGCTACGTCGCCCGCGGCCTGATCACCATGGTGCCTGGCATCGGCACCGAGACCTACACGCTGCCCACCCCCTTCAAGGACGAGCTCATCCAGGCCGGCGGGCTGGTCGTCGGCATGGAGCATATCGTCATCATCGGCGTGACCATCGCCCTGTGCGCCCTGCTGTTCGTCCTGTTCCGCTTCACGCGGATCGGCATCGCCATGCAGGCGGCATCGCAGAACCAGCTCGCCGCGTGCTACGTGGGCATTCCGGTCAAGCGCCTGAACGGGCTGATCTGGGGCGCGAGCGCGGCGGTCGCCGCAGTAGCCGGCATCCTGCTCGCGCCGATCACCTTCGTGCACGTCAACATGGGTTTCATCGGGCTCAAGGCGTTCCCCGCCGCGGTCATCGGCGGCTTCGGCAGCCTGCCTGGCGCGCTCGTCGGCGGACTCACCATCGGTGTGGTGGAGTCGCTGTCGGGCTTCTATCTGCCCGAAGGGTTCAAGGACACCGCCGCCTACGTGGTGGTGCTGCTCATGCTGGTCGTCAAGCCCAACGGGCTGTTCGGCGAGACCATGCGCAAGAAGGTTTGAACGCGTGCGCTTCATCTTCAAGACCGGGTACGACCAGGACATCCGCCTGTTCAAGCACAGCGGGCAAAAGCTCTGGTACGCAGTGCTTGGCGTCGCATTGGTCGCCGCGCCCTGGCTGGTGTCCGAGTACCAGCTCGCCCAGCTCTCGCTGATCGCCATCTACGGAATCGTCGGGCTGGGACTGATGCTGCTGTCCGGCTACACCGGGCTGATCTCCATCGGTCATGCCGCATTCCTCGGCGTGGGCGCCTATACGGAGGCGATCCTCGCCGCCAAAGGCTGGCCGTTCCCCATGTCGGCCGCGACTGCCATCGCTCTCTCCGCGGCCGTCGGGGTGGTGGTCGGACTGCCGGCGCTGCGCGTACGCGGCATCTACCTCGCGATCGCCACGCTCGCGTTCGGCTTCATTCTCGAAGAGGTGATCACGCGCTGGGAGGCGCTGACCGGCGGGAACTCCGGACTTTCGGTCGGTCAGGTGAACCTGGCCGGCTGGAGGCTCCAGTCGGCCACCCAGTTTTATTTCCTCTGCGTGGCACTGGCCGCACTGTCGACACTGGCCGTGCTCAACCTGCTGCGCTCGCCCACGGGCCGAGCCTTCGTCGCCATCCGCGACTCGGAGATCTCGGCGCAGAGCATGGGCATCAGCCTGGCCGCCTACAAGACCCTCTCGTTCGCCATCAGCGCGGGCCTCACCGGGCTGGCCGGCGCGCTCTACGCTCACAAGCTGCGCTTCCTGTCGCCCGAGCAGTTCACCGTGCTGCAGTCGATCGAGCTGCTGATGATGGTGTTCATCGGCGGGATCGGCTCGATCCACGGCGCCTTCTTCGGCGCGATCTTCGTCATCGCCCTGCCCCAGGTCATCTCGGCTATCGCGCCGCTGCTGCCCACCGCGCTCGGCAGCGCGACCGGCCTGCAGCCCACCGTCTTCGGGCTGATCCTGATCGGCTTCATCCTGTTCGAGCCGATGGGCCTGTTCGGCTGGTGGTTCAAGGTGCGCACCTACCTGCAACTGTTCCCGTTCTACCGGCGCGGCATGTTCAAGCGGCAGAAAGCGTTCCAGAAGTCGGAGCGGCTGCGGTGAGCGAAGCCCTGCTCCGGGTCGACAACCTCAGCGTCCAGTTCGGCGGACTGCGCGCGGTGTCCGGCGTGGGCTTTGCCGTTCAGCCGGGCGAGGTGTTCACGCTGATCGGACCCAACGGCGCAGGCAAGACCACGGTGCTCAACCTGATCAGCCGGATCTACCAGCCCAGCTCCGGGTCGATCCGGTTCGACGGCCTGGAGCTGCTACAGCTCCCACCGCATCGCATCGCTGCGCTTGGCATCGCGCGCACGTTTCAGAACATCGAGCTGTTCGAGTATGCGACGGTGCTGCAGAACCTCCTGATCGGGCGGCACACCCATCGCGCCACTCAGCTCTGGCAGGAGCTGCTGTTCCTGCCGGCGGCGCGCGAAGCCGAGCGGGTGTTCCGCGACCGGGTCGAGCGTGTGATCGACCTGCTGGACCTGCAGCACTATCGGGACAGCCTCGTGTCCGGGCTGCCCTACGGCGTGCGCAAGGTGGTGGAGCTGGGCCGCGCGCTCGCCGTCGAGCCCAAGCTGCTGTTGCTCGACGAGCCCTCCTCCGGCCTGAACGTGGAGGAAACCGACGACATGGCGTTCTGGATCCAGGACATCCAGCGCGACCTCGGCATCACCGTGCTGATGGTCGAGCACGACATGGGGCTGGTGTCGCGTGTCTCCGACCGGGTGCTGGCAATGAACCAGGGCGAGGTCATCGCACAAGGCACGCCGGCGCAGGTGCAGTCGCATCCGGCGGTGGTCGAGGCGTACCTGGGCAAAGTCGCCGAGACGGCATGAGCACCGGCGCAGAACCGATCCTCACACTGGCCAACGTCGAGAGCGCCTACGGCCCAGTCAAGGCTATCCGCGGCGTGAGCCTGACGGTGGCGAGCGGCGCGATCGCGACCGTGCTGGGTGCCAACGGCGCGGGCAAGTCCACTATCCTGCGCACCATCTCGGGCATCATCGATCCGCAGAAGGGCTCGATCGCGTTCCGGGGCGAGACGATCGGCGGCAAGGACCCCGCCGACATCGTCCGCCGCGGCATCTCTCACGTCCCCGAGGGGCGCGAAGTGTTTCCGCTGCTTTCGGTGCACGACAACCTGATGATGGGCGCCTACACCCGCGGCGACCGCGACGGCGTCGCGCAGGACCTGGAGATGGTCTACGGCTACTTCCCGGTGCTGAAGATGCGGGCCAGGCAGGAAGCGGGACAGCTCTCCGGCGGCGAGCAGCAGATGCTGGCCATCAGCCGCGCGCTCATGAGCCGGCCCACGCTGATGCTGCTGGACGAGCCCAGCCTGGGCCTGTCGCCGAAGCTCACCCAGGAGATCTTCGCGATTATCCGGCGCATCAACCGCGAGCGCGGCGCCACGATCCTGCTGGTGGAGCAGAACGCCGCCATGGCGCTGGGACTGGCGGACTACGGCTACGTTCTGGAGGCGGGCCGTATCGTGATGGAGGACACCTGCGCCCGGCTGCGTGACAAGGAGGATATCCGCGAGTTCTACCTCGGCATGAAGGAATCCGGGGTGCGCGGGGAGCGGCGCTGGAAGAGGAGGAAGATGTGGCGCTGACCCGACGCGCCGTCGCTGCGCGTCGGGGCTAGTCCGCGTCGCTCCGTCGATCGGCCCGTACCGGGCTCCTTACGATCGATCACTCACCCTCTTCCAGCCGTTGCCGCAGCTGCGCCACGAGCTTCTTCACCGCGATCGCCCGCTCCTCCCCGTTCCACCAGCGGGTGGCGAAGTCCACGATCTGCTGGCGCGACAGCGAATGCACCACCAGCGTGACATCGCGCTCGAAGCGCGACTTGATCTCCAGGGCGCTGCGCAAGTCGTCGAGGCTGCTCTGTGCTCTGCGCACGTCCTCGCGCGTCCGCACGCCCAGTTCCGCGTACAGCGCTTCGAGGCGCCCGTGGATCTCGGCCACCTTGGCGCCCAACGCTTCGGAGATTTCCGCGGCGACGTAGGCGAACTGCGGGTCGCCCACGATACGGTCGATCACCTTGTCGACCTGCCCCTCGTACTCGCCGAGCGCGACCTGGAGCACTGCGAGCGCATCGGACCGCGCAGCGCGCGCCTGCGCATCGGTGACAGAGGTGATCGAGGTGGACAAGGACTCGAGCACCGCCAGCTGCTGCTCCCACGGCTGGCGCAGGGTCGCCTCCGCGATAGCCGGAGTCGCCTGCGCCCTGGCGGCGCCGCCCCACGACAGCAGTGCGGCGAGCGCAAGGGCCACTGCGACGATCGCGTTCAATGCAGACGAGCGCACGGCGATTCGCTGTTAGGCCCGGTAGTCCCAGCCGCAGGATACGCGCCCGCAACCTCCCTCGCTCATCTCGCCTGCGGCTTGAGCTCGATCAGCAAGGCGTGCGCGTCTGTCGTTCCGATGTTCTCCTCCGCATGGACCATGCCCGAGACATAGCGCGTGGTGCCCGCCTGGATGTCGACGATCCGGCTGGTGCCATCGGGAAAGGTGAACTTCATTTTGTACGAGGTGAGCGGGTAGACGACGTACTCGGGATGACTATGCATGTCGACCTTGGCGCCGGCGGGCACCAGGTCGTCGATCACTCGGACGCGGTCGTTCTCGAGCAGGATCTTGAACATGTCGGGGTGCGCCTGCACCGGGTCCTGAGCCATTGCGTGATCGACTCCGGCCAGAGACAGCGCCAGGATCGAGGCGCCGAGCGCGGATGCGGTCCGTGTTCTCATCGCGAAGCCCTCCCAATGTAATCGCGTCGCAGGGGTGCGTCCGTGCGCGATCGCGCCCCGTGACGGTATGCGCTGCTCGCTCACCGGCAAATCGCGGTATGCTCCCCGCCAGCCCACGGGTCTGCGGCGGGAGGGCTGCCCTGCAGGCAGGGCGGAACCCGGCACGAACCGGCAGTAGTCGGACCGTAGCACGTCGCCCGACCCGGCACAAGGCGCCATGGAGACTTCGGTGCGCAACCTCGCCCCTCTTCTTGCGATCGTCGCGGCAGCAGGGCTGGCGCCCGGTGCGAGCGGGCAGCAGCCGTCCGCGCCGGCGCCGGCAGCAGATCGCGCCTGGGCCTTCCCGCTCAAGCCGCAGCGCGGCTTTCCCGAAGATTCGACCGTGAAGAGCGCGCCGGGCAGCGCGAAGCAGCTCACGCAGGCGCAGATCGACGATCTTTCGAATCCCCCGGACTGGTATCCGGATCGACATCCCGAGCCTCCGCCGATCGTGGTGAAAGGGCATGGGACGGCGCTGGCCTGCGGCGCATGCCATCTGATGTCCGGCCTGGGCCATCCCGAGTCCTCCGATCTGACCGGGCTGTCGGTGGACTACATCGTGCAGCAGATGACAGACTTCCGCTCCGGGGCGAGGAAGGACCCGACGCGCATGAACGCGATCGCGAAGGAGGTTTCCGACGACGAGGCCAGGCAGGCGGCCCGGTGGTTCGCCAGCCTTCCGCGGCGGCCCTTCACCCGCGTGGTCGAAAGCGAGTCCGTGCCCAGGACCTTCCTCGGCCCCGGCCGGATGCGCTTCGCCGAGCCGGACGGCTCGACCGAACCGATCGGCGATCGCATCATCACGGTCCCGGAGGATCAGGAGCGCGCCAGGCTGCGGGATCCGTATTCCGGGTTCATCGCGTACGTGCCGCCGGGCAGCCTGGCGAAGGGTCGCGAGCTGGTACACACCGGCGGCGGCAAGACCACGGCGTGCGATCAGTGTCATGGCCAGACACTCCACGGTCAGGGCAACGTACCTCGCCTGGCCGGCATGCATCCGATCTACACGGTGCGGCAACTGCACTGGTTCCGAGACGGTTCCCGCAACGGCGCGGAGGCGGCAGCGATGCGGCCCGTCGTCGAGCAGCTGACGGACGAGGACATTCTGGCGATCGCAGCCTACCTGGCAGCGCTTGCGCCCTAGCCTTCGTACTGCAGCACGTGCATGCCCCCGTTCCAGTCGCTGACGAACATCAGCCCCTCGGGTGTGACGTACACATCGCACGTCTTGGCCGCGAGCGAGACGTTCTTGCGAGGGTCGATCAGCCGCTCCGGAGTAGGCGGCACCCAGTACGCGATCTCTTTCGGCGCGAAGGCGTCGCGCAGGTCGAACACCCGCACGCCGGCGTTGTTGTAGGTAGCGAAGATCGTCTCCTCGCTTTGCATGGAGCCCGGGCGGTTCTCGTGCAGGTTGTGCGGGCCGAACACGCCCAGCCCGCAGTAATCGCGTTCCCTCGGAGTGGGCAGGGTCGAGATAGGGACGGGGTTCTCGGCCACCCGCACATCGACCACGAAGGTGTGGAACGTGCCCTTGGCGCAGCGTTCGGCGTTCGCTTCGTCCGCCACCACGGCCAGGCCGCGCCCGGGCAGCGGCAGCGGGGTGTGCGTTCCCCCCGGAAAGGGCGGTGACCAGTTGATGCGCGAAATCAGCCTGGGCGCCGAAGAATCGCTCAGATCGTGGATCGTGAACCCGCCATCGCGCCAGGCCCCGTACCCGCGATCGCCCGCGGTGATCATGTGATGCAACGCGACCCGGCGCCCCTTGGGGGTGCTCGGCTCTTCGCCGCCCGCCCGATGCATGCCCGGCAGCCACCAGCGCGACACGATGCGCGGCCGGGTGATCTGCTGCAGGTCGACGATGCACAGGATGTGATCGGTGAACCCGTCGAAATGCGCCGAGACATAGGCGTAGCGCCCGCCCGGCCACCACAGCCGGTTGACACCGAAGCCGGGCAGCTCGAGAAACGCGATCTCGCGCAGTTGCGCGGGGCGGGAGATGTCGTGGATGCTCAGGCCGGAGCGGAACTTCTTGCGCTGCGTGATGCTGTCGGCGAGTGCGTTCTCGAAGTAGCCGCGCATGTTGTCGTAGGACTGCATCGCCACGATGTTGGCGCCATTGGCGAGCAGCATCAGGTCCTCGGCCACCTGCAGATGGTGCGTGCGGGTGTGGGCGCCCGCGGTGAAGAAGCCGACCGGTTTGAGCGCGCGCGGATCCGCGGCGTCCAGCACCGTCACCCCGTCGCTGAACATGTGGCCGACGTAGACGTGGCGGCGATTGACCATCACCTGCACGCCGTCCGGGCGGCCGCCTTGATCGCTGTACGACAGATGGCGGATGCGGTGCCCGATCCCTTGCGGCGGGACCGGCTCGTCGGCAGCCGCGCGATCCCCGCCGGGCAGGTATGACAGCGCCCCCAGCCCGAGCAGCTGCTTCAGGCGCGCACGGCGCGCGGGCATCGTCATGGTGTCGCGGGCATCGGATGGCCAGCGAACCGTATCACGACGCTAGTTCGGGCTCAAGCGGCTGCGGAACGAGGCTGAGCGCTCGCCTCGGGGCGATGGCGACCGGCCGGCGCTCACTCCGCCTTGAGGGCTCCCATGGCACGTGATACGGTTGGCCTTCGTGTCGGTACCCGGGTGGCCTTGCGGAGCGTTCGGTGCGCGCCGCGTCCATCGCCGACGGGCACGTTGCGGAGCAGCGAGTGCCCATGCCCCGAGAACAAAGCACCTGTGGACGTGAGCGGAATGACCACTTTGTGGGCGGCCCGGCGAAAGGCGCCACGCGCCCGCCCGGGGATCGCGGGGGACACGATCCCCGAGCTGTTCTGGAATGCCGTCCAGGCGCGCGGCGACAAGGTCATCCTGCGCCAGAAGGACTTCGGCATCTGGCAGGCCACGACCTGGCGCGAACTGGGCGAGACCGTGCGCGAGATCGCGTTGGGCCTGATCGCCCTCGGCTTCGAGCCTGGGGAATGCGCTTCGATCCTGGCCAACACCCGCAAGGAGTGGATGTTCGCCGACCTTGGGGTGTTGTGCGCGGGCGGAGTGTCGAACGGCATTTATCCCACCGACTCGCCGGCCCAGTGCGAGTACTTGATCAACGATTCCAGCACCGTCTACGCGTTTGTCGAGGACGAGGAGCAGCTGGATAAGATCCTCGAGGTCCGTACCAGCACGCCGCAGCTGCGCAAGATCTTTGTGATCGACCTCGAAGGCCTGCGCCACTTGAGCGACCCGCAGGTGATGAGCCTGAACTCCCTGTGCGAGCTGGGACGCGCGTACGCGGCGCAGCATCCCGGCGTGTTCGAACAACGGATCGCCGCGCGCCGGCCCGACGACCTCGCCATCCTGGTGTACACCTCCGGCACGACCGGCCGGCCGAAGGGAGCGATGATCTCGCACCGTAACCTGATTCACGTCGTGCGCGGCTACTACGACGAGCTCGGCGGCGACGAGTCCGACGAGAAGATGTGCTTCCTGCCGCTGTGCCACATCGCCGAGCGGGTGGGCGGGGAGTACTTCTCGCTGTATAACGGGGCGGTGCTCAACTTCGTGGAGAACCCGGATACGGTCCCGGAGAACGTGCGCGAGATCGCACCGACCACGGTCACCGCGGTGCCGCGGGTGTGGGAGAAGTTCTATTCCGCGGTCACGATCGCGATCAAGGAGGCCACTGCGCTGCAGCAGGCCGCGTATCGCTGGGCGATCGGCATAGGCGCTCGCGTCGCCGACCTGTACGTCGCCGGCAAGCCGATCCCGTGGACGCTCAAGGCGAGCTTCACGCTCGGGCGCTGGCTCGCGCTGGACAACGTGCGCAAGCTCATCGGCATCCACCGCGCCAAGTTCCTGGTCACCGGCGCCGCGCCGATTTCGCCCGACCTGGTGCGGTGGTATCTCGCGCTCGGCATCCCGATGCTCGAGGTGTGGGGCCAGACCGAATGCGCCGGCGCCGCCACCTTCATGCCCATAGACCGCATCAAGCCCGGCTCGATCGGCAAGGCAGCACGGTTCACGCAGATGACCGTCTCGCCGGAGGGCGAACTGCTGGTGCGCGGCGACAACGTCTTCATGGGCTACCTCAACCAACCCCAGAAGACGGCGGAGACGATCCGCAACGGCTGGCTGCACACCGGTGATGTCGGCGCGGTGGACGAGGAAGGCTTCTACCGAATCACCGACCGGATGAAGGACATCATCATCACGGCCGGGGGCAAGAACATCACTCCGTCGGAGATCGAGAACCAGCTCAAGTTCTCGCCCTATATCACCGATGCGGTGGTCATCGGAGATAGGCGCGCCTACCTCACCGCGCTGATCATGATCGACCAGGAGAACGTCGAGCAGTACGCCCAAGAGCACGACATCCCGTTCTCCAACTATGCCAGCCTGTGCCGGGCGAGCGAGATCCAGCGTCTGATCCAGGGCGAGATCGATCGCGTCAACCGGCGGTTCGCCCGGGCCGAGCAGATCAAGACCTTCCGCCTGATCGAGCAGCGCCTGACGGCCGAGGACGAGGAGCTCACCCCGACCATGAAGCTCAAACGCAAGCTCGTGCAGCAGAAGTACGCCGAGCTGATCGAATCGATGTACAGTGCGCGAGCTTGACTCGATGGAGGACTAAGCCGCGGAAAGGGCGCGCAAATATCCTTTGCGCCGTCGCGCGACCCTAGGCGTGCTGAGGAGCCTTCGCTACGCAGCGCCACGCGAGCGCAGGTCGTGCCATCACTGGATAGCGCCCGTTCCCGTCTGAGGCAAACGGATCCCGCAGGGACGATCTGAAGAGCCTGCGGGTATCGACAGCGCGCCGCCGCTGCGTTTCTGGCGCAAGTGGTTAGGGCCGCGCCATGCGCTCGGGCATTGAAGCGCTCGAGCGCTTTGCCCGCAACCTCAGAGGCTGCCTGCCCTGGATCCTGACCCACTGCAAGTGGCCGCTGGGAACCAACCTCATCGAGGGCATCGACAACAAGATCAAGGTCATCAAGCGCATGGCCTAGCGTTGCAACCTCGGTGGTGCGGGTGCCGAGCATGATGGACGAGAGACCGGGCTCGACGCAAAGGGCGGGCGATGCGTTGCTGACGCGGCAGCCGGTGACTGCCCAGAACGATTCGAGTTCGCGTCAGGCCAGGCGCAATGCTTCGTCCAAGCTGAAACCTTACACGTCTCCGGCTGCTGCTTCGAAAGCCGTGCGCACCGATCCCTGTCGCCCCGCCCGCAGTCTCGCGCATTGCGACCGTCATGCGCGATGCAGCTGCACAACGGCAGAGTCGCTGACCAAATTCTTTATGACGCCTTTGACGCCGGTCAAACGCGGCAGCGGAGATTCGCCCCACACTAGCCACTGGTGGCGCGGAGTTTGGACTTGACGGATCCTGCCTGGGGAAACGGGGCGCTGGTGAGTGCTTCGACGCAATCCAACAGGAATGGGGCAAACCCACTGCCCACAGCAGACTTTGCTCATCCGAACCGGCTAGACGGTTCCGCGACTGGAGGGTGAGCGTGCATCCCCGGTCGAGGAACGCTGGATTCCATCACCCGTCTGCGCCACCGGGGTCAGGAGGAGGAGGAGGTCCCACGAGGCCGCCCGCTTCCTTGGTTTTCTGTCTTGCATCTTACGAGGAGGACAAGCTTATGAAAGCATTGGCGCATTGGACTGCCGTGAAGATCCTTGCCGTTCTCATTGCGGCCTTCATTCTGCCGGCGGGCAATCCCGCGTGGGCGGCAGGCAAGATCCAGAAGAAGCCGTATGGGACGACTGCGCATGGCGAGGCGGTGGATGAGTACACGTTGACCAACGCCACTGGCATGGAGGTGAAGATCATTACTTTCGGCGGCACCGTGACCTCGATCAAGGTGCCGGATCGCGATGGCAACATGGCAAACGTCGTTCTCGCCATGCCTGACCTGAAGGGCTACGAGACCCGAAGCCCCTATTTCGGGTGCATCATCGGCCGGTACGGAAACCGCATCGCCAAGGGCAAGTTCACGCTCGAAGGCCGGGAATACACGCTGGCGACCAACAATGGCCCGAACTCGCTGCACGGTGGCAACGTGGGCTTTGACAAGAAGGTCTGGGCCGCCACGGAGACCAGGGATGCGAGCAGCGTGGGCCTGTCACTGACCTACACGAGCCCGGACATGGAGGAAGGCTACCCGGGCACGCTGCGCGTCAACGTCGTCTATGCCCTGACCGACAAGGACGAGCTGAAGATCGACTACACGGCCACCACCGACAAGCCGACCGTGTTCAACCCAACCAACCACAGCTACTTCAACCTGGGCGGTGAAGGGTCGGGCCCGATCTACGACGAGGTGCTCTGGATGGCCGCCGACAGGTTCACGCCGGTCGACAGCACGCTCATACCAACGGGCGCTCTGGCTCCGGTGGCAGGAACGGCGTTCGACTTCACAGTGCCGAAGGTCCTTGGTCCCGCCATTCACTCCAACGACCCGCAGGTGGTCATCGGCAAGGGCATCGACCACAACTTTGTGCTGAACCGGCGATCACCGAACGACAAATCCATGATGCTGGGAGCTCGTCTGTATGACCCGCGGTCCGGGCGCATTGTGGAGACGTGGACCACAGAGCCCGGCATCCAGGTGTACACGGGCAACTTCCTGGACGGCTCGATCTACGGGCCCAGCGGCCGTGCCTACCGGCAGGGTTCAGCCATCACCTTCGAGACGCAGCATTTCCCGGATTCGCCAAACCAGGCAAGCTTCCCATCGACCGAGTTGAAGCCGGGCCAGACGTTCCGCTCCTCGACCATCCACAAGTTCCTGGTCGATTAGTTGGACCGCGCACTTGCGCAACGGGTATGCTGCAGACAGCGCACCCGTTGCGTCAGCGCAATTAAGAAAAAAGAGCAGGTCCGCTCGCGCATACGCGCCTTACCTGCGAAGACCCGGCACGCATGTCACGCCTCGTCAAGAAGCCCTTCGGCAGCGCACCGGACGGCACGCCGATCGACCTGTTCATTCTCGACAACGGCCGTGGGCTCGAGGCCAGGATCACCAACTTCGGAGGAATCATCGTCTCGTTGTTCGCGCCGGATCGGCATGGACGGCGGCGCGACATCTTGCTGGGCTTTGCGGACGCGCGCGGCTTCGCGCGCAACAAGCCCTATTTCGGCGCGTTGGTCGGACGCTACGCGAACCGCATCGCCAAGGCGCAGTTCGTGCTCGACGGTCGGACCTATCGTCTGGCCGCCAACGACGGGGACAACCATCTTCACGGCGGAGTCATGGGCTTCGATCGGGTTGTCTGGGAGCCGCGCCCAATCGATGGCGATGGCACGGCTTTGGAGCTGAAGTATCGGAGTCGAGACGGTGAGGAAGGCTACCCGGGGAACCTTGACGTGACGGTTGCCTACACGCTCACGCCAGCGGGGGAGCTTCAGATCCGATATGAGGCGGTGACGGACCGACCCACTCCGGTGAACCTCACCAGCCACGCGTACTTCAACCTGGGGAATTCGCCGGATATCCTCCGCCACGAGATCAGGCTCAACGCAAGTTTCTTTCTGCCGGTGGATGCCGGCTTGATCCCGACCGGGAAGCTGCGCAGCGTCGACGGGACGCCTTTCGACTTTCGCGTGCCTGCCTCAATCGGCCCGCGGCTCACCGCTGACGACGAGCAGCTGCGGCTTGCGGGAGGCATCGACCACACGTTCGTCATCGACAAGAAGGAAGGGGAGCTGGCTACGGCGGCCGAGGTCTACGACCGGGCCAGCGGCAGAGCGATGCGCGTGCGGACCACCGAACCCGGGATCCAGTTCTACACGGGCAATTTCCTCGACGGTACGATCGTGGGGAAACGGGGGCAGGCGTACGGCCCTCGAGCCGCCATCTGTCTGGAGGCTCAGCACTTTCCGGATTCGCCGAACCAGCCTCAGTTCCCGTCTACGATCCTACGGCCGGGCGAAGTCTATCGTCAGACCACCGTGTACCAGTTCACCGCGGCGTAGCGATCCCCTCACTCCTGGCGGCGCTGCATGAGCGCATAGATGGTCACCGAGAGGGTGATCAGCAGGCCGTAGATGAACTGCGTCCAGAAGCCGGTCAGCCCGAGCGCGATGATGCCCGGTTCCAGCGAAGCGATGATGAGCACGCCCACAAATGTGCCGATCATCGTCCCTCTGCCGCCGAACACCGACGTGCCGCCGATGAACACCGCGGCCAGAGTGGTGAGCAGATACCCGTCGCCCGTGCTCGACCAGAAGTACATCATCTGGTTGAGCAGCAGGACGACGGAGAGCGCGGCGACCGTGCCGATTTGGACATAGCACAGGATCGTCACGCGCTCGACGTTGATCCCCATCATGCGCGCGGCCTCGCGGTTGTCGCCTACGAAGAGGACATGGCCGCCGAACCGGTGCCGCTTGTACACCAGGCCGAGTACGATCGAAAAGGCGAGGAACCAGAGGAATTGCGCCGGGATCAGCCCGAACAGCTGGCCGACGAAGACCTTGTTGAGTGGGTCGCCGGTTATCTCGGCCATCGGCAGGCCCTTGCCTTCGGTCAGCACGTTGACCAGGCCTCGCCACAGAAACATCGTCCCGATGGTGGCGACGATGGAAGGGATGCGCACCCGCGCCACCAGAAGCCCGTTGATCAGTCCGGCCGCCGCGCCGACCAGTAACGCAACCGCCAGGCCGAGAATGAAGATGTGGGTGCTGACATAGAGCTGCGAGAAGGCCCAGCCCGCGATGCCGCAGATCGACGGAAAGCTCAGGTCGATCTCGCCCAGCGTAACGATGTAGGTCATCGCAATCGCCATGATTCCGAAGAAGGGAATCGAGATCATGAACGACCGATAGATGTCGAACCTCAGGTAGACGTCGGGCGCGAACACCACGAACACGATATAGAGCAGCACGAGCATGGTCACGGTGCTGATCTGCACGCGGTAGCGCTGCCACCATGGCTGCCCTTGCACCGGCGTCACAGCCGGCTGGGAGACGACAAGATCGCTCATATCAACGCACCTGTCCGGCCTCGTGGAGGGCGACCATACGTTCCACCAGCTGGTCTCGCGACAGCTCTTCGTGGCGAAACCGGCCCACGACGCGTCCCCGGTCGAGAATGACGAAACGATCCGCCACATCGTAGACGTGGAAGATGTTGTGCTCGATGAAGATCGCCGACTTTCCCTGGTCGCGGATCCCGCGAACGAACTTCAGCGCCTTTTCCGTCTCCATCACCGACAGGCCCATCGTCGGCTCGTCGAGGATGATGAGATCGGCGTGAAAGTACAGAGCGCGCGAGATTGCCACGCCCTGCTTCTCGCCGCCGGAGAGGCTCCCCACCTCGGAATCCACCGTGATCGCGCGCGAGGTGAAGCCCATGGTACCGCGCAATAGCTGTTCGGCCTCGAGCTTCTGCCGGACGATGTCCAGGAAGCCGAGATGTGTCGTGCGCTCGCGGCCGGCGAAGATGTTGCGCCACATTTCCTGCTGGTCGGCAAGGGCTCGCTCCTGATAGACCGCTTCGATACCGAGTCGGCGGGACTCTTGCACGCCCTTCAACTTGACCGGCTTGCCCTTGAAGAAGATCTGTCCCGCGGTCGGCTGATAGACACCGGTGACGATCTTGATGAGAGTCGACTTGCCGGCGCCATTATCGCCGACCAATGCCACGATCTCACCGGAGAAGACATCGAGATCAATGTCCTTGACCGCCTCGACGGGCCCGAACGACTTGCTGATCCCGCGCAATGAGAGTAGCGGAACTGGCTCAACCATATTCAAACATCCGCACGAGTTCTTGTTGTGGCAGCGGCCTGCCGAGCGGGCTCAGCAGGCCGCCTGCCAGTTTAGCGGATCGACTCTTTGGCCAACGGCGCCACCATGTCGATGTTCGCCTTGGTCACAAAGGCTGCACCGGTGTCCACATGGAGTCCGGCGAAACCAAACTTGGCGGTCAGGTACATCGAGACGATCGGCAGATAGCCCTGCAGGAATGGCTGCTGATCGGCCACGATGGCGATCGTACCGTCTTTGATCGCCTGCGCGGTGGCGGCGGACAGGTCGAAGCCTGCGCCGCAAATCGCGCCCGGCGCCTTGCCCGCAGCTCTCATCATCGCCGGGATCGTCGCCGTCAGCACGCCATGATCGGTGACCACGGCCTTGAGGCGCGGATGGGCGGCCGCAAAGCTCGTGAACACCGTAATGCCCTGGGCGGAGTCCTTGTTGACCGCATCGGAGATCTCGAGGTAGTCGACCTTGATCTTGGCTTGCTCGAGCACGTCTTTGATGCCCTTAGTACGCTGGCCGCGCCCAGCCTGCCCGAGAAGGCCCCACACCAGCACCTCGTCGCCCGACTTCAAACCGCAGGCCCCGATTGCCGCTTTGCCAAGGCCCGCTCCGGCCGAATACTGCAACGCGCCGGCATAGCCGAACCCTGCCGCATTGTATTTTGCCTCGATGTTGGGCAAGTCGACGTTGGCATCGGTGACGATGATGCCGGCCTTGCGGGCTTGGTCCACCAGCGGCGCAAGAGCCTGCTCGCCGGGATGACCCATGATCGAGATGCCGGTGGGCTTGCGGGCGATGGCTTCGCTGAACTGCTGCACCATCTTTTGCGGGTTCCAATCCGACCAGACGTAATCGACCTGGCAGCCGGTGTGTTGAGCCGCCAGCTTGGCCCCGTTGTAGACGATGGACGCGAAGGCGTCACCTTCTGGGCCGCCAGGGAAGAAGACGAAACGAAGTCCCGAGCAGCTGAAGTCGACTGCCGAGGCCGAGCCAGCGAACGACACGGCGCCGGCGAGTACGGCAAGACACATTGTGCCGATCCGAAGCAAGCTTTTCATGTGCTCTCCCATGCATGTAGGTTAACCGGTTGTATACGGTGCTCCACCCTTCGGCCGGTCCCGGCGAGCGGCGACCTGTGAAAACACATCCGCCGCTGACTGACGGCTCGACGCGAAAAGGTCACGGCCAAGAATAGGGTCTGGTGCGGCCAAGTACTTGACGCGGATCAAGACACCGGGCGAAATCCGGCCCGTCCCCATCGCACTCGCGACGCAACCGGGCCGCGGGAGCGTGCGCAGTCAGGCTGGCACGATCTGACGGGCGGGAAGACGCCTTCAGGTGTGCAGCGCAATGCGCTGGTCCGCGCACGCTGGATTACCAGCGGTCGTGGACATGACGCCGGATGTACGTGTCGTAGACTTGCCGCACCGCGGCCATCTGCTCGTCGGTAAGGGGCGGCAGTTCGGCTGCCGCAGCATTCTGACTGGCCTGATCGCGGTTCTTGGCCCCTGGGATTACCGTAGTGACCGCATCGAACATCAGGATCCAGCGCAGGGCGAGCTGCGCAAGACCCGCATGCGGCGGCACGATCCGGCGCAGCGCTTCGACGGCTTGCAGCCCTACCTCAAAGGGCACGCCCGCGAAGGTCTCGCCCACGTCGAAGGCTTCCCCGTGGCGGTTGAACTGGCGATGGTCGTCGGCGCCGAACTGGCTGTTGGCGTGCAGCTTGCCGGTGAGCAGCCCGCTGGCGAGCGGCACACGTGCGATGACGGCAACGTTGCGCTTCTTCGCGAGATCGAACAGCAGGCCTGCAGGACGCTGGCGGAACATGTTGAAGACGATCTGAATGCTGGCGATAGGGTAGTCAAGCGCTTTGATCGCCTGCTCGACCTTCTCGACACTCACTCCGTAGCTCTTTAGCTTGCCTGCAGCGACCTGCCGATCCAGAGCCTCGAAGATCTCCGGCCGGTAGTACACCTCGAAGGGCGGGCAGTGCAGCTGCACCAGGTCCAGGGCGTGCAGCTCGAGGTTGCGCAGGGACTCTTCGATGAAGCTCTCCAGGACCGCCGGGGTGTAGCCGGACGAGACGTGCGGCTGGATCTTGCGTCCCGCCTTGGTGGCAACGATCACGTCGCCCTTGCCGCGCGCCTTGAGCACGCGTGCGATCAGCCGCTCCGAGCGGCCGTTGCCGTATATGTCCGCCGTATCGATAAAGCTCACGCCGCGGTCCAAAGCCCCGTGTAACGCCGCCTCGGCGTCCTGATCGGATACGCTGCCCCACTCGCCGCCGATCGCCCAGCTGCCGAAGCCGATCTCCGACACCTGCCAGCCGGTCCGGCCAAAGAGTCGCTTACGCATGAGTCCGTCTCCATCGAATCATTCAGAGATTACACATCATGGCAGTCGTGCGATGCCGTACACGCGAGTAAGCTAGAAGCGAACGCGCGCAATCGGCGACCTGCTCCCTTCGGTCCGCGCGTCACGACCCGGCCGGGAGCGCCATGCATGTCACACCCGCGCGGGGCGGCAGCGGCCGGCACGGCGCATGGCGAAGCTTCCGGTTGCACGCACGTCTGCACGAGCTTGCCAGCTATGGTAAGGGTTTGATCCTGGTCAAATCACGGGGCCGGTCTTTGCAATAGCCTGAACCGTCGATGAGGAGCCTGCGATGCTGCTCGGCACACTTCGCGAAGAAGTCTTGGCTGCGAACCTGGAGCTCGTCCGCCAGGGGACAGTGCTGTATACGTTCGGCAACGTGAGCGGCATCTCCCGCAAGGACGGCCTGGTCGCCATCAAGCCCAGCGGCGTGGCCTACGAGAAGCTTACACCGGAGCAGATCGTGGTTTGCGATCTGAACGCAAAGATCGTCGACGGCAACCTGCGTCCCTCCACCGACCTGCGAACTCATCTCGAACTGTACAAGCATTTCCCGAATATCGGTGGCGTGTCGCATACTCACTCCCGGTCGGCAGCGGCCTGGGCGCAGGCACAACGCTCGATCCCCTGTTTCGGCACGACGCACGCCGATTACTTCGACGGGCCGATTCCGGTCACCTCGCCTCTCACGTCCGAACAGATCAGCGGCGAATACGAGAAGGCCACGGGGCTTGCGATCTGCCAGGCGTTCGCGCAGCTCGACCCGGATGCGATTCCCGCGGTGCTGGTGGCTAGACACGGCCCGTTCTGCTGGGGACCGGACGCGGCTGCAGCCGCACACAATGCCGTTATCCTGGAATACGTGGCGGAAATGGCCTACCGCACGCTGGCAGTCAACCCGGCGGCCCAGCCGCTCGCGCGCGAGCTGCACGACAAGCATTTTTCGCGCAGACACGGGCCGAACGCCTATTACGGCCAGCCCACAGCGGAGCGCCGGCATGGCGCATGAAGGAACCACTATGTCGGACCACAAGATGACGATGGGCGTCATCATCGGAAACCGGGGTTTCTTTCCCGATGAGCTCGCCAAGTCCGGGCGCGAGGAGATGATGCGCGCGCTCGAACGTGCGGGAATGGGCTGCGTCGTGCTCGGCCCGGAACAGAGCAAGCACGGCGCAGTGGAGACCCATGAGGAGGCCAAGCGCTGCGCGGCTCTGTTCCGGCAGAACCGGGACCGCATCGACGGGGTCATCGTCTCGCTCCCCAACTTCGGTGACGAGCGCGCGATCGCCGATACCTTGCGCATGGCGAGGCTCGGCGTGCCGGTGCTCGTGCAGGCCACGCCCGACGTCCCGGGGAAGATGAGCATTACCGCCCGGCGCGATAGCTTCTGCGGCAAGATGTCGGCATGCAACAACCTGCGTCAATACGCCATCCCCTATTCGCTGACCAGTCGGCACACTGTCGTGCCCGAATCCGAGGAATTCCAGACCGATCTGAGATGGTTCGCCGCGGCGTGCCGTGTCGCCAACGGATTGCGGGATCTCCGCGTGGGGTGCATCGGCGCGCGTCCGGCGCCGTTCAACACGGTGCGCTACAGCGAGAAGATACTCGAGTCGCACGGCATATCCACCGAGACGGTGGATCTGTCCGAGATCCTCGGCCGCATCGGCCGGCTGAAGGACGATCATGCGGGGGTACAGGGAAAGCTGTCCGACAT
>DATKLO010000176.1:0-12123 GCA_035542375.1 Steroidobacteraceae bacterium | reverse complement strand
CGATCCATGGCGAGGATCAGGTCGAAGCGCCCGAAGTCCGTGGGCTCGACGATGCGCGCTCTGAGAGCCGACATGTCATAGCCACGTCGTAAGGCCGCTGCCCGCGTACGTGCATCAGGCGGCTCGCCGAGGTGATATCCCGCCGTTCCGGCTGAATCCACCTCGACGGACAGTTCGGGCGCCTCGCGAGCGACGATCTCGCGAAAGACGATCTCGGCCGTGGGCGAACGGCAGATGTTGCCCAGGCACACGAACAGGATTCTCATCGGACCCGACTACTTGACGCTGTAGCCTCGTCCCTCGAGGCAAGCGCCGATGGCGCGGCGATAGGCTGCGCGCTTGGCGTTGAGCTGATCGGGAGGCACGCCCCCGCCCGCCTGCGTCGGATCGAAGCCCGACTCACCCTGGGCCCACTTGTGACATTCGTACTTGTCACGCGACTGGTCTTCCTCGGACTGACCGTTCTTCGGGTAGATGAACACATCGTCCGTAGCGGGCGCATCCGTGGAAGCAGCCTGCTCATCGCCAGGAGGTGCCACCACCTCGTACTGACTGTCACTGGCGCGCCAGACGTAGTAGGTGTCATTGGCGTAGTAGTACGGAACTCCACCGACCCACACCGTCGTGTAGTACGGAGGCAGCACCGGAACGAAGAATCCGATCGGCGCACCGACCACCACGAAGCTGGGCCCGCGGGGAGCGTACCAGATGCCACCCGAGTAGAAGTAACGGCCGCGCGGCCCGTTGACGATGATCCGGTCGCGGGGCAAGTCATGCACCGCATAGCCGCGGGAAGGGTAATAGTGGTCGTGATGGAAACGGGCGTCGTAGTGGTCGAACCCGGGCCGTGGTCCGTCGCGCCGATCGCGAGGATCCGCCAGAGCTGCACCCGCCGTGAAGGCGAACGCGGCCGCCAGCAATACACCAGCCCACCCGAACGATAACCGTGTGCTCATGACCTCACCTGATACCTGCGTTCAGCTGCCATTCACTTTCAGACCGCGAACGGCCATCGGCAGCTACTTCACACTGTAACCGCGAGCCTCGAGGCACGCGCTGATGGCGCGGCGATAGTTTGACGCCTTCTGGTCCATCGCAGCGGCGAGCCGCGCATCCTGGGCGCGCGCAGACTGGACCTGCTCTGCCTGTGCCTGTGCGTTGGCGGCAT
Organism: Steroidobacteraceae bacterium; assembly: GCA_035542375.1. Classification (GTDB taxonomy): domain Bacteria; phylum Pseudomonadota; class Gammaproteobacteria; order Steroidobacterales; family Steroidobacteraceae; genus 13-2-20CM-66-19. Next base: position 10,955 of record DATKLO010000176.1, on the reverse strand, counting down.
CGCCCGCCGAGCCGATCGCCCCGCCGGTGATACCACCGACCACCGCACCCGCTCCGGCGTTACGCGGTCCGGCGATCACGGCGCCCAGTACAGCGCCTGCCACAGCGCCGATCGCGGTGTTGGTGCCCGGAGGCGGACCGGCGGCAACGCGCACCTGATCGTGCGGCGGCGTGCCCGGTGCGCTCGGATCGAAATTGGCCTGTTTCACGGCCCACTCGTGACAATCGTAGCGGTCGCGGTCCACCTGCTCCGGCGGCTGGTTCTGCAGCGGATAGGCGAACACCTGGGTATTCGCCGGCGGCGGCGGCGGAGCCTGCCTGTAGGCGCGGTAAGGCCGCGGCGGTGGCTCCTCCACACATCCGACGAGCACGGCGCACGCGCAGGAGAACAGGACGACCCTCGCGGCCGTGGCCGCGAGGGAACGCGGATTTCGATTCATCTGGTTCATAGTCAATTGCTTACCCGTGATACCGGTTCCTGCAGCAGAACGCGGGGTGGGGGATGGCGGTTGACATTACACAATCCTCCCCGACTCCACACACGGTTGGATTCTCGCACGCTCGTGGAGTTCCACCAACGCTCGCGCCCACGATGTCTGCCGGCGGCTGTACTGCGGCTGAACGGGCACTTTACAAGGTGAAAAAATGTAAAAGTGCGTATCGCATCGCAGTCAGCGATTCAGAAGAGCGCTTACGCGCTCCAGATCCGCTGCCGTGTTGACGTCGGGCCCTGGACGTTCGGCCGTGTCCAACACCCGGATGCCGATACCGTTCTCGAGCGCACGCAGCTGCTCGAGCTTCTCGCGCCGTTCCAGCGCGCTGGGCTGCAGCGCCGACAGCCGCAGCAGCGCGCCGACCCGATAGGCGTAGATGCCCACGTGGCGCCGCGCGCCGGCGAAGCTGCTCTGGCTACCCAGTCCGCCGGGAGCCCCATCGCGATTCCAGGGTATGGGTGCCCGGCTGAAATACAAGGCGCGCCCGCCCGCGTCGGTGACCACCTTGACGGCATTGGGATCCAGCAGTTCGGCGAGCGACTCGACCGCCGTCGCCAGTGTCGCAATGCCCGACTCCCGATCGTCCCGCAGCGCCAGCGCGAGCTGATCGATCAGTGCCGGGGGGATCAGCGGCTCGTCGCCCTGCACGTTCACGATGATTTCCGTCGCGGGCCAGCCGCGCTGCCGCGCAACCTCCGCGATGCGATCCGTGCCCGAGCTGTGCGCGGCCGCGGTCATCACGGTCTCGGCGCCGAACGAGTGGGCCGCACTCACGACCATGAGATCATCCGTGGCGATCAGCACTTCCTGCGCGGCCGAGGCGCAGGCGCGCTCGTAGACCCATTGCAGCATCGGCTTGCCGCCCAGCGGCAGCAGCACTTTCCCCGGCAAACGGGACGAGGCGTAACGAGCCGGGATCACCACACGGAACACGACCCCGGTCACCGCTCCAGCAGTGGATCGTCGGCGGCAAGCTGCCGGGCTTCCTCCTCCAGCATCACGGGCACTTCGTCCCGGATGGGATAGGCGAGCCGGTCCATGCGGCACACGAGCACCTGCGCCTCCCGCTGATACTTCAGCGTTCCCTTGCAGATCGGGCAGGCCAGAATTTCCAGTAATCGGGCATCCATCGGCGTATTACCTCCCGGCCGCGGTCGGACCGAGACTGCGGGTCACGCTCTCGAGCAGCTCCCGTGACTGGCGCTCACCGAAGCGGGCGGTGACCGGAACGGACCACAGGCGCGCATGCGCCAGCGGACGACATCTTACGGCATCTTTCTCGGTCATGAGCACCGGCAGCCCGTCAGGGAAGCTCAACTCGGAAGCGACGAAGGGGTGATGATCGGCGAATGCGTGTTCGATGACGTCGAGGCCGCGCGCGCGCAATTCACCGAAGAACCGCTGCGGATTGCCGATCCCGGCCACGGCGTGCACGCGCTCACCCCGGAAACTCTCCAGAGTCCGTGGCGCTTCCAGGCCATCCACGCGCACCACTTCGTCACCCGCGAGCGTCATTTGCAGGACGGTCGCGGAGTCAGGAAATCGGAACCCCTGCAGCGAGGCAGACTCGGCTGCTCCGTTTACGATGATGAGCCGCACCGTGGCCAGCCTGCGCACCGGCTCTCGGAGAGGACCTGCTGGCAGCAGCCGACCGTTGCCAAAGCCCCGCGCTCCGTCGATGACCACGATCTCGCAGTCCCGCGCCATGCGCAGGTGCTGCAGGCCATCGTCTGCCAGAATCACATCCGCGCCGCGTTCCACCAGCAGCTGCGCTCCCGCGTGGCGATCGGGCGCCACGACGGTATCGCACCCCGTCAGGCGGCGAAGCAGCAGCGGCTCATCGCCCACTTCACGCCAGTCCGAATCGGCAGCGACTATTCGAGGCACGCGTCCCGCGGTGCGGCCGTAACCGCGCGAGACGATTCCCACCTTCAATCCGCGTGCTGTCAGTTGCGTCGCCAGCCATGCGACGACAGGTGTTTTGCCGGTCCCGCCAACTGTCAGGTTACCCACGACAATAACGGGTTTGTCGACGCGCAAGGATCGCAGCCAGCCATGGGAGTAAGCGAGTTTACGCAGTCCGACGATCCACCCGTACAACCAGGCAAGCGGTTGCAGAAGCGCAGCGCCCGCTGACTCGCGGTACCACATGCCGACCACACGCCCGTGCGTCGCCACTCGCTCAGTCGCTGAACTGCAGCCGGTGCAGCTGCGAGTACAGACCCCCACGGGCCAGCAGCTCCGCATGCGTACCGCTTTCGGCGATCGAGCCGGAGTCGAGCACGATGATGCGGTCGGCCTGCTCCACCGTGGACAGGCGATGCGCGATCACGAAGGTCGTCCGGTTGCGGACCAGCTGTGCCAGAGCGGCCTGGATGTGCCGCTCGGCCTCCGTGTCGAGCGCGGAGGTCGCCTCGTCCAGGATCAGGATGGGCGCATCCTTGAGCAGGGCGCGCGCGATGGCAATGCGCTGGCGCTGGCCGCCGGACAGCAGCACGCCGCGATCGCCGACCATGGTGTCGAGCCCGGCTGGCAGCTGGCTCACGAACTCCATCACATGGGCAGCCTCCACCGCACGATCGATGACCGCCGGCGGCGCCTGCCGGCCGAATGCGATGTTGTTGCGGATGGTGTCGTTGAAGAGCACGACGTCCTGGCTCACTACGGCGATCTGCTCGCGCAGGCAGCGCAGGTCATACTCCCGGACGTCCACGCCATCGATGCGCACGATTCCCGACTGGGCGTCGTAGAAGCGCGGCAACAGGTTGACCAGCGTCGACTTGCCGCTGCCGGATCGGCCCACGATGGCGATGTTCTCGCCGGCCGCGACCTGCAGGGTCACGCTGCGCAGCGCGGCGCCCTTGCCGCCGTCGTAGTTGAAGGACACGGTGTTGTATTCGACTTCGCCGCGCACGCGGCCGACCTTGCGCCCCGCGCCCTGGGTCTCGGCCGGCTCATCCAGGATCGCGAACAGGCTCTGGGCCGCGGCGATACCCTGCTGCATCGGGCCGGCCACCCCGACCAGGCTGCGCAGGGGCTGGGCGATGATGCCGAGCGCGGTGAGGAACGCCAGCAGGTCACCGCCGGTCATGCGTCCGTGCACGGTGTCCGCGATGGCGATCCCGATCACGAAGGAGGCGCCGATGGCCGTGACCAGCTGCACCACCGGATTGGCCAGGCCCTTGGTCATGATCATGCGCATGTTGGAGCGCTGATTGCGCTCGTTCACCGCAGCGAACTGCGCGGCCAGATGCGGCTGCGCGTTGTACACCTTGACGAGCCGCGGCGACTCGAAGGTTTCCTTCGCCACCCGCGTCACATCGCCCATCGAATCCTGGATACGGTGCCCGTAGCGGCGGAAGCGCCGGTTGATCACCGTCACGAGCCACGCGACCAGGGGTCCCATGGTCAGGACGATCAGGGTGAGCTTGAGGTTCAGGTACAGGAGCACCGCGACGGCGCCCAGGATCGTGAGCGTCTCGCGTACCATGACCGCGACCGAATCGGTGGTCGCCTGTCCGATCTGCTCGGTGTTGTAGGTCAGGCGCGAGAGCAGCAGCGCCGCGGCGTTGCGGTCGAAATAGCCGATCGGCAGCTGCATGCAGCGCTCGAACACATCCTGGCGCAGGCGCGTGATGACCCGGCGGCCCACGTATCCCATGCAGTAGGTTTCGACGAAGTCGCCGATGCCACGGAACAGGAACAGCGCGACGAAGGCGGCGGGAACCAGCACGATCATGCGGGGGTCCGGATGCGTGAACGTGCCGTCGCCGAACACCTTGGCGAAGCCGGAGAAACTCACCATCGTCGCGGAAAACAGCACACCGCCGAGCATGCCGAGCGCAAACACACCCCGGTGCGGCCGCATGTAACCCAGCAGCCGGCGATAAGTGCGCAGCGCATCCGCAGGTGCGGAGCCCGCCGCAGCCTGCCGCTGCCGACCCGCCGTATCGTTCAAGGCTTGCCTGCCGAGTCGTCCTTGACCGTGGCGATGTTGATCTCTGCGAAACCGAGCCGCCCCAGCACATCCATCGCCGTGATCACGGACTGGTGCGTGGCGCGCGCATCCGCGCGCAGGGTGACCCGCAGCGACCGGTTGGCGCCTGCCTCCTTCACGAGTGCGGCGCGCAGAGTCTCCGGGCTCGCGTTGATCAGGTCGCGCTCGTTGACGCGATAGCTGCCCTGCTGGGTGACCGTGACGACCAGCGGCTCGCTGGCGGGCTTCTCGGCTGGTACTGCGCTCGCCTGCGGCAGATGCACACGCAGCCGACCCTCCTCCGTGAAGCGGCTCGAGAGCATGAAGAACACCACCAGCAGCAGGACCACGTCGATCAGCGACACGACATTGATCTCCGGCTCCTCGTGACGCTGCGGCTTGAGGTTCATGGGCGTTCCGGGCTGCGCCGACTCACATTCACGCGCGCGGACTCAGGCCGCCGCGCGCTCGCGGCCGCGCGAGGACTCGACCGCATCGGCCATCCGCATGGCCTGCTTCTCCATCTCGACCACGATGCGCTCCACCCGGCCACGCAGGTAACGGTAGGCGATCAGCGCGGGTATTGCGACGCACAATCCCGCCACGGTGGCGATGAGCGCCTCGGCGATACCGCCGGAGAGCGCGCGCGGGTCGCCCATGCCGCCCTGCTGGATCACGTTGAACGAACGGATGATGCCGGTCACGGTGCCCAGCAGGCCGAGCAGCGGCGAGACCGCGGCGATCGTTCCCAGTGTATTGATGTACCGCTCGAGCTCATAGACCACGTGACGCCCCGTGTCCTCCAGGCGCTCCATGAGGATCTCCCGCGGGCGGTGCCGGTTGGCGAGCCCCGCGGCCAGCAGCTTGCCCAGCGGGGAGTTCTGTTCGAGCACCGCGATCACCTTGTCGTTGACCTGGTTGGCCTCGATCAGCTGCCAGACCTTCTGGGGCAGCTCCTGGGGCAACACCCGCCGGTCCTGCAGGGTCCACAGGCGCTCGAGGATGATGGCGGCGGCGGTGATCGAGCACAGAATGATCGGCCACATCAGCGGGCCGCCCGCCCGCACAATTTCCCACATCCGAAGCGACCCCGAGCCGATGACGACGACGCGGCATATTACAGGAGGTTAACGGATGCTCAAGGCAAGCCCGCCTAGCACAGAAGCGTCCCGCTGCAAAGCGCATCCGTCACCGCTGCGGTGAACCGCGAACTGGAGCGCATCGCTGGCGCGCCCACGATCGTGATGAACTGTTTCTGCTAGAGTTCTTCACACAAAGATGCCCCGCCGCCTGCTCAAGCGCATCACCCCCTCGCCCGGCTCGCTGCAGAGCCGCTGGTTCCTGCGTCCTTTCGGCACCCGGATCGCCGATCCGCGCCTGTGGGGCTTGTGCCGGCGGGGCGTAACCGGTGCTTTCGGGGTGGGTCTGGCCATCTGCTTCATCCCCCTGCCCGTGCACCTGATCACCGCCAGCCTGGTCGCGGTGGTGTGGCGGCTGAACATCCCGGTCATCATCGGCACGGTATTCCTGATCAACCCCGTCACCATCGTGCCGGCGTACTACCTGGCCTACCGGATCGGGGCGGCGCTGCTGGGCGCGCCGGTGCAGAACTTCGCCTTCCAGATGAGCTGGGACTGGCTGCAGAACGGGCTCGGACCGATGTGGAAACCCTTCCTGGTGGGCTGCCTCGTCACCGGAGTGGTCAGCGGCGTGCTCGGTTACATGGGACTGGAGCTGGCGTGGCGCTGGCAGGTGTCCATCCGTTACCGCGACCGCGCGCGCCGTGAAGTATCCTCGCCGGTCTGAGGCGAGCCCTGCTCGCCCCAGTGACTGATCAGACCCTGGCTGCGGGTTCCGGACGAGAGCGCTCTGACGGTTCCGCAGGCGCTCGCTCGGAGAGCACCCCGCCCTGGATCTCATAGATCCGCTCCATTCGCTGCGCCAGCCGCAGGTCATGCGTCACGACCACCAGGCTCGTGCCGCGTTCGCGATTCAGTTCCAGCATGAGCTCGAAGACCGACTGCGCATTGCGGCCATCCAGGTTGCCGGTAGGCTCATCCGCCAACAGGATCTTCGGCTGCGTGACCAGCGCGCGCGCGACCGCTGCGCGCTGTCGCTCGCCACCGGAAAGCTGATACGGCCGGTGATCCAGCCGCTCGCCCAGACCCACGCGCGCGAGGATGTCCCGTGCGGCCGAACGCGCCTCGCCGACTCCCAGGCGCCGCACCAGCAGCGGCATGGCCACGTTCTCCAGAGCGGAGAACTCCGGCAACAGGTGATGGAACTGGTAGACGAAGCCCAGGGCGCGGTTGCGCAGCAGACCGCGCGCCTCCTCCGTGAGCGAGTGGATGTCCTGGCCGTCCACGAAAACCTGCCCGCGCGTCGGCCGATCCAGCCCGCCGAGGATCTGCAGCAGCGTGGTCTTGCCGGACCCCGAGGCGCCCACGATGGCGACCCGCTCACCGGCCGCCACACTCAGCATGACGCCCTGCAGCACTTCAAGCGTCACCGGACCCTGCGTGAAGCTCTTCTGTACCGCGCGCGCTTCCAGCACCGGATGGGTCATCGGGCCTCACTCATGTCGCAGGGCTTCGGCCGGCGCCGTCCTGGAGGCGCGCCACGCCGGATAGATCGTCGCGATCGCACACAACAGGAAGGCGACCGCACAGACCCGCAGCACGTCGATGCCTTCAACGTACGCGGGCAGATCACTCATGTAATACACACTGGCGTCCAGGAATTGAGTCCCCAGCAGCCGCTCCAGCGCCGCCACCAGTGACTGCAGATTGTTTGACAGGACCGTGCCGAGTGCAGCACCCAGCAACGTTCCGGCCAGTCCTATCATGACACCCTGGATGGCAAAGGTGACCAGCACGTTGCGCGGCCCAGCCCCCAGGGTACGCAGGATGGCGATGTCGCTCTGCTTCTCCTTCACGATCATGACCAGCGTGGCCACGATGTTGAAGGCCGCCACCGCCACGATCATCAGCAGGATGACGAACATCATCGACTTGGTCATCTCGATGGAGCGGAAGAAATTGACGTGATTGCGCGTCCAGTCGCTCACGTAGAAGCCACCTCCGAGTCCGATCGCGATCTGGCGCACGAGCGCCGGCGCCTGCAGCGCATCGTGCAGGGCCAGGCGGATCCCGGTCACCCGATCGCCCAGGCGGTACAGACGGGCCGCATCGGCCATGTGCACCAGGGCGAGGCCGCGGTCGAACTCGTACATGCCCGACTGGAAGATGCCGCTCACCACGAAGCGGCGCATGCGGGGCACGACTCCGGTGGGCGTGGCCGTGCCTTCGGGTGCGATCAGGATCACCGAGCCGCCCACGCCAACCCGCAGCTCATGCGCCAGCGCGCTGCCCAGAACGATGCGGTACTGGCCGGCCTGCAAGTCCTCGAGCCGGCCCGCAGTCAGCCGCTGGGCGAGTCCGGTGGCCTTACGCTCCTCCTCCGGCAACACGCCGCGCACGGTGGCACCGGCGATATTGCGTCCGGCGGCCAGCATCGACTGCTCTTCGATGTAGGGCACCGCCGCTTCTACTCCCGGACGCCGCAGCGCCGCCTGCTGCACGGCCCGCCAGTCCTCCAACGGACCATCCAGGCCGCTGAGAGTCGCGTGTGAGGTCACACTGAGGATGCGCGTGCGCAGTTCCCGCTCGAACCCGTTCATGACGGACAGGACCGTGATCAGTGTGGCGACTCCGAGCATGAGCCCCAACACCGACATCAGCGCGACGAAAGAAACGAAGCCGCGCCGATGCGTCGAGCGCAGGTAGCGCGTCCCGATCAACCATTCGTAGGAAGCTGCCATCACTCGTAGCGCAAGGCCTCCGCGGGAGCGGTCCGCGAGGCCCGGATGGCCGGATAAAGCGTGGCAAGCCCAGTGAGCAGCAGGGCGCAGACACTGATGATGACGATGCCCGGCCAGCGCACATCCGCGGGGATGCGCGTCATGTAGTAAACATCGGAGTCGAAGATCTGGAAGTGGAAGGTGTGCTCGAGAAAGGGCACGACGGTGTCGATGTTCAGCGCCACGCTCAATCCCACCGTCAGACCCAGGACTACGCCGAGCCAGCCGATGACCAGGCCCTGGGTGACGAACACGCCCATGATCCGGCGCGGCGATGCGCCGAGCGTCCTCAGGATGGCGATGTCGGTGCGTTTGTCGGTCACGACCATGACGAGCATCGATACGATGTTGAAGGTCGCAACCCCCACGATCATCATCAGGATGATCGACATCATGGTCTTCTCGATCCGCACGGCGCGGAAGTAGCTTGCGTTGTCCTGGGTCCAGTCGAACAACTCGAATTGTGGTGGCAGCGTGGCACGCAGTCTCGCTGCCAGCGCCGGCGCTTCCAGTGCGTCGCGGAACCGGATGCGCAGCCCCTCCCCCGCGGCTCCCCCTGGACTCAGCGCCCGAACATCGTCGATGTCGCCGAAGATCAGCGTGCCGTCGTGCTCAGCCCGGCCCACCTCGAACTCACCCGCCACGGTGAGCTCACGCAGCTTCGGACTCGGGGCCCCGTCAGCCGAGATGGCGGGCACCAGCACCGTGAGCGAGTCACCGGGCGCCAAGCCGAGCTGCTCGGCAATCACCGCGCCGACGATGACCTTGTCGGAGCCGGGGGCCAGGTCCCTCAGGCTGCCCTGCGTGACCGCGCGAGCCACCTCGGTCACGGCACCCTCTGCCCTTGGATCGATGCCACGCAAGAGCACCGGAACCATCTCCGGCGTCCGTACGGCCAGAGCCTGGATCTCCACGTAGCGGGCGACTCCCACTACGCCCTCGCCTGCGCGGATGGCCTGTTGTGCGTTCTGCCACTGCGCCTCGGATGGCAGAGCCGCATGTTGGCCCACATCGGCGCGGACCACGACACGGGCGTGGGCGCTCAGGGATACGAGCTGGTCGCGCAGCTCATTCTCCAGACCATTCATCACGGACAGGATCACGATCAGCGAGGCCACCCCGACGCACACCCCCGCAAGCGAGGTCCAGGTGATGAACGACACGAAGAATTTGCGCGTCCGGGCCCGCACGTAACGCAGTCCCACGAACAGCGATAAAGGCTGAAACATCGTCGCGATTTAACCACATCGGCCCGCGGCCGCGGGCAGTTCGCGACCCGCGTCACAATCCGGACCGGGGCCGGCCGCCGGGCCCTTTGACAGATTCCCCCCGGTGCTATAGTCACTGGCCGGGAGGACAAGGCCATGAAGATCGGAATGCTCGTTGCATTGCTCTGCGGCTGCGCCGCAGCCGGATCCGCGGTGGCGGAAACGCTGGTCGTTGATGATCAGGTCCAGGTGCGTGAGTCCACGGTCGAGCGCCCCAAACGCGGCAGCACCATGGTGCAGGTCGAGGCCCGCTTCGGTGCGCCGGTCGAGAAACATGCGACCGTCGGCCAGCCCCCCATCACCCGTTGGGACTACGCCGGCTTCTCGGTCTTCTTCGAGCGCGACCGGGTCATCCACGCGGTGGCCACGTCGGGCTGAACCGCTTCCGCGGGTCGGACTGATACGCCCGGCCTGACAGCGCAGCCGCGCACTCCCCCACCGGCCTGACGGAGTGGGCAACTCCTCGTTCGAGTGATAGCCTGCGCTGCTGCGTAAGCAGTGACGCTGGGGTTTGACGGTGGCGGCAGACGAGTTTCTGAGGACCCGGATCGAGGCCCTCATGCGGGCAGGAGCCGTACGGCGCAAGATCGCGGCGGCGCAGCTCGAGGAGGAAATCCGGCGCAGGGAAGAAACCATGCGCGAGACCTTTCGCCGTTACGTCTCGCCTCGCCTCGCCGACAAGATCCTGCAGGATGCTCAGCTGCGCGACAGCCTCCTGTCGGTCGCCCAGGTCCGCACGCATGCCGTGGTCCTGTTCGCCGACCTGCGTGGCTTCACCGGCATGTCCGAGCAGCTTGCCCCGCACGAAGTCCTGCCTCTGCTCAACGAATACTTCTCGCTGCTCACCGAGATCACATTCCGGCACGATGGCACGGTGTTTCACATGGCGGGCGACTGCCTGATGCTCGGCTTTGGCGTACCCCTCGAGCAACCTGACAGCTCGGCACGTGCGGTGCGCACGGCACAGGAGATGCTCGATGGATTCGCCGCCCTCGCCCAGTCATGGAAGCGGCGCTACCAGATCGAAGCGGGACTGGGCATCGGCATCAACGAGGGTGATGTCGTTGCGGGCAACGTCGGTTCCTCCACCTACATGAGCTATACGATCATCGGCGATGCGGTGAACATCGCCTCACGCCTGTGCCAGCGTGCGCGCTCCGGTGAGATGTTGTTCTCCGGCGCGATCAAACAATCGCTCGACGCACACGGACTGGACGTGGGCGCCGTGCCTCTGCCCCCGATGATCCTGCGGGGCCGGACCAATCCCATCGACATTTATTGTGTGCCGCTGCACGCACGCCTGCAGGTGAGTCCGGCACCCACGGGGCCGTAGACCCCCGGGCATGTCCCTGCTGCTCA
>DATKLO010000175.1:0-10118 GCA_035542375.1 Steroidobacteraceae bacterium | reverse complement strand
GAGGGCCGCGTCGCCGATCCGCGCGCGTTCCTGGCCTGACGCGAAGGACCCCCCGCATGGACCCGATCCGCATCATCCGCTCGCGCACCGTCGTGATGCCGAGCACCAACATCGATACCGACCAGATCATTCCGGCGCGCTTCCTGACCACCACGACGCGAGAAGGACTGGGACGCAACCTCTTCTCCGAATGGCGCTACGACGTCCAGGGCGCGCCCCGCCCCGAGTTCGCGCTGAACCGTCCGGAAGCGCAGGGCTGCGGCATCCTCGTCGCGGGCCACAATTTCGGTTGTGGTTCCTCGCGCGAGCATGCCCCCTGGGCCTTGCTGGATTACGGCATCCGCGCGGTGATCAGCACGGAGATCGCCGACATCTTTCGCAGCAATTCCCTCAAGAACGGCCTCGTGCCGGTGGTCGTGGACGCCGCCACGAGTCGCTGGCTGCTCGCCAATCCCGGTGCGGAGCTCACCATCGACCTTGCCTCCTGCACGCTCACGCTGCCCACGGGCGAGGCGGTGAAATTCCCGCTGGAATCCTTCGCGCGCTACTGCCTGATGAATGGCGTGGATGAGTTGGGATTCCTGCTTGAACGTCGCGCCGCCATCGAGGCCTTCGAGCGCCGCCAATGAAAGCAACGGTCGCGGTATTGGGTGGCGATGGCATCGGCCCGGAAGTCATCGCCGAGGGCCTGCGCTGTCTGGAGGCGATCGGCTCCGCCTTCGGTCACACGTTCTCGACCGCCCAGCTGCCGTTCGGGGGTGCCGCCATCGACGCCACGGGCGACCCCCTGCCCGTTCAGACGCTTCAGGCCTGCATTGCGGCGGATGCCGTGCTCCTGGGAGCCATCGGCGGGCCGAAATGGTCGGCCCCGGATGCGCGAGTGCGTCCCGAGCAGGGACTTTTGCGCCTGCGCAAGGAACTCGGCGTGTACGCGAACCTGCGGCCGGTCAAACTCCACCCGGCGCTGATCGAGGCGTCGCCGCTCAAACCGGAGATTCTCGACGGCGTGGACCTGGTGTTCGTGCGTGAACTGACCGGTGGTATCTACTTCGGTGAAAAGAAGCGCGATGCGACGACCGCGGTGGACGTGTGCACCTACACGAAGGCCGAAGTCGAACGCATCGTGCGGGTGGCGGCCGGCCTCGCCCGCCAGCGGCGCGGCAAGCTGGTGTCGATCGACAAGGCGAACGTGCTGGAGACATCACGGCTGTGGCGCGAAGTGACCACCCGACTGATGCGCGAGGAATTCCCGGAGGTCGCCCTCGAGCACATTCTGGTCGATGCGGCCGCGATGCACCTCATCAAGCGTCCGCGGGACTTCGATGTGCTGGTGACCGAAAACATGTTCGGCGACATCCTGACGGACTTGGCCTCCATGCTGTCAGGCTCGCTCGGATTGTTGCCCTCGGCCTCGGTGGGCGAAGGTCGGCGCGGCCTCTATGAGCCGATTCATGGGTCTGCCCCGGACATCGCCGGCCGCGGCATCGCCAATCCAATGGGAACGATCCTGAGCGTCGCGCTGCTGCTGCGTCACTCGCTTCAGCTGAGTGCGGAAGCGGACGCTCTCGAATCAGCCGTGGCTCAGGCGCTCAATGCCGGCGCAAGAACACCCGACATCGCAACACCCGGCGGCCGCGTCCTGTCCACTCGCGAAGTCGGCGACGCCGTGCTGGCGGCGCTGCGGCGGTAGTAGCACCGCGCCTCGCCGCGCGCAGCACCAACTGCGGCTGCGGATTCAGCCGCTTCGGTTAAACAGCCGCTTTGCGCGGTACGGTTTGCAGCGTGCGGGCGGCGCGCTCCAGGCCCGCAGCGAGGTCCCGCCGCAGATCCTCCAGCCCCTCGATACCCACTGACAGTCGCACCAGGCCATCCGCAAGACCGGCCTTCTGACGCGCCGCCGGATCCATGGCCGCGTGGGTCATGGTTGCCGGGTGGGCGACCAGGCTCTCCACACCTCCGAGCGATTCGGCCAGCGAGAAGTACTCGAGGTCACAGACGAATTCGCGCACGGCATCGTGGCCGCCTTCCAGCTCGATGCTCACGATCGCGCCGAAGCCGCTCTGCTGACGGCGCGCCACCTCGTGGCCGGGGTGGCTTGCCAGACCCGGGTAGTACACCTTCTTCACGTTGGGCTGCTGCTGCAGCCATTCGGCCAGCGCCTGGGCATTGCGCCCATGGTGATCCAGGCGGGCATGCAGGGTTCGCACACCGCGCAGAGTCATGAAACTGTCGAACGGAGCCCCTGTCACGCCCAGACAGTTGGCCCACCACACGAGCTGCTCGACCAGCGCCTTGTCGCGCGCGATCACCGCGCCGCCGACGACATCGCTGTGTCCGTTGAGATACTTGGTGGTCGAGTGCAGGACCAGATCCGCACCCAGGGTCAGAGGCTGCTGCCAGGCGGGCGACAGAAATGTGTTGTCCACCACGACCAGCGCGCCGGCCGCGCGACCCATGGCCGCGAACCTCTCGATGTCGGTAATGCGCAGCAGGGGATTGCTGGGCGTCTCGATCCACAGCAGCGCCGCCGGTCGTGACAGGGCCGATTGCACGGCCGCCTCGTCGGCAAAGTTGATGAACTCCACGTGCCGCTCGCCTCGGCGCCGCCAGGCATCGAACAGCCGGTAGGTCCCGCCGTAGCAGTCATGCGGAGCGATGATCCGGCTGCCGGCCGGGATCAGGTAGCCCACCAGGGTGATGGCGGCCATGCCTGTCGCGGTGACGACGGCGCCGGCGCCGCGTTCCAGTTCGGCCAGCGCCGCGCCGAGCAGATCGCGCGTCGGGTTGCCCGAACGGGTGTAATCGTAACCGCGCTTCTCGCCGAAGCAGCGGAACGCGAAGGTGGATGTGAGATGGATGGGCGGTACGACGGCCCCGGTGGTCTCGTCCCACTCGAGTCCGGAACGCACGGTCTGGGTGATCTGGCTGGGTCGGTCGCTCACGGTGCACCCTCCAGCGCTTTGGTGAATATCCGGCGCAATTGCTCGGTCTCCTTCAGGAACGCATCATGGCCATAGATCGATGAGAGCTCGTGCAGGCGTGCGCAGGGCAGCCGGGCCACCATCGCGCGGATGTCGGTCAGCGGCACCAGCTGGTCCTCGCGCACGGCCACGGCCGTGGTCGGCACGAAGATGCGGCTGGCATCCACCGCATGCAGATCGATCGATTCGGACAGACACAGGAATGATTCGGGACGATGGCGCGCCGCGTAGTCGCTGCCGCGCGCGAACAGATAGCTTTCCACCGGAAAGAGGAACTGCTCCCCGTCCCTCACCGGCTCGCGCGTGAAGCGCGCTGAGAACTCCTCGTGCGTCCGGTAAGTCGCCATCGCCAGCGCGCGCGCGAGTTGCAGCCCTTCTTTCGGTTGACCACATTCCAGCGCGAACCGCACCAGGCGACGCTGCACACTCCGCCACGCCGTCGCCATGGGATGAGCACGGTCAGAGGCGCCTATGACGAGCAGGTGCGCGACGCGTTCGGGATACCGCTCGCCGAATGCAAGCGCGACCATGCCTCCGTATGAACCACCGGCAATGGCGCGCAGCGCCTTGATGCCCAGATGGTTGAGCAGACGCAGCAACGCTTCGGCCTGGTCGTAACTCGAAAGCGTCGGGAAAGCCCGATCGGTGTTCCCGTGCCCGGGTCCTTCGGGTCCGGCCGGAACGGGTCCGGTGGTCTCACCGCTCCCGCCCAGATAATCGAAACTCAACACGCGGAAGTGGTTGGTGTCGAGCGGGCGGCCCGGACCTGCGATCTGACACCACCAGTCCTGCCGCGTCTCCTCGCTCAGGCACACGCGCCGGCTCGCCGATATCCCGCCGAGCGCGCACACCACCGGTGCGTGTGCCGCACCGGCAAGTCGCCAGGCAATCCGCACGCCGGAGAGCCTCCCGCCGTGATGGAGCGCGATCTCCCCGGGAATCTCGAGGACCCCTTCGCGCACCAAGATCTCGGGCACCGAGGCAGCGCCGGTGCCACCCATGAGCGTGAAGCCCGCGTGGCGCGGCGCCAGAGAGGCAGAGTCGACCGAGGCGTTCATCAGAATGCTCCGCAGCATGGCTTCCGGTCTCACCGGTCTCCTGCGGAGCGCCCGCCTGACGGCGGGTTCGTCGCGTCCATCTCCACTCACACGAGGTGTGAGTCGAAGCCACGCTGACCGCTCATCTGTCGATGACGCCCGGTGGCGGCATCGCAGGAGTTGGCACCTTTCCAGGGTGGTTAAGCCTGGCGGTTGCCCCGGCGTCTAAGGGCCTTATCCCTCAGCCGGTCTCGATGAGTGTCTTGCAGTCTATGGTACGCAAGACGGAGGCGTCAAGGCGGCCGGCGGGGGGCAGCCGCCCGGGACGCGCAGTCGGTCACAGGTCGCGGAATGTGGTAATGTACTAGCGCGCTAGTACATTGTACCATCCCGTACCGCTGCAACCGGCCGCACTGGAACCTCAGTACCCGGCGCACCGGAACCGCCGTAACCGGATCGCCGTACCTGAACCCCTGGGACCCGCATGAAGCTGCACCGCAATGTGACCCCCCGCCAGGAGGCGCTCGCCGAGCGCAACCTGTTCGCCGCCGTCGCCGCGCTCCAGACGGCTGAGGAATGCCGCGCCTTCTTCCGCGATCTGTGCACGCCGGCGGAGATCCAGGCGATGGCCGACCGCTGGGCCGTGGTGGATTTCCTGCAGCGCGGGCTGCCCTATCGGGAGATCCACCGGATCACCGGTGTCAGCGTCACGACCATCGGGCGCGTGGCGCGTTTTCTGGCCGGTGGCAATGGCGGCTATGCGGTCGCGGCGCAGCGGCTCGGTCGCGATGGAGAACGCCATGGATGAGTTGCGACTGAAACTGGCGGTACAGAAGGCCGGCCGCCTCACCGACCCCTCGCTCGACCTGCTGGTGCGCTGCGGCCTGAAACTCTCGCGCGGCAGGGATCAGCTCATGGGCTATGGGGAGAACATGCCGCTCGATGTGCTGTTCGTGCGCGATGACGACATTCCGGATCTGGTCCAGGAGGACGTGTGCGATCTGGGCCTGGTCGGACTGAATGTGCTGGAGGAGAAACGCCTGGAGCTGTCCGAACGCGGCCATCCACCGCGCTTCCAGCAGATCCGCACGCTGGACTTCGGGCGTTGCCGGCTATGCATCGCCGTGCCGGAGGGTGTCTCCTACGAGGGATCGGCCTCGTTGCGTGGCAAACGCATCGCCACGACTTACCCCTATCTGCTGCAGCAGTATCTGCGCGATCGCCACGTCGAGGCCGAGATCGTGACGCTCTCCGGGGCCGTGGAGATCGCCCCGCGTCTCGGTCGCGCCGATCTGATCTGCGATCTGGTCTCCACCGGCTCGACGTTGCAGGCCAATCACCTTCGCGAAGTGGAGACGGTGCTGGAGAGCCACGCGGTTCTCATCCGCACGCCGCTGCGGCTGCCGCCCGAAAAGGACGAGTGGGTGGAGCGTCTGCTGATGCGGATCGAAGGCGTGCAGCAGGTGAAGGAGAGCAAGTACATCATGTTGCACGCGCCCCGTTCGGCGTTGCCGGAAATCCGCCGGCTGCTGCCGGGCAGCGAATCCCCCACCATCATCCCGCTGGAGGGTTTTGCCGATCGGGTCGCCGTCCATGCGGTCTGCCGCGAGAACGTCTTCTGGGAAACGCTCGAGAGCCTGAAGAAGGCCGGAGCGAGCGCCCTGCTCGTGCTGCCCGTCGAGAAGATGCTCGCGTGACACTGCGAATACTCCACTGGGATCAACTTTCGGGCGCAGAACGTCGCGCAGCCCTTGCACGTCCATCCCAACAACGTGACGACACCGCAGCCGCCGTACGCGAGATCATCGACTCGGTCAGACGGGATGGCGATCTGGCCGTGCGCGCATTCACGGCGAGATTCGACGGTGTTCGCCTGGAACGGCTGAGCGTCTCCGAGGGAGAGTTCTCGGCTGCCAGGGCGGCACTGACTCCCGCCCAGCACACCGCGCTCGAGCGTGCCATAGACAATGTGAGCCGCTTCCATGCGGCGCAGCTCCCCGCGCCCATTGCGCAGGAGATCATGCCGGGCGTGCGTTGCGAGCGCCTGATCCGTCCCATCGGCTCGGTAGGCCTGTATGTGCCAGCGGGATCCGCGCCCCTGCCCTCCACCGTGATCATGCTGGCCGTGCCGGCACGCATCGCGCGCTGCCCGCAACGCATCCTCTGCACACCGCCGAATCGCGAGGGACTGGCCGATCCGGCCGTGCTGGTGGCCGCGCGCCTGTGCGGAATCGAGAACGTGTTCAAGGTGGGTGGAGCGCAAGCGATCGCCGCCATGGCGTATGGCACGGCTTCCGTGCCAAAAGCCGACAAGATTTTCGGGCCGGGCAATGCCTGGGTGACCGCCGCCAAGCAATACGTCGCCGGCGATCCCGCCGGGGCCGCCTGCGACATGCCCGCGGGTCCTTCCGAAGTCATGGTCATCGCCGACGAGTCGGCGCCAGTGGATTTCGTCGCGGCCGACTTGTTGGCGCAAGCCGAGCACGACCCGCAGGCGCAATCCCTGCTGGTCACCTGGTCGGCCGCCCTGGCCGGGCAGATCGGCGCCGCCGTACACCACCAGACGCAAACCCTGTCGCGGCGCTCCATCCTCGAACACTCACTCGCCGCGAGCCGCTGCATCCTGGTGCCGGACCTGGAGACCGCTCTGGAGGTGGCCAACGACTATGCTCCGGAGCATCTGATTCTCGAGATCCGCGAGCCGCGCGCCGCTCTGCCACGCGTGCTCAACGCAGGCTCGGTGTTCCTGGGCACCTGGTCACCCGAGCCCCTGGGGGACTACTGCTCCGGCACCAATCATGTGTTGCCGACCTATGGCTATGCGCGCGCCTACAGCGGATTGTCGGTTCTCGACTTCGTCCGTGGCATGACCGTCCAGGAGCTCACGCCGGCGGGACTCAGGCTGTTGGGTCCGGTCGCGGTGGAACTGGCCCGGCTCGAAGGTCTCGATGCGCACGCCAGCGCCGTCACACGGCGACTGGAATCGCTGGCCTGCGGATCCATCGCATGAGCTGGGTGAATCAACTCGCCCGCCCCGATATCGTGGCGCTGAAGGCTTACGAGCATGCGGCATGGGATCCGGGCCTCGAGCGCCTGCATGCAAACGAGCTGCCCTGGCGTTCCATCGCGGATGATTCACAGGCGGGACTCAACCGCTATCCGGAGCCGCAGCCGCGAGCTCTGGTGGAACGTCTCGCGGGACTGTACGGCGTCGAACCGGAGTGCGTGCTGGTGGGACGCGGCAGCGATGAGGCCATCGATCTGCTCACGCGTGGGTTCTGTCGCGCCGGCACCGATGCGGTGCTCATCTGCCCGCCGACATTCGGCATGTACGCAGTCGCCGCGCGCATCCAGGGAGCGGAGGTGCTCCAGGTGCCGCTTCGTGCAGACCGGGAATTCACTCTGGATGAGAGTGCGGTACTCGAGCAGTGCGGCCGCAACGTCAAGCTCGTCTTTCTGTGCTCGCCCAACAATCCGACGGGCAACCTGCTCACGGAGGAAGTCGTGCTGCGCCTGGCCGCCGCTGTGGCGGGCCGCGCCATCGTGGTGGTGGATGAGGCTTACATCGAATTCGCGGCGGTGAGCAGCCTCTCGCGGCACATCCGCCAGGTTCCGCACCTCGCCATCCTGCGGACTCTGTCCAAAGCCCACGCGCTCGCGGGCGCCCGCTGCGGCACCCTTCTGGCGGATCGGGAGATCATTGCCCTGCTGCGCAAGGTGATCCCACCCTATGCACTGGCCCAGCAGGCAACGGAATCCGTGTTGAGGGCGCTGGAACCCTCGCAGCTGCAGATCTCGCGTTCGCAGGTCGAGACGATCCGTCGCGAGCGCCAGCGGCTGCTGGCCGATCTGCCGGGCCTTCGCGATGTCAGGCGCGTCTGGCCCAGTCAGGCCAACTTCCTCCTCGTCGCGTTCGCGGACGCGGGCGAGGCATTGGCGCGGGCCCGCGCGGCACGCCTCCTCATCCGCGACGTTCGGGGTTACGCAGGCCTGGCGGACTGTCTGCGCATTACGGTGGGCACCGCGGAACAGAACTCCCGGCTGCTGGAGGCTCTGGCATGAGCGATGGGGCCCTCCTGTTCGTGGATCGGGACGGCACGCTGGTTGAGGAGCCGGACGACCAGCAGATCGACTCGCTCGCGAAGATCCGCTTCATGCCCGGCGTGTTCGCCGCGCTCACGCAGTTGCGTCGCCACGGTTACCGGCTGGTCATGGTGACCAACCAGGATGGCCTGGGTACTCCGGCCTACCCGCAGTCGGACTTCGCCCTGGCACAGCAGTTCATCATCGACACCTTCGCCTCCCAGGGCATCCACTTCGAGGCGGTGTTCGTCTGTCCCCATCTGTATTCCGAAGGCTGCGAGTGCCGCAAGCCGCGCACCGGGCTGGTACAACAGTTCCTGCGCGAAGAGGCGCCGGATCTGGCCCGCTGCGCAGTGATCGGCGACAGGCCCACTGACCTGCAGTTCGCAAGCAATCTGGGCGTGCGCGGACTGCGCGTGCAACGCCACGGAACCGATGAGGAGACCTGGGAGGCCGCTGTGCGTGAACTGATGGCACGGCGCGCCCACAGCACCCGCAAGACCCGCGAAACAGATATCGAAGTCCGCGTCGGGCTGGATGAGACGGCGCCCCTTCAGATCGCCACCGGCATTGGCTTCTTCGATCACATGCTGGAACAGCTGGCCAAGCACGGCGGCTTCGCGCTCGAGCTGCGCTGTCGCGGCGATCTGCAGATCGACGAACACCACACCGTGGAGGACTGCGCGCTCGCGCTGGGCGAGACACTGCGACACGCGCTCGGGAAGAAGACGGGTATCGGACGCTACGGATTCGTCCTGCCCATGGATGAAGCCCAGGCAAGGGTGGCCATCGACCTGTCGGGACGGGCCCTGGCGAAGTTCGACGGCGCATTCAATCGTGAACAGGTAGGGGGTCTACCCACTGAACTGGTCCCCCATTTCTTCCGCTCGCTCGCGGATGCGCTCGGCGCTGCCATCCACATCAGCATCACCGGCGAGAACTCGCATCACATGATCGAAGCGTGTTTCAAAGGAGTCGGTCGTGCATTGCGCCAGGCGTTCCGGCGTGACGGCGACGAACTGCCCACCACGAAGGGCGTGCTGTGAGCGTTGACGCCGTCATCATCGACAGCGGTGGCGCCAATCTGGCCTCACTGCAGTTCGCCTTCGAACGACTGCGGGCGCGGACCGCCATCAGCTCCGACCCGCTGGAAATCCGGGCAGCCCCGCGCATAGTGCTTCCGGGTGTGGGCTCCGCGACGGCCGCCATGCAGCGACTGCGCCAGTCCGGACTCGCCGAACTGCTGCCGCAATTGCAACAGCCGGTGCTCGGCATCTGTCTGGGCATGCAGCTGCTGTTCAGTCACTCCGCCGAAGGCGATACGGGCTGCCTGGGAGTTCTGCCCGAGTGTGTCGCGCGCCTGCAGCCCAACCCGGGGCTGCCCGTGCCTCATATGGGCTGGAACCAGCTCAGCCTGCATCGCCCGGATCCACTGCTCGAGGGCATCGAACCGGACGAGTACGTTTACTTCGTTCACAGTTTTGCTGCGCCCGTATCGCAGGCCACCCTGGCGAGCACCCGGTACGGCACTGACTTCTCGGCCGTCGTGCGCAGGGGCAACTTCTGGGGCACGCAGTTCCACCCGGAGCGCTCCGCGACGGCCGGCAGTGCACTGCTGGCCAACTTCCTGCGACTCACCTGATGTTGCCCGTCCCGGTAATCGCCTGATGCTGCTTATCCCGGCAATCGATCTGCGTGAAGGGCGCGTGGTCCGCCTGCTGCAGGGCGACTTCTCCGCCGAGACGCGCTACTCGTCCGATCCGCGCGAGATCCTGACGAAGTATCACCGGGCGGGAGCAGCCTGGTTGCACGTGGTCGATCTGGACGGGGCGCGCGATGGAGTACTCGTCAACCGCGCTCTCATCGGCGAGCTAGCGGCGCATCCGGGTGTTCACCTCCAGGTCGGAGGCGGAGTGCGCTCCACGGAAGCGATCGAGGACCTGTTCGCCAGCGGTATCGCACGGGTCGTGATTGGCAGCACGGCCGTTGAGAAGCCCGATCTCGTCCGGCAATGGCT
>DATKLO010000174.1:0-3715 GCA_035542375.1 Steroidobacteraceae bacterium | reverse complement strand
CGATCGTTTGCCAGAGTGAGGTCTGGCGGAGTTTTGCGGTCGACGTTCTGGGCTTTGAGCGATCCAACGTCGTGGTGATGCGCAACTGGACGGCGACGGCGGATCTGCTGGGAATCGGCGAACGCCGTGAACGGCGCGCTGCTGGGGCGCCAGTCCGGCTGCTGTTTCTCGGGTGGCTCGAGCGCGACAAGGGTGTCTTTGAGTTGCTGGAGGCGTGCCGGCGACTGGCTGCCACACGCGAGTTCATCGTCGAAATTGCAGGTGAGGGCAACGCCTCCGAAGAGGCTCGCGCGTTCGTCACCTCCCACGGACTGGGCTCGATCGTGCACTTCCGCGGTTGGTTACGCGGCGACGGCTTGCACGCGGCGCTTCGTGATGCGGATGTTCTGGTCCTGCCGTCATGGGCCGAGGGGCTGCCCAATGCCATGGTAGAAGCGATGGCGGCCAGGCTCGCGGTAGTCGTTTCCGCTGTCGGAGCCATTCCGGAGATCATTGCCGACGGATTCAGCGGCATGCTGGTGGAGCCTCGCAACGCCACGGCGCTCACGGACGCACTGGCGCAGGTGACCGGGGATCCAGCTCTGCGCGAGCGATTGGCTGGCGAGTCCTTCCGCATCGCCGCCCGGGAGTTCGCTCTCGAACAGGCGGCGGACCGACTGGCAGAGGTGATCCGGGCCACTGTAGCTGCCGGACGCGCCGGCCGGTTATCCGGCCACACTCTTTAATATGCATTGGCGCAACCAGATCAAGCATTCCCGCCACCAACGGGCATGGGACATCGGATGAATCTCGAGCATTTGCGTTTGCTGGCTTGCCCGGCCTGCCACGGCAGTCTCGGCGTGGGCGATCGACGGCAGTCCACGGACAGCACCCTGATCGAGGGCACACTCAGGTGCGAGAGCTGCCGGCAACAGTATCCGGTCGTCGGAGGAATTCCCCGGTTCGTGCCCCGCGAGAACTACGCCTCGGGTTTTGGCCTGGAATGGACGCGGCACGCGCGCACCCAGTACGACAGTCAATGCGGCATTCCCCTCTCGCGGGACCGGTTCTTCGCGCAGACACATTGGCCCACCCGGCTGGACGGGCAGTTAATACTGGAGGTCGGCAGCGGCTCGGGCCGATTCACCGAGCAGGCGGCCAACACCGGGGCGACCATCGTGTCCTTCGATTACAGCTATGCGGTCGAAGCCAACTACGCCTCCAACGGCAGCCGCGAAAACGTGCTGATCGTCCAGGCGGATGTGTTTTCGATGCCGTTCCGCTCGGGTACCTTCGACCGGGTGTTCTGCTTCGGCATGCTGCAGCACACGCCCGATCCGCACCGGGCCTTCGCGGCCCTGCCGCGAGTGTTGAAGCCGGGCGGGGCGCTGTGCGCCGACATCTACAAGGCGACCCTGTTCCGCGCCTTCCTGCACACCAAGTACTACGTGCGGCCCTTCACCCGGCTGATGGATCCGGAGAAGCTCTACAAGCGCGTCTGTGCGTGGGTGGACTTCATGTGGCCGCTGGCGTCGCTCATCCGGCGACTGCCGCGCGGCTATCACATCAACTGGCGACTGCTGGTAGCCGACTACAGCTTTCTGGGACTGCAGGGGACGGCATTGAAGGAGTGGGCCTATCTGGACACGTTCGACATGCTCGCCCCGCGCTATGACCGGCCCGCGAGGATTGACACGATACGCGCGTGGGCGGCGCAGGCCGGCCTGGAGGGGATCGAGGCCGAGTACACCGGACACGGCGCGGTCTTGCGGGCCACGGCCCCGGCGCAGACAGTCACTCCGGGTGGAGCCGGCTCTCCAGGCTGACATCCCATGTGCGGCATCGTCGGTTTCCAGGGTGATTTCGCGGCCGGGCTGCTCGGCTCGATGACCGATGCGGTGGCCCATCGCGGGCCGGATGGTTCAGGCACGCAGGTCATCCGCGTGGAGGGTCAGCCGGACACCGGGCTTGGACATCGGCGCCTGGCCATCATTGACCTGTCGCCGGCGGGGCTGCAGCCGATGACGGTCGCACCCGATGCGGGCGGCGGGCATCAGAGCGGTCTGACGCTCACCTTCAACGGCGAGATCTACAACTATCGCGAGCTGCGCGCGGAGCTGGCGGCGCAGGGTCACCAGTTCAGATCCGCGAGCGACTCGGAGGTGTTGCTGCACCTGTACGAGCGTGACGGCCTGGCGATGCTCAGTCGTCTGAACGGCATTTTCGCATTCGCCATTCACGACAACAGACCGGCGGGACGACCGGCGGAGGTAGCGCGTGGCGCGCTGTTCATCGCGCGCGATCAGCTGGGAGTCAAACCTCTCTACTACGCGCAGGTGCCGCAGGGTTTCCTGTTCGCTTCCGAGATCAAGGCTCTTGCCTGCTTTCACGCACTGCCGCGTGACATCGATCCACTGGCGCTGCATTACACGCTCGCCTATCTGTGGACGCCGGCGCCCCGGACCATGCTGGCTTCGGTGCGCAAGCTCGAGCCGGGTTCGGCGCTGCTCGTCCATTCCGGCAAGGTGCAGCGCTCGTGGCGCTACTACACGATGCCCTATGCAGGCATCCGCAGCCCTGCGGACGAAGCGACGTTGGCTGGCGAGCTCCGCGCGCGTCTACAGACGGCTGTGACCCGGCAGCTGGTCGCCGACGTGCCTGTGGGCGCATTCCTGTCAGGCGGTCTCGATTCCAGTGCGGTGGTGGCCATGATGCGCCGGGCCTTGCCCGACCGGCGCATCACCTGCTTCACGATCGGGTTCCGCGGTGATGCCGCGCGTGACGAGGCGGCAGCCGATCTCCCCTACGCGCGACGGGTTGCCGCCCATCTGGGCGTCGACCTCGAAGAGGTGGTTGTCGAGCCGGACACCATCGGCCGGCTCGAGAGCATGATCGAGTTGCTCGACGAGCCGCAGGCCGATCCGGCACCGCTCAATGCGCTGCTGATCTCCGAGCGGGCGCGGGCCATGGGGATGCCCGTGCTGCTGTCAGGTGCGGGCGGGGACGATCTGTTCAGCGGCTATCGTCGGCACTGGGCGGTTCAGTTCGAGAAACGCTGGGCGTGGTTGCCGGGTGGGGTTCGGCATGGCATCCAGTCCGTCGCCTCCGCCGCCGCGAGTGGGCGGCTGGGAGCGCAGTCCAGCACGCTGTTGCGGCGTGCCGCCAAGATGATGGCCTATGCGGGTGAGGAGCCAGACCGGCGGCTCGTGACCTATTTCTGGTGGAGCACCGATCAGGTGCGCCGCGCGTTGTATGCGGAGGACTTTGCTCGGCGGGTGATCGGGGCGGACACGGCGGCGCCGTTGCTGGCGAGCCTGGCCGACATTCCCGCGGAGCACGACCGTCTGCAGCGCCTTCTGTATCTGGAATGCCGGCATTTCCTGGCCGACCACAATCTCAACTACACCGACCGGGCCGGCATGGCGGCCGGGGTCGAGGTGCGGGTGCCGTTGCTGGACCTGGACCTGGTGGAACTCGCCACCCGCATCCCCGCGAACTTCAAACAGCGGGGGCGCACGGGCAAAGCCATCTTCAAACGGGCGATGGAAGGTATCCTGCCGCGCGAGGTGATCTACCGGCCCAAGACCGGGTTCGGTGCACCGCTGCGACGCTGGTTGCGGGCCGAGCTGCGGGAGATGGTGGATGACACCTTGTCGGCGGCGGCGTTGCGCCGGCGCGGGTTCTTCGATCCGGCCGCGGTGCGCCGGCTGGTGGATGCCGATCGTGCAGGCGCGGT
>DATKLO010000173.1:0-19532 GCA_035542375.1 Steroidobacteraceae bacterium | reverse complement strand
AACTACGCGCGCATGAAATCGGCCGTGATGGAGATCGTGCAGCAGAGCTTCCGGCCGGAGTTCATCAACCGGATCGATGACATCGTCGTGTTCCATCCGCTGGGTACGAAGCAGATCCGCTCGATCGTGGACATCCAGCTCACCCACCTGCGCAAGCGGCTGCAGGAGCGCAACATGGACCTGATGCTGGATGACTCGGCGCGCGATCTGCTGGGCGAGGCGGGCTTCGATCCGGTGTATGGCGCCCGGCCGCTGAAGCGCGCGATCCAGCAGCAGATCGAGAATCCGCTGGCCCAGCGGATCCTGCAGGGCGGCTTTGCGCCCGGCGACCGGATCCGCGTGCAGGCGCGGGACGGGCAGTTGGTGTTCGAGAAGGCCTGACACCCGCAGCGCCCGACAACTATAATCATCGGCCGATCCCCCACTCACGCCGGTATCCCCACGACGCCATGCCGTTCTACGAATACGAGTGCTCGAGCTGCAAGTACTACACCGAGGTAATGCAGAAGATCACGGACGCGCCGCTGACCAAATGCCCCTCGTGCGGCAAGAAGGCCCTGAAGAAGCTGGTGTCCGCACCGGTCTTCCGTCTCAAGGGCGGCGGCTGGTACGAGACCGACTTCAAGTCCGACAAGGAGAACAAGCGCAACCTCGCCGGGGCCGAGCACGAGGAGAGCGCGAAAGCCGACTCGACCGGCAACGCTGACAGCAAGCCGGACGCCGGCAAGAGCGATGCAAAGGCGGATGCCAAGGCTGATGTAAAGGCGAACGCCAAGGCGGACGCCAAGGCTGAAACCAAGGCCGAAAGTCCGAAGGCGGGCGCCGGGGGTTCCGGTAGCTCCAGCAAGGCCGCTGCGCGAGCCGCTGCCAAACCGGCCTCCCGGCCGGCCACCCGGAATCGGTCCGCGGCCCGCGCCAAGGGTCGTTCCGGCCCCGCGCGCAAGAAGGGCCGGCGGTGAATATGCGCCGCGCGCCTGGCCGCGGCGGCGCTCCCGATAGCCTGGAGCCGTCCGCGGACTTCCCGCCGGGGTACGGCCGTGCCCCCTAGCGGCAAGAAGAGGGGTCTGCGCCGCTACCTGGTGGCTGGTGTCCTGATCTGGCTGCCCATCCTTGCGACGGTGTGGGTGTTCTCGTTCTTCGTGCGCATCGCGGACCGCACCCTGCTCCTGCTACCCCCGGGGTACCGGCCCCAGGACCTGGTGGGTTTCGCCGTCCCGGGACTGGGCGTGCTGTTCGCCTTCATCGTGCTGTTGGTCACCGGCCTCCTGGTGACCAATCTGATCGGGCGGCAGCTGGTGACCTTCTGGGAGGACCTGCTGAACCGCATCCCCGTGGTGCGCAGCATCTACAGCGGGGTCAAGAGCTTCGCCGAGAGCGTCTTTTCCCAGTCCAGCTCGTTCCGCAAGGTGGTGATGATCGAGTATCCCCGCACCGGCATCTGGAGCGTGGGGTTCATGACCGCCGAGGATGTCCCGGAGGTCACGAGCCGGACGGGTGTGCCCCACGCCTGCGTCTATCTCTCCGCTGCCCTCAATGCCACCGCGGGGTTCCTCGTCATGCTGCCCCGCAGCCAGGTGGTGGACCTGGACATGAGCGTGGATGCGGCCATGAAGATGATCATCACCTGCGGCGTGGTCGTCCCCCCAATGCCACCGCCGGCTCCCACCCAGATCACCCTGCCTATCCGTTAGTGCGCCCTCGGTTCGGGGCCGAGTGCTCCCGCCACGGCCGGGTCCGGACCGCCGGAATCGCCGCGACGGCCGCGCCCGGGCCGGTTGCGGGGGTAGCAGGGGCTCCGTACTATCGCGCGCCTTATGCGCTCACATTACTGCGGACAGGTTGACGACCGGCTGATCGGCCAGGAAGTCACCGTGGCGGGCTGGGTTCACCGGCGCCGCGATCACGGCGGAGTCATTTTCGTGGACCTGCGCGATCGCGAAGGTCTGTTGCAGATCGTGTTCGATCCGGATTCGCCCGCGGTGTTCGGCGAGGCCGAGCGGCTACGCAACGAATTCGTGGTCAAGGTCCGCGGGCGGGTGCGTGCGCGGCCCGCCGGGACGGTCAATGCCAATCTGGCCTCGGGCCGCGTCGAGCTGCTGGCGCAGGAGCTGGAGCTGCTGAACCGCTCGGAACCGCTGCCCTTCCAGCTCGACGAACCGGTGGGCGAGGAAGTACGGCTCAAGTATCGCTACCTCGATCTGCGTCGCGAGGTGATGAACCAGCGGCTGCGGCTGCGTCATCGCGTGACGCGCTCGATGCGTCACTACCTCGACGAAAACGGCTTCATCGACCTCGAGACGCCGATGCTGACCAAGGCGACTCCAGAGGGCGCGCGCGATTACCTGGTCCCGAGCCGCACTCATGCGGGCAAGTTCTTCGCCCTGCCGCAGTCGCCCCAGATATTCAAACAATTGCTGATGATCTCGGGGTTCGATCGTTACTACCAGATCGTGCGCTGCTTCCGCGACGAGGACCTGCGTGCGGACCGGCAACCCGAGTTCACGCAGCTCGACGTGGAGACCTCCTTCCTCACGCAGGATGCGATCATGCGTCTGATGGAAGGTCTCATACGACAGATCTTCAAGGACGTGCTGGGTGCGGCGCTGCCTGAGCCGTTCGAGCGCATGACCTACGCGGAAGCGATGCGCCGCTTCGCTTCCGACAAACCTGACCTGCGCATCCCGCTCGAGCTCACCGACGTGGCGGACCTCGTCAAGGATTGCGATTTCAAGGTGTTTGCAGGGCCTGCGAAGGATCCGAAGGGACGTGTGGCCGCGCTGCGTGTCCCTGGCGGCAGCTCCATGCCGCGTTCGCAGATTGACGAGTACACAGCTTTTGTTGCGCGCTATGGCGCGAAGGGTCTCGCCTACATCAAGGTCAACGAGCGCGCCAAGGGGCGTGATGGACTGCAGTCGCCCATCGTCAAGTTCCTGAGCGACGCGGCCGTGGCGGGCATCCTCGAACGCACTGGGGCACAGGACAACGACCTCGTGTTCTTCGGTGCGGACTCGGCGAAAGTCGTGAACGACGCGCTCGGTGCGCTGCGACTGAAGGTGGGCCAGGACCTGAAGCTGGTGCGCGAGGGATGGCGGCCGCTGTGGGTCGTTGAATTCCCGATGTTCGAGTGGGATCCCGACGCGAAGCGTTGGGTCGCCATGCATCATCCGTTCACCTCACCGGTGAACGATGATCCCGCTGCCCTGCGCGCGAATCCCGAGGGCGCGTTGGCCAAGGCCTATGACATGGTGTTGAACGGCTCGGAGATCGGCGGTGGTTCCGTGCGTATCCATCGTCAGGAGATGCAGTCGACCGTGTTCGATCTGCTGGGCATCGACGCCGAGGAAGCGCAGAAGAAATTCGGCTTCCTGCTGGATGCGCTCCGCTACGGCGCGCCGCCTCACGGCGGCATCGCGTTCGGTCTGGATCGCCTGTCGATGCTGATGGCGGGCGCGGACAGCATCCGTGAAGTCATCGCGTTCCCGAAGACACAGACGGCTGCCGACCCAATGACCGAGGCGCCGACAGAGGTGTCCGAGGCGCAGCTGCGGGAACTGCACATCCGCGTGCGGACACCGCCGACGCCGCAGTCCTAGCGCCATTGCCGGCGACCGCCGTTGCGGCCGCTCGCGCTACGACCGACACGATCGCGCGCGCTATGTGCAGTCGCCGCGCGGCGTCTCAGTACTCGAACTGGTAGGCGAGTCCCACGCTGCTGCCCGGATCGTTCTCGGGCGTAGTGCCCTGCGCCGTGGCGGTGCCGTTGCCCAACCTTGTCTGCAGCTTCAGATGCCGGGTCAGATCGACGTCGACGGCCAGCTGACTGGCGCCGGTGGTGGTTTCCTTGACGGCTACGAACACACGGCTGGAGACATAGCGTCCGGCCTCTATGGTCGCGCCGGAGTTGTTCTGTGTTCCCGGAGCGCCATTGCTGGTGCCGCCCCCCACGGTGAGGCGATCCAGTCCCAGCGCCTTCTGTATCTTCGCCACCGGGTTGAAGCCGCCACCGCCGCCGCCCAGGGTGGTCAGCGCGGCACCGATCTGCACGACCTGCAGGGCTGTCAGCTGGGAGGCGCTCTCGCCGAACAGCAGTCGCGCGAGGATCTCGTCCTGCGGCAACTCGGGCGTGCTGCTGAGTTCGATCTTCGGCTGATCGGCCAGGCCCGTGATCCTCACGATGGCGGTGACGTCGGCGACGACTGACTGCGCCGTGAAGTCCAGCGTGGGATCGATCCGGTTCTTCAGTCCCGCGCCATTGAAAGTGACGTTGCCATTGGTGAAAGTCAGCTTGCTGCTGGCGAGACTGAAGAAACCCCGTTGCAGTTCGAAGCCGCCGCTCACCGCAGGGGTATCAGTGGTGCCTCGCACGCGAATCTCGCCGCCCAGCTCGGCATCGAGCCCACGACCTTTCACCAGTATCTGGCGCGGTGCGCTCACCGTGATATCCAGCCCTATGACCAGCGGTTTCACGGGCGGCGGGGGTTTGGCACGGCCGGGACGCCGCACGTCCAGCACGGCCACGTTGGGCGGCAGGCCGCTGGGAATCTCCACATCCGCGCGATTGATGTCGATCCTGCCGGCCACCTGCAACTGCTCACGCGCCGTGCCCGTCACCTTGATGTCCGCGTTGAGGTTGGCCGTGATGATGTTGTTGGCGATGGGCTGCGCCTTGTTGGCCGTGATCTTCAGGTCCACCGGAATTTGCGGCTGCAGCACACCGACGGTGCCCTCCACGGAGACATTGCCCGGTGCAGCCCGGGCGGTGAGATGCTCGATTCGCAACGTCCCGTGCTCGCCACTGAGCTCGCCGTTGATATCGGAGAGATTGGTGCCCTGGGTGTAATCGCGCAGCGTGCCCTTGACGAGCTTGACGGTTCCACCGATCTCAGGAGAGCCGGCTGTTCCGGTGACTGTCGTGTCCACCGTCAGTGCGCCGGTGACGTGCCGACCGCGCGCTTCCAGTAGCGGATTGAGCAGCCCCAGATCCAGGCTGCCTGTCAGTTTCAGGTCGAGGGCGCCGTCTGCAGCCAGCGGTGCCTGACCGGCCAGAGCCAGGCGTGATGCGCTGCCGGCGTTCAGTTTGCCGTCCACGGCGGCGGTGTTGCCCATGAGCTGGGCGGATACGTGGATGTCGGTTGCGGGCAGACCTCGTGCGGCATCGTTGGCCGCGCGCAATCCGGTCACATCCACCTTGAGTGTGCCGGTGGGTGCGGCAGGGCTTCCCTGGATCCGGGCGTCGGCCTGCAGCGTGCCGCTGGCCAGGAGGCCCGGCACGAAGGCGTTGATCAGCTCCGGTCGCACCTGCTGCAGCGAGGCCTGTATATCCAGATCCGGCGACACCTTCCCGTCGGCTTGCAGAACGGCCTGACCGGCACCGAGCCTGACACCGTCAAGACGCAAGCCATCCGCGAACGACACCCGCGCAGCCGACAACAGCTTCAGCGTCTGCCCCTGCCAGGTGGCTTCAGCGCTGGAGAGGTCGATGTGCTGGTCCGTTGCATTCAGGCGCGCTGTCGCGTTGACAGTCGCCGGCGCACCGGCCAGAGCGGGGGACTGCGCAGCCAGAGTGAGATTCAATGCATCCAGCGGACCATCACCGGTGAGGTGGGCATCCGCGGTGACACCGCCGGCAACGACGTCATGCGCGTCGATCAGTAACTGCACCTTGGAGTGGCCCGCGGAAGGGACGAGTGAGAGATTGCCGGCAACGCTGCCCTGCAGAGCCGTTCCAAGCAGACGGTCCATATCCGCGAGTTCGCTCATCCGCCATTGAACCGTCCCATGAGCCTGCGCGAATTCGGCACCGCTGGTGATGTCAGCTTGAGCGTGCGCGCTCTTCCAGTCTGCATGCTGGATGACAGCGTGCATCGAGCCGCCTTCGAGCTGTTGGACGAGGGCATTGAGTACGAGTGGCGAGCCATCCAGATCCCCGTGTGCCTCCACGGTTCCTCTCGGAGCTGAAGGCAGCCCATCGGCATGCACGGAGGCATAGACGGTGCCACGGGACGAGCCGTGAACGGACAGGGTGGTCGTCAGATCGGACTCGACGCTCAATGACTTGAGCGGACCGCTGGCCTTGCCGATCAGCTTCGCCGTGCCGGCCAGCGCGGGCGAGACTCGGGAGAGGTCGGACAGGTTCAGGTCCAGGCGGGCATCGAGTTTCTGTGCGCCGGTGCGACCCAGCGAACCGCTTCCCGCCAGCGTCACGGCGCGACCGTCGAGTCGCAGGCGATCGATCGTCACCGAATCCTCCGACAGGGATCCGTCCACCTGCAGTCGGGTGCTGCCGCCGCGCAGCAGGCTGGCCCAGACGGCCGTGCCACCGTCGATCGAGGCGTTGATGTCTGCTTTGAGCTGAGTGGACTTGGGATCGTGGGCGAGCTGCGCCTTGATGTTGGCGTCGCCGCGGACCTTCTGTCCGCCGAGCGCGGCGAGTGGCGCCACGTCCGGAAGGTGCAGTTCGAGCTGCGCCTGTTGGTTTCCGGCAGTCACGACGTGCGCCTGCAGCGCCAGCAGTCGGTGCGAGGCGGTCAGCTCGAGCGGTCTGCTGTCCTCGTTGAGACGCAGCGAGGCATCGAGCGTGAGCGGCGAGTCCTGCAGGAGATCGGGCCGCGGACCGGGCAATACCAACTCCTCGATCACGGAACGCATCGTCACAAGCCCGCCCGAGGCTGTGAGACTGACGTTGAGTGAGCCCACCCTCACGCCGCCGGGCACCTGGAGTTGCAGTGCCCGGAGACGGCCGTCGGCCGACGGTTCCCTGATCGTGCCGTGCCAGCGTCCCTGCAGGTCAATGCTCTGCCAACTCAGGCCCTCGAAAGGACTCATTGGCGGTGCCCGCAGCGAATACTGCAGGTCCGCCGAGGTGTCGGTCAGATTGATCGTGCCCTGGGCGCTGCCGCGCAATGCGCCTGCGCTGACCGAGAGTTGAATCTGCTCCGCGTTGCGGGGTCCGTGCACTTGTGCGAGCACCGACAGGTCGCCGAGGCCGGGTGTCCTGAGGAGATTCTCCAGCGGCCCGTTGGCCGGCTCCTGCAGCTTGAGCGATGCATCCATGCGAGCCGGATCGAATTGCAGTTGCAGCTCGTAGTCGCCCAGGCCTCCGGTGCGATGGGCAGTGAGCGCAGCGGTCGCATCCTCCAGCGAGCGCAGGTGCGCCGAACCCTGCACCACGAGGGAGACTTCCGCGCCAGCCAGGGCCGGGCCCAGTTCGAGCGTGTCGATGGACAGCCGGGTCAGGTCCGAATGCGGGATGGAATAGTGGCGCTCGGGCTTGGATTCCTCCTCAGGCAGGGGCGCCCGCTCGATGTGCAAACGGCCCACGTGCAGCGTGTCCACCAGAATGTGCCGGGTCAGCAGGGCTGACGGCGTCCAGCGCAGCGAGATGCGCTCGGCGAACAGCCAGACTCCGTTGTCGTCGCTGAGCTCCAGCCGGTCCAGATCGAGCGCTGCGGGAAATGAACCGCGGATCCCGGCCAGCCGCACGTGACCGTCGGTCAGCTGCGCCGTCAGGCGCACGGCCAGCGCGCGTCCGCTGTTGGTATTGCCGATGATGAGCAGCGCTCCGACCAGGACGGCCACGAATCCCAGCAGGCCCGCGGCGCTCCAGGCCGCTATTTTCAACGCGCGTCGCATCAGAATGCCTGACCCAGACCGATGTAGATCTCGAACGAGTCGTCGCCCTCGAACGTGGCGGTCCGCGACCGCCGGTTGATGGGCACCGCCACATCCAGCCGGATGGGTCCGATCGGTGTGTAGTAGCGTATCCCGGCGCCCGTTCCGAAGCGCTGGGTGGAATTCAGGATGTTGAGGTTGCGGCTCACCTGGCCACCGTCTAGGAACACCGCCGCGCCGAAACTGGTGCCGATGCGCTGGCGAAACTCAGCGGTGCCGGCCGTGATGGCCGTGCCGCCGATGGGATTGCCATCGGCGAATTGTGGCCCGACCGACTGGTAGCGATAGCCGCGGATGGTGCCGCTGCCGCCCGCATAGAACCGCTGATCCGGCGGCAGGCTGAATTCACCCGCCCCGGCGGCCAGGCCTGCCAGTGCGCGCAAGGCGAGCACGCTGCGTCCGGGGTCCTTGTTGAATCCCACGTTCTGCAGATCGAAGTAGACCGAGGCGCTGGCCTGGGTCACGAAGAATCTCGTGTTGGGACGCCCGAAGGACAGGGTCGGGGTGACGCTCAACGAGACCCGCAGGCCCTTGCGCGCATCCTCCAGAGGCGAATCAAGGCCTGTAGTGTTGAGCAGCACCGTCATGGGCAGCGCGAGCAGCGTGTAATTGAATGTCTGGAAGGTGCACGGCTGCGGTGGCGCGATGTCCTGCGGCACGCAGTACTCCTCCAGGATGCAGTTCTGCTGCTGCGTGCATTCCTGCTGGAGGATGCGTTCCTTCGTGACCGTGATGCCGGCGCTGGCGCTCCAGATGCCCGAGAGTTTGCGATTCAGCAGCAGACCCAGCGTGAAGGCCTTCTGGTCGTACGCATCCAGTGACTGGCTCAGCGCACCGAGTGAGATCTGCAGGGACTGATTGCGCCGCCCGAAATCCGGAATCAGGTACTTGCCGCTGGTGTCGTAGCCGATGCCGTTCGAGGCCGTGCCGCCCCCCAGGTTGATGGCGGTCGCCGACAGCGTGAGCGAATCGGCCGTACCGGCAACATCCCGGTTGGTCCAGTTGACACCGGTACTGCCGCCCAGGTCGCTGGAGTACGCACCGCTCAGACTCATCGTGTGCTGCAGCCTTTCGCGCAACTGGAAGGTGATGGGCACGCGGCCTTCGGCGTCGGCTGCGGTTCCGATGCGCACGCTGACCGAAGAGAAGACGCCCAGGGCGAGCAGATCCTTGCGGGCGGCCTCGATCTTCGTCGCGCCGTACTGCTCGCCGGTGTGCACGAGCAGGCGCCGGCGCACGAAGGACTCCTTCATCCTCTTCAGGCCGCGCACCCGGATTTCGCCGATCTTCACGATGCTGCCGGTGGTGATGTGGAAACTGACATCGAGCACGCGGTTGGGCGGATCCTCGTAGGCCACGGGAGGATCGACCTTGGCGAACGCGTACCCCTGGTCCTGCAGCGCCGCGAGCAAGCGGTCTCCGGCTGCCAATACGTCGGAGGCCACGGCCGGCGCGCCGGTGTCGAGGGCGAGCGCATCTGTGACCTGCCTGGGCACCTCGCCGTCGATCTCGACCTTGCGCAGGTGATAGAGCGGCCCGATGGAATAGGTGATGGCGACGTGCGAGTCATTGTCCCTGGAGCGCGCCGTCAATTCCTCGCCCAGTCCGGGATCGTCCAGCGGCAGTCCGTCGATGGTGATGGCCACGTAACTCTGGTAGTAGCCGAAGCTCTCCAGCACGGTCTTGAGGCGATCGAGGTCGCCGCGGGCGCGGCCGATCAACCCGAACGGGCCGACCGGCGCTGAGGTCCGCAAGGTCAGGAGTTCCGACGTGGCCTTCAGGGTCGAGTTGAGATTGCTGTCCCCGGTCGAGGCCATATCGACCTTGTAGGGCTGGGGATCGGCGGCCTGCAGAGGTGCCGCGAGGGTCGCGAGGGCGATTGCCAGCGCCATCGCGGGAGCCACCGTGCTGCGGACTGCCATTTTTTGTTAATGTCTCTGAACGGATCCGGGTTCCCGGCCGATCCGGGCTGTAGGGAAGTATGGCGGAAGAGGTGGTTTACGTTCACGGCCTGTGGATGTCCGGGGGCGAGTCGCTGCTGCTGCGCCGCCGCCTGGCCCACGAGTTCGGACTACGGGTGCATCCGTTCCGCTACGCCGCCGCCACGTCCACCATGACCGAGATCACCGGGCGCCTGCACAGCTTCGTGCGCGACCTGAAGGCCACCCAGCTGCACTTCGTCGGGCACAGCCTGGGGGGGCTGGTGATCTACCGCTTTCTCGAGCGCTTTCCGGATCAGCCCCCCGGCCGCGTCGTGTTCCTCGGTACACCCGCGGTGGCCAGCCGCGCCGCGGTGCAGGCCAGTCACATCCGGTTGCTGGCCTCGCTCATGGGGCGCTCGGTGGGAGATGAGCTGCTCCGGCCGCGCGAACGCCGCTGGTCGATGGACCGGCCGCTGGGGATCGTCGCCGGAACCCAGCCCGTGGGGTTCGGGCAGTTCGTGGCCCACTTCGACGAAGCGTGCGATGGCACGATCGCGGTGAGTGAGACGCGGCTGCCGGGAGCAGCTGACCACATCACACTGCCGGTCAGTCACCTCGGAATGCTCGTGTCCGCGCGGGTCGCGCGCGAGACGGGTACCTTCCTCCGGCAGGGGCACTTCTCCCTGCGCTGATCAGGCATCGTCGCGGTCGAGCAGTTTGCGCAAGCGATAAAGCGCGTCCAGCGCGGCCCGCGGTGTCAGCTCGTCAGGGTCGAGAGCTTCGAGCGCCGCGCGCAGGCGCTGGGCGGCCGGATCGTGGGAGATCAGCGCACCAACACCTGAGTCGGTGGCCGGGGCGAGCGAGTCGGTGCGTGGTCGCGCAAGGTCTCCGGGGGGCGGCGCGCCAAACAGCGGCAGTTCGCGCTGCGGCGTGTGCGGGCCAAAGGACGTGGCGCCGTTGTGCCGGTCGCGCTGTGACTCCAGAGCCTCCAGATAGTGACGTGCCTGAGCGATGACTTCGCGAGGTACCCCGGCGAGCTGGGCGACCTGCAGGCCGTAGCTGCGGTTGGCGGGGCCTTCCTTCACGGCATGCAGAAAGACAATGCCGTCGCCGTGTTCGGTGGCATCCAGATGCACGTTGGCGCAACCGTCCACTTCCGTCGCGAGTGTCGTCAGCTCGAAGTAGTGAGTGGCGAACAGAGTGAAGGACCGGAGGCGCGTGGCGATGTGGCGCGCCATGGCCCACGCCAGCGACAGGCCGTCAAAAGTGCTGGTGCCACGACCGATTTCATCCATGAGGATGAGACTGCGGGCAGTGGCGTTGTGCAGGATGTTGGCGGCCTCTGTCATTTCCACCATGAAGGTTGAACGGCCGCCGGCCAGGTCGTCGGCAGCACCGATGCGCGTGAAGATGCGATCCAGCGGACCGAGCGTCGCGCGGTCGGCCGGCACGTAACTGCCCATGCAGGCCAGCAGGACGATCAGCGCGGCCTGGCGCATGTAGGTGGATTTGCCACCCATGTTGGGTCCGGTCACGATCAGCATCCGGCGCGCAGGCTCCAGGCGCAGGTCGTTGGGCACGAACGGTGCCGTGGAGAAGCGCTGCACGATGGGATGGCGGCCGCCTTCGATGAGCAGGCACGGCTCCTCGACGAGCTGCGGGCGCGTCCACTCGAGTGTGCAGGCGCGTTCGGCGAGGGCCGCGATCGAGTCGAGTTCCGACAGTGACGCGGCAGTCCCTTGCATCGGACCCAGCCGGTCGATGAGTTGCGTCAGGATGGCTTCGTACAGTTCTTTCTCGCGAGCCAGCGCGCGGTCACGCGCGCCGAGCACCTTGTCCTCGAAGCTCTTCAGCTCCGCGGTGATGAAGCGCTCGGCGGATTTGACGGTCTGGCGCCTGATGTAATCCTTCGGCACCCGGTCCGCGTCGCGTCGCGCGATCTCGATGAAGAATCCCTGCACGCGGTTGTATCCGAGTTTCAGCGCAGGGATGCCCGAGCGCTCGCGTTCACGCCGCTCCAGATCCAGGAGGAACTCGTCCGTATGCGTCGCGATCCGGCGCAACTCGTCCAGGCCGGGATCGTAGCCTTCCGCGATCACATCGCCGTCGCGGACAAAGTTGGCAGGTTCCGGCGCGATCGCGGCGGTCAGCAGTTCCACGACATCGCGATGCTCGTGGATGCGCTCGTGCAGCTCCCGTACGAAGGGTGAATCGATCGATGCCAGCGCGGTACGCAGCGAGGGGATGGATCCCAGCGAGCGCCTCAGTTGAGTGAGATCCCGCGGTCGGGCGGACCGCAATCCCACACGCGCCAGAATCCTCTCGACGTCGCCTACGCCGCGCAGGCCCTGGCGAACTTCGTCGAAACGCCGGCCATCGACGAGTGCTCCAACCGCCTGGTACCGGGCGCGCCGGGCGTGTACATCCGTCAACGGACGATTCAGCCACCTGCGCAGCTGGCGTGATCCCATCGCCGTGACGCACTGGTCGATCAGTGCGAAGAGGGTGGCATCGGGATTGCCCGAAAGACTGACATCCAGCTCGAGGTTGCGTCGGGTTGCCGCATCCAGCAGCAGCGCGTCCGATCTCTCCTCCACGTTGAGTGCCCGGATGTGCGGTACGGCCGATCTCTGCGTATCGCGCACGTATTGAAGGAGTGCGCCGGCAGCGCAGATGGCGAGCGGCAGGTCGTCCGCGCCGAATCCTTTCAGGTCGAGCGTTCCGAGCTGGTCGGTGAGCAGACGGGATGCACTGGCCAGCTCGAAGTACCAGGGTGGGCGCCTGCGCACCGCGACGTGACCCGGTGCGACCGCTCCCTCGTCCGAGGATCCTTCCGCGACCAACAATTCCGCCGGTCGCAGACGCTCCAGCTCGGCGGCCAGCGCATTCGCGCCTTCCGACTGCAGCACGGTGAGTCGGCCCGCAGCGAGATCCAGCCAGGCCAATCCGAACCGGTCGCCATCACGCGCGACAGCCGCTGCCAGCGTCTCCTGACGTTCCTCCAGCAGCGCCTCGTCAGTGACGGTGCCGGGTGTGATGACCCGCACGACCTGGCGCTCAACGGGACCCTTTGATTTGGCGGGATCGCCGATCTGCTCGCACAGGGCCACGCTCTCGCCCTTGCGCACCAGTCGCGCCAGATAACTCTCGACGCTGTGGAAGGGCACTCCCGCCATGGGGATGGGCTGGCCCGCCGACTGGCCTCGCGCGGTCAGGGTGATATCCAGCAGCGCCGCGGCCCGGCGGGCGTCGTCGTAGAACAGCTCGTAGAAGTCGCCCATTCGGTAGAACAGCAGGATGTCCGGATGCTGGCTCTTGATCCGCAGGTACTGCTGCATCACGGGCGTGTGGTCGGGCTGGCCGTTGGCGTTCATGGGCGGCAAAGGCTACCTGAAGAGCGACGCCAGCAGCAGATCCGCGCCAGCGCAGATCCACCGCGGCGTCAATCCGGGTCGCGGCGCCGGGCTCGCAATCCGGAGGCGACACACCGGACCTTGCGGCGGATACACTTCTGTTCATGGCCTCCGACCGGGAACTGGCTGAGCGGGTGGAACGCGTGGCGCACTGGGCGCTGCAGGCGGGCTATCGGATCGCCACGGCGGAGTCGTGCACGGGCGGTTGGATCGCCAAGGTCTTCACCGACGTGCCGGGCAGCTCGCGCTGGTTTGAGTGCGGGTTCGTCACCTATTCGGACACGGCCAAGGTGCGCGACCTGGGAGTTTCGAGGCGGACGCTGACGGAGCATGGGGCGGTGAGCGCAGCGACCGTACGCGAGATGGCGGCCGGCGCCCTGAAGGCTACTGCGGCTGACGTGGCCGTTGCCGTCAGCGGCATCGCCGGTCCCGACGGCGGCTCGGCCGAGAAGCCGGTGGGGACGGTATGGTTCTGCGTGGCGCGAGCGGCGGATCTCAAGAAGGAGGCGACCGGATCGGGCGCCGGCGACGTCGGCAGTCCCGCCGGATTGGTTGCGGAAGGGCGGCTGTTCGGCGGCGACCGCGAATCGGTGCGGCGCCTGTCGGTGGAACATGCTCTGCAGCTGCTGCTGCGCCTGGATGGGGCCGGTGGCGCGGCGGGCTGAGCCGCCCGAAGGGCGATCCGCGACAGGATGCGCCCCCGAAGGTGTGATCGAAGGAGCCGGTGCCGTTCGTGAGCCGACGCGGCGATTGTTCTTCGCCTTCTGGCCCACCGAGTCGCAGCAGCAGGAGATGGCGCAGGCCACTCACGAGCGGGTCTCGTCCGCCGGGGGGCGCGCGGTCCCCATCCAGGACCTGCATGTGACGCTGGCCTTCCTCGGCTCGGTGCCGCAGCGGCGCATCGGGGAACTGGGAGCGATCGCGGCATGGGTCGCGCGCTCGAGTGTCCGCGTAGGGCCGGGCATCGCGATGAGCGGTCACGGCGAGGCGACCGCCAGCGAACCCGTCGCACCGCTCGTGTCGCTGACCTTCGGTCGCGCCGAGTACTGGCGCAAGCCGGGACTGCTGTGCGCGATTGAAGCGTCGCGCGAGGATCGGGCGGCAGCTCTGGCCGCGAATCTGCGGCGCGCACTGACCGCCGCCGGATTTTCTCCGGATCTCAAGCCCTTCCGGGCGCATGTTACGCTCGCGCGCAAGGTCAGCCCGTCGCACACACTCGCGCACGCCTTCCATCCGGTCACGTGGGAGTTCGGCGACATCGCGCTGATCGACAGCCGGACCCAGGCGGGCGGGTCCTTATACAGTGTTGTGGATCGATGGATACTGTGCAGGGACGGTGCGCCAAAGCGCTGAAAAAACCTGTAAATGAACGCACACGGGCGGTCCCGCCGCCATCTGTTTGTGTGATAATTGAGCATGGAAAATTCACCACGCTCATCACCTCCGGGAACCCCACCGATGGAAGAGAACCGCAAGAAGGCTCTGTCCGCCGCGCTGAGTCAGATCGAGAAGCAATTCGGCAAAGGCTCTGTCATGCGGCTGGGAGATGCGCCGTCCACATTCGATGTGGAGGCCGTGTCGACCGGTTCTCTGGGTCTGGACATCGCGCTGGGCATCGGCGGTCTGCCGCGCGGTCGCGTCGTCGAGATCTACGGACCGGAGTCTTCCGGCAAGACCACGCTGACCCTGCAGGTCATCGCCGAGATCCAGCGTGCCGGCGGCACGGCTGCGTTCGTCGATGCGGAGCATGCGCTCGATCCGACCTACGCCGAGAAGCTTGGCGTCAACATCAACGACCTGCTGGTCTCGCAGCCCGATACCGGCGAGCAGGCACTGGAGATCACGGACATGCTGGTGCGTTCCAGCGCCGTCGATGTGATCGTGGTCGACTCGGTCGCGGCGCTCACGCCCAAGGCCGAGATCGAGGGTGAGATGGGCGAGATGCAGATGGGTCTGCACGCCCGCCTGATGTCGCAGGCGCTGCGCAAGCTCACCGGCAACATCAAGCGCTCGAACACCATGGTCATCTTCATCAACCAGATCCGCATGAAGATCGGCGTGATGTTCGGCAATCCCGAGACGACCACCGGCGGCAACGCGCTGAAGTTCTATGCCTCGGTGCGCCTGGACATCCGCCGCATCGGCGCGATCAAGAACGGT
This sequence comes from Steroidobacteraceae bacterium, assembly GCA_035542375.1. Classification (GTDB taxonomy): domain Bacteria; phylum Pseudomonadota; class Gammaproteobacteria; order Steroidobacterales; family Steroidobacteraceae; genus 13-2-20CM-66-19. Next base: position 4,366 of record DATKLO010000173.1, on the reverse strand, counting down.
GAGGAAGTCACCGGCAACATGACGCGCGTGAAGGTCGTCAAGAACAAGGTGGCGCCGCCGTTCCGCGAGGCGGAATTCGAGATCATGTACGGCGCCGGGATCTCCCGCGAGGGCGAGATCATCGACCTGGGCAGCGCCCAGGGCATCATCGAGAAGTCCGGCGCCTGGTATTCCTACAAGGGCAGCCGCATCGGCCAGGGCAAGGACAACGCCCGGCTGTACCTGCAGCAGAACCGCGACGTGGCCCGCGAGATCGAGGACCAGATCCGGCTCCGCCTGTTGCCGCCACGGCAGGCGCGCAACGGCAACGGGGCTGCCGAGCAGGCCGACTCGGCCTGATCCGCCGCCGCCGCAAGGGCATCGATCCGGCGCTCGCGAGCGACCTTGCCGCGACGCGGCGGGCCGCAGTCGGGCTACTCGCCCGGCGGGACTTCGCCAGCAGCGAGCTGCGCGAGAAGCTGCAGCAGCAGGGCTTCGAGGCGGGAGTGGTCGCCACGGCCGTCGAGGAGCTCGTATCCGGACGGATCCTGGACGACAGCCGCTACGCGGACAACTACGTCGCTTACCATTCCGAGCGGGGCCAGGGACCGCTGCGCATCGCGGCCGATCTGCGCGCCCTGGGACTGCCGCCGGAGCGGATCGAAGCCGCCCTGGCCAGCGGTCCGGACTGGGCCGCCCGGGCCCGCGAGGTCCGCATCCGCCGCTTCGGGCTCGAGCCGCCCGCCGACTGGGCCGGCAAGGGCCGCCAAGCGCGTTTTTTGCAGTATCGGGGCTTTTCATCGGATCATATCCGTTCGGCCCTCGGCGCCGACTTCGATCCGGACTGAAAGCTTGAACAAACCCCCTTATCTGAGCGCGGCCGACGTGCGCCGCGCCTTCCTGGACTTTTTCCGTGAGCGCGGCCACGCCGTCGTGCCCTCCAGCTCGCTCGTGCCCGGCAGCGACCCCACGCTGCTGTTCACGAACGCGGGTATGGTCCAGTTCAAGGACGTGTTCCTGGGCAAGGAGAAGCGCGACTACGTCCGTGCCGCGACCAGCCAGCGCTGCGTGCGCGCCGGCGGCAAGCACAACGACCTGGAGAACGTGGGCTATACCGCCCGGCACCACACCTTTTTCGAGATGCTGGGCAATTTCTCCTTCGGCGACTACTTCAAGCGCGAGGCGATCCGTCTTGCGTGGGACTTCCTCACCGGCACCCTCAAGCTGGACCCGGCGCGCCTGTGGGTGACCGTGTACCGGGACGACGATGAGGCGGCCGACATCTGGCTCAAGGACATCGGCGTGCCCTCCAGCCGCTTCACGCGCCTGGGCGAGAAGTCGAATTTCTGGGCCATGGGCGACACCGGTCCCTGCGGTCCCTGCAGCGAGATCTTCTACGACCACGGACCGGCCATCCCGGGCGGACCGCCCGGATCTCCCGACGAGGAAGGCGATCGCTACGTCGAGATCTGGAATCTCGTCTTCATGCAGTTCGAACGGTCCGGGGATGGGAAGCTGACGCCATTGCCCAAACCGTCCGTGGACACGGGCATGGGTCTGGAGCGCATCGCCGCCGTCATGCAGGGTGTGCACTCTAACTATGACATCGACCTGTTCAAGAGTCTCATCCGAGCCGCGGCCGAGCTCGCCGATACGCGTGATCTCGAGTCCAGCTCGCTGCGTGTGATCGCGGACCACATCCGCGCGTGCACGTTTCTCATCGTCGACGGCGTTCTGCCCTCCAACGAAGGTCGCGGATACGTGCTGCGCCGGATCATCCGCCGCGCAATCCGACACGGCTACAAACTCGGCATCACGGAGACGTTCTTCTACAAGCTCGTCCCGGTGCTCGAGAAAGAGATGGGCGCGGCTTACCCTGAGCTGATCCGCGGTCGCGCGCAGGCGGAGCGCGTACTGAAACTGGAAGAAGAGCGTTTCGCGGAGACCCTTGCGAACGGCATGGCGTTGCTCGAAACGGCGATTCGCAACCTGCGTGGCAAGATGATCGACGGCGAGACCGTGTTCAAGCTGTATGACACGTATGGCTTCCCGGCGGATCTGACAGCGGATATCGCGCGCGAGCGTGGACTGACCATCGATCAGGCAGGATTCGACGCCGCGATGGAAGAGCAGCGCAAACGCTCGCAGGAATCCAGCAAGTTCGGTGTGGACCTGAGCGGCGGCACGACGATCGAGTCCCGGACGCGCTTCAAAGGATACGAGGTACTCGATGCGGACGGGCAGGTGGCCGCGCTCCTGAAGAACGGCGCGAAGGTTGAGGAGCTGAATTCAGGCGACGAGGGCGAGATCGTCCTGGACGCCACTCCCTTTTATGCGGAGTCCGGCGGACAGGTGGGCGATGCCGGCGAACTCTCGAGCCCGGGAGTGCGTTTCAAGGTATGGGACACACAAAAGAGAGGCACTGCGTATTCGCACATCGGTCGGGTTGAGCAGGGAAAGATCCGCGTTGGCGATACATTGCATGCCCAAGTTGATGGTGCCCGACGCCGTGCCACCGCGCTGAATCACACGGCCACCCACCTGCTGCACGCGGCACTGCGCCAGGTGCTGGGTGCGCATGTGCAGCAGAAAGGCTCACTGGTCGCCCCCGACAGGCTGCGTTTCGACTTCTCGCATCTGCAGGCGGTTACCCCGGCGGAACTGCGGGAGATCGAGCGCCTGGTCAACACCGAGATCCGCCGCAATAGCGTCGCGAAAACCGACCTGATGGACTACGACAGCGCTGTGGCCGCGGGAGCTATGGCGCTGTTCGGAGAGAAATACGAACGCGACGTACGCGTGTTGCGGATCGGCGATTTCTCAATGGAATTGTGCGGCGGCACCCACGTGGAGCGGGCCGGCGACATCGGCTTTTTCAAGATCATCAGCGAGGGCGGTGTAGCGTCCGGTGTTCGACGTATCGAGGCCGTGACGGGTGACGCTGCGCTGGATTACGTCGAAAAGAACGACGAACTGCTGAAGGAAGTTTCAACGCTGGTTCGCGGGTCCCGTGAGGATGTCGGCGAGAAGGTGCGAGATGCGCTCGAGCGTATCAAGCAGATGGAGAAGGAGATTCGCACGCTCAAAGACAGGCTCGCTTCGGGTCAGGGCGTCGATCTGGCAGCTGCTGCGGTGGATCTGCAGGGCATCAAGGTCGTGGCCACGAAGATCGACGGTGCCGACGCCGGAGCCTTGCGCAACGCTGTGGACCAACTCAAGGGCAAGCTCAAGAGCGCCGTAATCGTGCTCGCTTCCGTGGAAAACCCGGAAAAGATAGTGCTCGTGGCCGGCGTCACTGCCGACGTGACATCACGCGTCAAGGCCGGCGAGCTGGTTGGAACGATCGCCGCGCAGGTCGGCGGCAAAGGCGGTGGGCGGCCTGACTTCGCGCAGGCCGGCGGTAACAATCCCGGCGCGCTCGATGCTGCGCTCGCGTCCGTTCAGGAACTCGTGCGCGCCAAACTCGCGGGTTGAATCACTCGGTCCGACCGCTTCGCGTCACAACAGCCGCGGCACCCGCGCGCCAGGCGTGCGTCCGACCACTATGCAAGGGGCTGCATGAAGTTTCAGGGTTTCTCTGATTTGTCTGACCGACCGGAGTCCGTAGATTCGAGGCCGGAAATCTTGCGGCTCTCCATTTTCGGGTCGCCCAAGAGCAAGGAGGAAGAATAATGCTCATCTTGACGAGGCGCGTGGGCGAGACCGTGATGATCGGCAACGATGTCACCGTAACCGTCCTGGGGGTGAAGGGCAATCAGGTGCGGATTGGCATCAACGCACCGAAGAACGTTGCCGTGCACCGGGAAGAGATCTTCGAGCGCATCAAGCGCGAGCAGCAGGGCGACCAGCCCGGCGAGCCCAAGCAGAGCGCCGAGTACGTTTCCGCCTAGCCGTTCGCCGACTTCCCTCATCCGATCCAGCAGCGCCGGGGCCCATAGGTCCCCGGCGTCGCCGTGCGCGCACCCGTTGCGCGCCTTACCTTTTGCGAGCCCCTTGCGTATCATGGCCGCCCGCCCACCGGGCAGCCCCGGCCCGGGCCCGCTTTCGCATACCCAAGTATCTGAAAGCCAAAGCATTGTTGCCGCATCGCGGAGAGATGGCCGAGTGGTCGAAGGCGCACCCCTGCTAAGGGTGTAAGGGTCAAAAGCCCTTCGAGGGTTCGAATCCCTCTCTCTCCGCCAAATTCAATGGGCAGGAAAGACCCGTCGGCCGGGGGCAACTCTTGGGTCAAGAAACGACGGAGAGGGATAACGCCCCCAGGGGATATATTCCGGCTCAAGCCTGCCCCTGGGCTCAACTTGGCTCTGGGTCGGAGCAAAATGGGGTTTCTAACACCCGAGGGCGGCCCCGAAGGGGCGAGGCGCGCAGCGCCGAGTAATCCCTCTCT
>DATKLO010000172.1:0-2760 GCA_035542375.1 Steroidobacteraceae bacterium | reverse complement strand
GCTGACCGGGTGGCTCGCTGCGCGCTTCGGTGGCGTGCGCATGTTCTCCCTGTCCGTCGTGGCCTTCGGCGTGTTCTCGCTCCTGTGTGGCGCTTCGACATCGCTGGGAATGCTGATCGCGATGCGCGTGCTGCAGGGACTCGCCGGCGGCCCGCTGCTGGCGCTGTCCCAGACGCTGTTGCTGCGCATATTCCCGCGCGAGAAGACCATGCAGGCCATGGGCCTGTGGGCCATGACCACGCTGCTGGCGCCCGTGGTCGGGCCGGTGCTCGGCGGCTGGCTGTGCGACAACTACAGCTGGAACTGGGTGTTCTTCATCAATGTGCCTGCGGCAATGCTCTTCGGCTGGATTTCCTGGTCACTGCTCAAGCGGTACGAGGGATCCTCCGAGCGCAGCCGCGTGGACATCGTCGGCATGTTGCTGCTGGTCGTGTGGGTTGCGGCGCTTCAGATCATGCTGGATGAAGGCAAGGACCTGGACTGGTTCGCGTCGACGGAGATCCGCGCTCTGGCCGCGACCGCGGTCATCGGCTTCATCGCGTTCGTCATCTGGGAGCTGACCGAGCAGCATCCGATCGTGAACCTGCGTGTGTTCCGTCACCGCGGTTTTACCGCGTGCATGATCGTGCTCGCGCTCGCCTTCGGGGCATTCTTCGGCCTGAACGTGCTGACGCCGCTCTGGCTGCAGTACAACATGGGATACACGACGACCTGGGCGGGCATGGTGGTGGCCTGGGGCGGGCTCCTGTCCGTCCTGTTCTCGCCGCTCGCGGCGAGCTGGGCGGGACGCGTCGATGCGCGCTATCTCATATTCACGGGTGTGCTGTGGCTCGGCGTCATCACGCTCTGGCGCTCGTTCGCGACCCCGGACATGACCTACTGGCAGATCTGCCTGCCGCTGGTGTTCATGGGTGTCGGACTACCACTCTTCTACGTGCCGCTGACCGGCGTGGCCATGGCCTCGGTGGAGGAGGGGGAAACAGCCTCCGCATCCGGATTGATGAACTTCGTCCGCACCCTGTCGGGCGCGTTCGCCACCTCGCTCGTCACGACCTCGTGGCAGAACGCCTCGATTTCCGCGCACGACAAATTGAGTGGAACGCTGGATGGCCCGGATGTCGTCGGGCGGCTGCTGCCGCACCTGGGTCACCAGGCAACCGGGGTCCGGGCGCTGCTCGACTACATGACGACGGGCCAGAGCCTGATGCTGGCGACGAACCGCCTGATGATCATCATTGGCGTGATCTTCGTCGGGGCATCGTTCCTGATCGTCTTCGCTCCGAAGCCGACACGCGCCGTCAGCGCTGATGCAGTGGGGCACTGAAGCCGTGGCGACGTTGGCGGCCAAGCTCCAGGGCGGCTCGAGGCGGCTACGCTTCGCGGGAATAGCCCTTCAGGAAGGCGTCCACGGCGCGCCTGACCGAGGCCTTGATGGCCTCCGGTCCCGGTGGCGCCGTGACACCAAAGAGTATGCGTTGCAGGTATTCGGATTCCAGCAGGGACAGCAGGTGTATCGCCGCGTGCTTCGGGTCGCAGGTGCGCAAGGCGCCGCGCTTCATCGCCCGTCTGAGGAACAGGCTGACACGCTGCTCGGTCGGCACGGTAGCCCGCTCGAAGCACATCTTGCCGATGTCGGAATTGCCGGACTCGGCGATCGCCAGGCGCCTGATGGCGATCGCTTCGGGCGTGTAGGCGAAGCGCAGGAACTGTGCGCCAAAGCCGAGCAGGGCCGAGCGCAGGTCGGTGTCCGCCTGATCGAGCGAGCCGACGATGGCGTCGAGCTCGACCTCGTTGGCCTGGTACATGACCTCGAAGAAGAGCCGCTCCTTCGACGGGAAGTAGTTGTAGAGCGTGGCCTTCGAGCCGCCGACGCGCTTCTGGATCTCCGCCATCGAGGCACGCTCGAAGCCGGTCTGCCGGAACACTTCGGCGGCCGCCTTGAGAATCGCGAGGCGCTTGGCTTCGGTCTTGGTCTTCATGGGCATTTCATAACAGAACCGTTCGGTACAGTTTATCCCGGCGCCGGGTTGACGCGCAACCACGGGCGATTTCGGCGGCACGCATGAAGGCGACCACGGTGAAGCTCGGATCGGTCGCGCCGGATGCCATGGGGCAGGACATCCGTGAGCGTCGCGCGGAGGAGAGGATGCGGCGACGCACGGAGATCCTCAATGCCGCCGAGGCCGTCGTCCACGAGGAGGGCTGGGATGCGCTCACCGTCGTGCGGGTCGCCCGGCGCGCCCGGCTTTCACGTGCGCTGGTCTACGTGTACTTCAGGCACAGGAATGACCTGCTGCTCGGTATCCGCGAGCGTGCGATGGAGTTCCTCGGCCGCGAAATGGTGCTGGCGAGCTCGCTCGGAGCAAGCGGAATCGAGCGCCTGGGATCGGTCCTCGAGGCAGTTGCCCGGTTCTCGTACGCTGAGCCGATCTACTTCGAGACATTGCTGAGGACGGAGATCCTGTCCGTGGAGGGTGCCTCGAGGGGTTCCGGGGATTTCCTTGGCTCGAGAGCCGAGCCGTGTCGGCGCGTGTTGGCGCGCGTGATCGCAACCGGCCAGCGCGACGGGTCGATCGACCTGCGTGGCGCTGATGCGGGTCTCATTGCGGGGATCCTGTGGAGATTCGTCTATGGGCTGCTGCAGCTGGCGGCGGGCAGGCGGAAGCGCAGCGGCACGGCCGCCGTGCTCGATGCATCAGTCGAACAAGCACTGGCGCTGATCCGGCGTGCACTTGCTGGAGCTCCCCATGATCAATCCCT
>DATKLO010000171.1:0-84314 GCA_035542375.1 Steroidobacteraceae bacterium | reverse complement strand
ACGACGGTGATGCCGTTCATCCTGCGCGGAGTCAATCTGCTCGGCATCAACTCATCCGCCACGCCCCGCGATGCGCGTCTGGCCGTATGGAAGCGGATCGCGACGGACCTGAAGCCGCGGCACCTCGACAGGATCGTGACGCGCACGATCAGGTTCGATGAGCTGCCGGATGCGTTCAGGCCCTACATCGACGGCGGAGTCGTCGGGCGCACGGTGGTGAAGATAGCGGCGGACTGAAGGGCTCGCGCCCGATCAGTCCGCCCGCCAAGGACTCGACCCGATCCGTCACAAGGTCACGGCACCGGTGCAGTTCGCCAAGCCGCTACCGTGCCCCGGCGTCCGCTGCGCATCGGGTCAGCCGACACGCACCGGGATGAACAGTCGCGCATCGCCACGCTGGACCAGCAGCGCGATGTGACTCTTCGACTTCTCGATGGCCTTGCGCAGCTCGGCGATGCTCGAGACCGGGGCGCCGTTCGCCGCCAGCACGATGTCACCCTGTTGCAGGCCAGCGGATGCCGCCGGCCCCTTGGCCCGCTCCACCAGCAGACCACCCTGGGTGTTGGCCTGGCGCTGTTCCGCGCTGGTCAGCGGACGGACCGCGAGACCCAGTTTGCCACCTTCCTGCGCATTCTCGGTGTTGGAAGCGGTACGCCGATCTTCCATCTCGGCCAGTTTCACGCTGATCTCGCGCGTGGCGTGCTGACGCCAGACTTCGAGCTTGACGACAGTGCCAGGCTGCAGACCGGCGATCACCGCCGGCAGCTCGCTGTACTGGTTCACCGGATCGCCATTCAACTTCAGAATGACGTCGCCCGGTTCGATGCCGGCGCGCTCGGCGGCGCTGCCCTTCTCCACACTGGACACCAGCGCGCCTTCGGGCTGCGGCAGGCCGAACGAGTCGGCCAGTCCCTGATCGACGTTCTGGATCTGCACGCCGAGCTTGCCGCGCGTCACGCGACCGTGCGCCTGCAGCTGCTGGCTCACTCCCATGGCGACGTCGATCGGAATCGAGAAAGACACGCCCTGGTAGCCGCCGGAGCGGGTGTAGATCTGCGAGTTGATGCCGACCACCTCGCCGCGCATGTTGAACAGCGGGCCACCGGAGTTGCCGGGGTTGATCGGGACATCCGTCTGGATGAACGGCACGTAACCGGAATCCGGCAGCGTGCGTCCCTTGGCGCTCACGATGCCGGCGGTCACGCTGTTTTCGAATCCGAACGGCGCGCCGATGGCCACGACCCATTCGCCGACCTTCAGGCTGCGCGTGTCACCAATCTTGACCGTGGGCAGGTTCTTCGCCGGAATACGGATCACGGCGACGTCGCTGCGCGTATCGACACCGATCACCTTCGCGGTGAACTCGCGGCGGTCGGTGAGGCGCACGGTGACTTCGCTCGCGCCGTTCACGACGTGAGCGTTCGTCAGGATCGTGCCGTCGGAGCTGACAATGAAGCCCGAGCCTTCACCATGCACGGGACCCTGCTGGGGGGGCTGCATCGGGAAGCCGCGGAAGAATGGAGCGAACGGGTTCTGGTTGCCGTAGGGGTTCTGGCCCTGTCCCGAGTCATCGTCGTCATCATCACTGTCCGGCGTATAGGACGCCGGCAGCTTGGTCAGCACCGAGATGTTGACCACTGCGGGGCCGTACTTCTGCACCATGGTGCTGAAGTCGGGCAGTACGGCATTCGGGTTGCCCGTCGCGGGCGCGGGCACGGTCGGGGCGGCCTGCTGCACGGCAGCCGGCGCCTGCGCCACACCCAGGGCGTAAAGGGCGCCTACCGGCGCAGCTACAGCAGCAGCTCCCAGCAGGGCGGCGGCGATCTGTGTCTTCACGAAGTTCCTGAGCGTCATGGTCTGGTCACTCTCATTCCGGCTAAAGGGGTGGGCCGGGTGGCCCTGGTGCGCATCCTGGGGGGCGAGACTTAAGGGAGACTTAAGGGTGCGAACGCGGGGCCGGGGCTTTGGCTGACCGGGCCACGCGTCTTCAACCAACCGGAGGAAAAGTGACCGACACGGCCAGGCCCTGGCCGTCGGGACCGGAGTCGAGTGCGATCGCGGCGTGGTGGGAGTCGGCGATCGTTTTGACGATGGCGAGGCCGAGGCCGCTGCCGGGCGGAGAAGTGCCGGGCGGGCGGTAGAAGCGATCGAATACGCGCGGGCGTTCGGACGGTGCGATGCCGGGCCCGGTGTCCAGGATGCGCAGGACCGCGCCAGATCCAGGTTGCGAGGGCTGTTCGACTGATACGTCTACGCGCCCTCCTTCGGGCGTGTAGCGCACGGCGTTGTCGACCAGGTTGCGCACGAGAGTGCGCAAGGCATCCGGGTCACCCATGACGTAGGAGGCTTGGGTTTGTGGCATGCCGAGATCGATATGCTTCGCATCGGCCAACGGCACCATCTCGGCCACGACTTCGCGGGTCAACTCGTCGAAGTGCACCCGTACGCGGGAATCGGCGGCCGTGCGGGGTTCCTGGCGCGCGAGGGCCAGGAGCTGCTCGACGAGACGGATGGCACGCTGAACTCCGGCCGACAGCTTTTCCATCGCGTCGGCGCGCTCCGCTTCGTTGGTGGCGCTCGCGAGGGTGCCCATCTGCAGATGCAGGGCGGTCAGCGGTGTGCGCAATTCGTGCGCGGCGTCGGCCATGAAACCGCGCTCGCGATCGAGAGCGGCCGCCAGCCGCCCCAGCAGATCGTTGAGTGCGCCGACCAGGGGTTGAACCTCGACCGGCAGGCTGGCATCGGGCAGCGGATCGAGCGCAGTGACCTGACGCGACTTCACGAGTCCTGTCAGACGGTTCAACGGCTCGAGCGCAACGCCTACCGCGAACCAGATCAGCGCGCCGAGCAGGGGCATCAGCAGGGCAAACGGCGCCAGCGTGCGCAAGGCCAGATGCGCCGCCTGGCTCGAACGGATGCGCATGGGCTGCGCAACCTGAATCACTTTGGTTGGCGCCTGCACTCCGTACACGCGCCAACGTCCCTCACTGGTCGTCGCCGTGGTGAAACCGATTGTTGTAATGACGGGAAGCACGGCGTGAGGGCGCGAGAGATAGACACGCACTCCATTCAGCGTCCAGACCTGGACGACGAAGTCGTAGTCCGCGTCCGTCTGGGGAAGATCCGGGCTGAGGAAATACTCCACCGGCTGATCCCGCAGAAGGAGCGCGGTCTCGCGCAGGTGATAGTCGAAAAACGCATCGGCTTCGGCGAGAGCGTTCCGATACACGATCCAGCTGCCGAAACCACCCAGCAGCAGGACGCTCCCCAGCAGCCAGACCAGTAGCCGTGTGCGAACGGAATTCACCGTGCGGGCCTCACGCGATAGCCCACACCGCGCACGTTCACGATGTAGTCCGCGCCGAGTTTGCGGCGCAGGCCGTGGATGTGCACCTCGACCGCATTGCTCTCGATCTCCTCGCCCCAGCCGTACAGACGCTCCTCGATCTGACTGCGCGACAGGATGGTACCGGGTCGCTCCAGCAGCAGCTGCAGCAACGCGAACTCCTTGGGCGACAGGGTCACTTCGCGTCCCTCCTGGGTCACGCGATGGGTCGCCGGATCGAGTGTCACGCCCAGATGTTCGACTTCCGGTGCCGGGCGGCCGGATTTCCTGCGCAGCAGGGCGCGGATCCGCGCGGCCAACTCATCCAGATCGAACGGCTTCACCAGGTAATCGTCTGCGCCGGCATCCAGCCCGCGCACACGATCGGACACGGCATCGCGGGCGGTGATGATCAGTACCGGCAGCGACTCGTGCCGCGTGCGCAGATTGCGCAGTACCTGCAGGCCATCCTTGCGCGGCAGCCCGAGATCCAGCATCAGCAGGTCGAACTGTTCCGTGCGCAACACGCGCTCCGCCGCATCGCCGTCATGCACCCAGTCCACCGCGAACCCTTCGCGCCGCAGACCCGTGCGAATGGCCTCGCCGATCATGGGATCATCTTCAACGAGCAGCAGTCTCACGATCCGCCTTATCCTACGGGTATCGGACCGTCGCGGAGGCCGGCCTTTGAGTCCAGACCAGCGCCTGATCGAGGACGCCGGCACGCTCGGCGTCGCTCTGACCGTGGCCGATGCAGCGCGGCTGATGCGTCTGCTGGAGGAACTGCAGCGCTGGAACCGCACCTACAATCTGACGGCGATCCGCGATCCTGAAAAAATGCTGACACATCACCTGCTCGACAGCCTGTCGGTGCAGGCCGATCTGCATGGCACGACGGTTGCGGATGTGGGCACGGGCGCCGGTTTCCCGGGGTTGCCGCTCGCGGTCGTCAATCCCGACCGGCGCTTCACGCTCATCGACTCGAGCGGGAAAAAGGTGCGCTTCGTGGAGCATGCGGCGCGCGAACTCGGGTTGACGAATGTGAGTGCGATTCACGGGCGGGTCGAGGAACTCGATGTCACCGAGCCGTTCGACACCGTGGTTGCGCGGGCGTTCGCAGCGCTTCCCGAGTTTGTCCGCGAGGTGGCGAACCTGTGCGGACCGGAAACGCGCGTACTCGCGATGAAGGGCAAGCTTCCCCGCGCGGAGATCGATGCGCTGCCTCACGGGTGGCGGCACGACCATACGCGCGAACTCACGGTTCCCGGACTCGATGAAGCGCGGTGCGTAGTTGTCCTGCGGCGTGTGATCTAGGGCATTCCAACACAATGTCCGCTGGCGGGCCGTGCGTGGCAGGGATGCCGCGCCCGGAGCCCCCATGGAAGGGTTCACGGCGTCCCGCGAGCGGACATTGTGTTGGAATGCCCCACGCACAGTCGCGCAGTCACCGCGCAGTACCGGGTAACGACCCCAGCGGCAGCGCCGTGGTCTCCTTGATCACCGCGAGCGCGATCGATGAGTTGACGGACTGGACGCCCGGAAAACGCGACAGGTGATCCAGGAAGAACGCCTCGTACGCCTTGATGTCGGGACACACTATACGCAGCAGGAAATCGGTCTCGCCCATGAGCGTGTAGCACTCGAGGATCTCGGGATGCTCGCGCACGGCCTGCTCGAACCTGAGGAGGGCGTCGCGGCCGTGACCCGACAGTTTCACGTGCGAGAACACCATGACGTTGAGCCCGATCTTCTCGCGATCGACCAGGGCGACCCGGCTGCGCACGACCCCCAGTTCCTGCAGCCGGCTGACGCGCCGCCAGCAGGTGGAGGCGGTCATGCCGACGCGTTCGGCCACATCGGCCGCCGACAGATCGCCGTGTTGCTGCAGCACATCCAGGATGCGCAGGTCTGCCCGATCCAGTTCGACTTGCATGAGTCATCCCATTCATTGGCCCGGCAATGCAATGAATATGTCACCGCCGGGGCCGGAATAGCAACTTTTGTGATGCGGCGTGCGCATCCCGGCGCGTAGGCTGCCCGAAGGCTTCAGGCAGCAGGTGGGTGCGGCGATGGATGTCTTCGGCATGCGCGATTTCGACGGTCACGAACGCGTGGTGTTCGGCCGCGACGAGGCGACGGGGATGCAGGCGGTGATCGCCATCCACTCCACTGCCCTCGGCCCCGCCGCCGGCGGCTGCCGCATGTGGCCGTATCCTTCGACACGCGAAGCGGTCAGGGATGTGCTGCGGCTGTCGCGCGGCATGAGCTACAAGAACGCGCTGGCCGATCTGCCACTGGGCGGCGGCAAGGCCGTGATCATTGCCGACGCCAGCGCCAAATCACCCGAACTCTGGCGGGCCTACGGCCAGTTCGTGGATTCCCTGGGTGGTCGCTACATCACCGCCGAGGACGTCGGCACCACGACCGCCGATATGCAGCAGGTGGCACAGGTCACCCGCTACGTCAGTGGCCTCCCACGCAGGCCGGGGGAGGCCGGAGGCGATCCCGCCCCACGCACGGCGCTAGGCGTGTTCCTCGGATTGAAGGCAGCTGTCCGATTTCAGCTCGGCCGAGCCGATCTGGCGGGTGTGCGGGTCGCGATCCAGGGCCTGGGTGGAGTCGGCTATCACCTGTGCCGCCTGCTGGCTGCCGACGGCGCCCGGCTGCGCGTGGCGGATGTTCGCGACACGGCCGTCCAACGGGTCGTCGAGGAATTCGGCGCGGTGGCCGTGCCGGTGGAGCAGGTGCTGTTTGAGGATGTGGATGTGCTGGCCCCGTGTGCGCTGGGGGCCGTTCTGAACGGTCAGTCCATCCCTCGGCTCGCAGCCCGCATCGTGGCCGGCGCCGCCAACAACCAACTGGCCGAAAGTGCCGACGGGCAGTCTCTGCAGCGCGCGGGAATCCTGTACGCGCCGGACTATGTGGTGAACGCGGGCGGCATCATCAGCGTGGCACGCGAGTACCAGGGCGGAGCCAGCGAAGAGCAGGTGATCGCGGAGATCCACCGGATTCCGGAACGCCTGACGGAAATCTTCGAACGGGCGCGCCGTGAAGGCCGAGCCACCCACGTAATCGCTGACGAGATGGCTCGCGAGCGTATCGGACGTCCGGTCCGCCGCCTCGTGGCCTAACCGCCGCCGGACCCGAGGCTCGCTGGCCCATCGGGCCCGCGTACGTGCGCGCGTCCAAACGTTTTTCCTCCCGGCCCCGTCGCGGCCTGGTGACGGGCGATCCCCATACCCGCCGGCGCGCTGCGCCGCGTACACTCACCCTCATGAGGCGGGTCATGGCGGTGGCTAACCAGAAGGGCGGGGTGGGCAAGACCACCACGGCCGTGAATCTGGCCGCCTCGCTCGCGGCCACGAAGCGCCGGGTGCTGCTGCTGGATCTGGATCCGCAGGGCAACGCCACGATGGGCAGCGGCGTGGACAAATCACAGCTGGAGCGTGGCACCTGCGAGGTCCTGCTGGGGGAATCCGGCATGGCCGATGCCCTGCTGCCCGTGGAACCGGGCGGGTTCATGCTGTTGCCCGCGAACCAGGACCTGACCGCGGCCGAAGTACGTCTGCTCACGATGCCGAGCGCGCGGGAGACGCAGCTGCGCAATGCGCTCGCTCCCCTGCGCGACTCGTTCGACATCATGCTGATCGATTGCCCGCCCGCGCTGAACATGCTGACAGTCAATTCGCTGGTGGCGGCGGACAGCGTGCTGATTCCGATGCAGTGCGAGTACTACGCCCTCGAAGGGTTGTCCGCGCTGCTCGCCACCGTCGAACAGATCCGCGCCACGGTGAACGGCTCGCTCGAGCTCGAAGGCATCCTGCGCACGATGTTCGACCCGAGAAACAACCTCGCCAACGAAGTCAGTGCGCAGCTCATCATGCACTTCGGCGACAAGGTGTTCAGGACGGTCATCCCGCGCAACGTGCGCCTGGCCGAGGCACCCTCGTTCGGCAAGCCCGTGCTGTTCCATGACAAGGAGTCGCGCGGCGCGCTGGCGTACCTGGCGCTGGCGGGCGAGATGATCCGCCGCGAGGAAGAGGAGCGTCAGAAGGGTCGGGCCGCTGCTGTCTCGGCCGTCGCGCAGGCGATCCCGGATGCTGCGTCCCCAGCAACCTCGCACGCTGCGCCCTCAGAAGCTCTGGATGCGCCGCCGGCAACAGGCCCGGACGCGGCGCCCCCAGCCGCCCCCGACTCGACACCCAGTTATGATCCGCGCTCATGATGAATAAGAAACCCACGTTGGGCCGGGGGCTGGCAGATCTGCTGGGGCAGAGCGTTGCCCGTCCCGTGCCGCCGGCTGCTACGGAATCCGGCGCCGCAGCGACTGCCCGCGTGGGGGTCAACGGGGAGGAACTGGCGCACCTGCCCCTCGACCTGTTGCAGCGCGGGCGGTATCAGCCGCGAGTCGACATGCGGCCGGAGACGCTGCAGGAACTGGCCGACTCCATCAAGGCTCAGGGCGTCGTGCAGCCGATCGTGGTGCGGCCGCTGGACCACTCGGGCCAGGGCGCGTCGCAGCGCTACGAGATCATCGCGGGCGAGCGGCGCTGGCGTGCTGCCCAGATGGCCGGGCTGCGCGAGATACCAGCGGTCATCCGGCGGATTCCGGACGAAGCCGCCATCGCGGTCGCTCTCATCGAGAACATCCAGCGCGAGAACCTTAATCCCCTGGAAGAGGCGCGTGCCCTCCAGCGGCTCATCACCGAGTTCACGCTCACGCATCAGGAGGCCGCGGAAGCCGTAGGCCGCTCCCGGGCGGG
The DNA here is from genome assembly GCA_035542375.1 of Steroidobacteraceae bacterium. Taxonomy (GTDB): domain Bacteria; phylum Pseudomonadota; class Gammaproteobacteria; order Steroidobacterales; family Steroidobacteraceae; genus 13-2-20CM-66-19. The sequence goes on along the minus strand of DATKLO010000171.1, from coordinate 76,226 downwards.
GGTCAGCAACCTGCTGCGCCTGCTGGAGCTGGCGCCGGAAGTGGCCGAGCGGGTCGAGAAACGCGAGTTGGAGATGGGGCATGCCCGGGCGCTGCTCGGGCTGGTCAACCTGAAGCAGCAGATCGAGGTCGCGGCACTGGTCGTCAAAAGCGGTCTTTCCGTACGCGAGACGGAGGCCCTGGTGCGCCGGATGCTGCAGCCCGCACAAGCCCGGGCGGCCGAAGCGACCGTGGATCCGAACGTAAGCCGTCTCGAACAGGAACTCGCCGACAAGCTCGGCGCTCGGGTTGCGATACAACACGGCTCCGGTGGCAAGGGCAAGCTGGTAGTCACCTACAACAGCCTCGACGAGCTGGACGGGATCCTCGCCCACATCCGCTGACCCCCACCGGGGCGCGGGACGCCTCCGTGGAACACCTGCGCGCAGGGCGGAACGGGTGGTCGGCCAGGGTTCCGGAGCGCTGTGGACTGCCGGGCCCCCGCTCTCTATAATCCGCCGGCTTTTTGGCCGGGCCCCGTTGGGTGGGCCCCGTAAGTGACTGTCGTCGCTTGCGTTATGGCAAGGTAGAAAGCGAAGCCGCTCGCGTCATTCAGGTATGGGTCAGGCGGCGTTCGCCCCACGAGCGGGATTTACGGTGATCGCGATTGACCTGCCCAAAGCGCGGCGGCTGGCCTTCAGCGTCGTGCTGTGGCAGGCGGCGGTCGCGCTCGGCGTCGCGCTCGTGTGTTGGGCGGTAGCGGACTTTCGAGCGGCGGTGTCGGCACTCCTGGGAGGTGGCATCGCAGCGTCGGGCAGCCTGCTGATGGCAGTTCTCGTCTTCGGTGGCGGGAAGGCCACGGATGCGCAGCGCGTGCTCGGCACGTTCTATCTCGGCGAGGCGCTCAAGGTCGCGCTGATGATGGTGCTGTTCGTGGTGGTGTTGAAATGGATGAATGTGGTGCCGCTGGCGATGTTCGCCGCCTTCGCTGCGACATTCCTCGTGTACTGGATCGCACTCTTGAGCGCACTTCCGGCAGCCGGTCGCATGCGCCCGGGTGCCTGAGAGACGGGTCGAGCGGGAAAGAGCATGGCTGAAGCAGAACAAGCACCGGGCGCAACCGAATACATCCTGCACCACCAGACCTTCCTGTCGAACAAGGCGCCCCACGGCATTGTCGACTTCTCGGTCATCAACTACGACACCGTGTTCTTCTCGGTGGGACTGGCCGTGGTCTTCCTCGCCCTGTTCGGCTACGTGGCCGCCAAGGCGAGCTCCGGAGTGCCCGGCCGCGTGCAGAACTTCGTCGAGGCGATCGTGGGTTTCGTCGACCAGCAGGTACGGGACACCTTCCACGGCTCAAGTCGTCTCATCGCGCCGCTGGCGCTCACCATCTTCTGCTGGATCTTCCTGTTCAACTTCATGGACCTCGTGCCGGTGGATCTGCTGCCGCTGGTTGCCCGCGGCGCGGGCCTCGAGCACCTGAAGGTCGTGCCCAGCACGGATCTCAATGCGACTTTCGCCATGTCGCTGACGGTGTTCGCGCTGATCATCTTCTACAGCATCCGGATGAAGGGCCTGGGCGGTTTCATCGGCGAGCTGACGCTGCATCCCTTCCAGGCCAAGAACTGGTTCGTCCAGGCGCTGCTCGTGCCCGTCAATTTCATACTCGAATCGGTCACGTTCCTCGCGCGCCCCGTGTCGCTGTCGCTGCGACTGTACGGCAACCTGTATGCCGGCGAGATGATCTTCCTGCTGCTGGCGGTGCTGACACTGAACCTCGGGTTGAACCATCTGGTGTCGCTCGGGGGCATTCTCGGCATCACCGGCCAGGTGATCCTCGGCCTGGTGTGGGCGCTGTTCCACATCCTTGTGATCACGCTGCAGGCCTTCATCTTCATGGTGCTGACGATCGTCTATCTGTCGATGGCCAGCGAGCATCACTGAGGACGTCGTTGACGGGTCGGACTTCGTTTCTGTCGTTTTTCTTCGGGAGAGGTTGAATGGAAAGCATTGCACACATCCAGGCCATGACCGTACTGGCCGTCGGCATCATCTTCGGTATGGGCGCGCTGGGAACCGCGATCGGCTTCGGCATCCTCGGCGGCCGCTTCATCGAGGGCTCCGCCCGTCAGCCGGAGCTTCTGCCCACGCTGCGCGTGCAGATGTTCCTGGTCGCTGGCCTGCTGGACGCGGTCGCGATGATCGGCATCGGCTTCGCGCTGTTCTTCACTTTCGCCAACCCGTTCGTGAGCGCTCTGCAGGCCGCACACTGAATCACGGTTGGTCGCGAAGTGACGGCTTGAGGCAGGAGATCAGATCGTGAACATCAATCTCACGCTCATCGTGCAGATGATCGTGTTCGCCTTGCTCATCTTCATCACGATGAAGTGGATCTGGCCACCGATCCTGGCGGCCATGGATGAGCGTACCCGCAGGATCGCGCAGGGGCTGGCCGCGGCCGAGAAGGGCCAGGAAGCACTGGCGGCGGCGCGCGGGGATGCGGATGGCATCATCCGCGAGGCGCGCGAGCGGGCCGGCCAGATCATCGATCAGGCGCAGCACCGTGCCAACGAGATCGTGGAAGAGGCGCGCAGCACCGCCAGGAGCGAGGGCGCACGGCTCGTGGCCGCCGCGAAACAGCAGATCGAGCTCGATACCACGCGTGCACGCGAAGGCCTGCGCCGTGAGGTGGCCGGCATCGCGGTCGGAGCGGCTTCCAAGCTGCTCGGGCGCGAGATCGATGCGCGCGCGCACGCCGACCTGCTCGACAAGCTCGCCGCGCAGATCTGAGGGAAGCGCACCAGATGGCGGACAAGCTCACCATCGCCCGCCCCTACGCGCGGGCCGCCTTCGAGGAGGCCAGCAGCGAGAACCGGCTCACCCAGTGGTCGGACTCGCTCCAGGTCGCCGCGCAGGTCGTGCAGGACCCGCGTGTGGCCAGCCTCATCGGCCACCCGCAGGTGACGCCCGAGCAGCTCGCGCAGCTGCTCATCGACATCGCCGGACCCTCGCTCGGCGAACATGGCGCCAACTTCGTGCGCACACTCGCCGCCAATCACCGGCTGACTTATCTGCCGGAGGTGCTGGCGCAGTTCGAGGTGCTCAAGGACGAAGCGCAGGGCGTGGCGGATGTCACCGTCACCTCCGCCTCGAATCTGGATGAGTCGCAGAAGCAGAAGCTGTCGGCTGCGCTGGAGAAGCGCCTGCGACGCAAGGTGCGGCTGCATGCCGAAGTGGATCCGGACCTGATCGGGGGCGCCGTGCTGCGCTCCGGCGACCTGGTCATCGACGGCTCGCTGAGCTCGCGACTGGAACGCATCGCCTACGAACTGACCGCCTGAAGTCAACGAACGAACTAGCTCGCAAGAGAGAACGCACATGGCCATCAAGGCAACCGAGATCAGCGACCTGATCAAACAGCGAATCGAAGCCTTCAAGGGCGTCACCGAGGCACGCAACGTAGGCACGATCGTTTCGGTCACCGACGGTATCACGCGTATCCACGGCCTGGCCGACGTCCGCTACGGCGAGATGCTGGAATATCCGGGCAACACCTTCGGACTGGCGCTGAACCTCGAGCAGGACTCGGTCGGCGCGGTGGTGCTGGGCGAGTACAAGCATCTGACGGAAGGCGATACGGTCAAGACGACCGGCCGCATCCTCGAGGTGCCGGTGGGACCGGAGCTGCTCGGCCGGGTGGTCGATGCGCTCGGCAACCCGATCGACGGCAAGGGCCCCGTGAAGGCCACGCGCACTGCCCCGATCGAGCGCGTGGCGCCGGGCGTCATCTATCGCAAGTCGGTGAGCCAGCCGGTGCAGACCGGTTACAAGGCTGTTGACTCGATGGTGCCCATCGGCCGTGGCCAGCGCGAGCTGATCATCGGCGACCGCCAGACCGGCAAGACCGCGCTGGCCGTGGACACGATCATCAACCAGAAGTCCTCCGGCATTAAGTGCATCTACGTCGCCATCGGCCAGAAGCAGTCCACGATCGCCAATGTGGTGCGCAAGCTCGAAGAGCACGATGCTCTCAAGCACACGATCGTCGTGGCCGCTTCCGCCTCCACCCCGGCCGCGCTGCAGTACATCTCGGCGTACTCGGGCGTGACGATGGGCGAGTACTTCATGGACAACGGCCAGGACGCGCTGATCATTTATGACGACCTGTCCAAGCAGGCCGTGGCCTACCGCCAGATCTCGCTGTTGCTGCGCCGCCCGCCGGGCCGCGAAGCATTCCCCGGCGACGTGTTCTACCTGCACTCCCGACTCCTCGAGCGCAGCGCGCGAGTCAACGAAGAGTACGTGGAGATGGTCACGAAGGGCGCCGTGAAGGGCAAGACGGGCTCCCTGACCGGGCTGCCGATCATCGAGACCCAGGCCGGCGACGTCACCGCGTTCGTGCCGACCAACGTCATCTCGATCACCGACGGCCAGATCTTCCTCGAGACTGACCTGTTCAACGCCGGCATCCGTCCCGCGATGAACGCCGGCATCTCCGTGTCGCGCGTCGGTGGCGCGGCGCAGACCGACATCATCAAGAAGCTCGGTGGTGGCATCCGTCTGGCTCTGGCGCAGTATCGCGAGCTGGCGGCGTTCTCGCAGTTCGCTTCCGACCTCGATGAGGCGACCCGCAAGCAGCTCGAGCGCGGCCAGCGCACGACGGAAGTCATGAAGCAGAAGCAGTACGCCCCGATGTCGGTGGCGGAAATGGCTCTCACCATCTATGCCGTCAACAACGGCTACATGGACAAGGTGCCGCTGAACAAGGTGGTGGATTTCGAGGCCGGACTGCAGAGCTTCGCCAAGGCCAACCACAAAGCGCTGCTCGAGGGCATCAACTCCAACCCGAAGTTCAGCAAGGAAAACGAGGCTGCGCTGAAGGCCTGCATCGAAGCCTTCCAGGCGACGGGCACGTATTAAAGGAACGCGCCGATGCCGGGCACCAAGGAAATTCGGACCAAGATCGCGAGTGTGAAGAGCACTCAGAAGATCACGAAGGCCATGCAGATGGTGGCCACGAGCAAGATGCGCCGCGCGCAGGATCGCATGCGCCTGGCCCGTCCGTACGCGCAGAAGATGCGCAACGTGATCGGCCACCTGACCGAGGCCAACCCGGATTACCGGCATCCGTTCCTGATCACGCGCGAGCCCAAGGGTGTCGGCATCATCGTGATCTCGACCGACCGCGGTCTGGCGGGCGGACTGAACGCCAACGTGTTCAAGCGCACGATCTACCTGATGCGCGAGTGGCAGGAGAAGGGTGCGCAGGTCAGCCTGTGCATCATCGGCAGCAAGGGCCTCGCCTTCTTCCGGCGGCTGGCTGTGCCGATTCTCGCCAACGTCGCAGGTCTGGGCGACCGGCCGCATATCAAGGATCTCATCGGGTCGGTCAAGGTGATGCTGGATGCCTACAGCGCCGGACAGATCGACCGGCTGTTCCTGGTGAATGCGCAGTTCGTGAACACGATGACGCAGCAGCCCACAGTGGAACAGCTGCTGCCGGTACAGGCGGCGGACACCGAGGGACTGCAGGAGCATTGGGACTACATCTATGAGCCCGATGCCAAGGACATCCTCGACGGTCTGCTGATGCGCTACGTCGAGTCGCAGGTCTACCGTGGCGCCGTCGAGAACGTCGCCTCGGAAATGGCCGCGCGGATGGTCGCCATGAAGGCAGCATCGGACAACGCCGGCAAGCTGATCGGCGAACTGCAACTGGTTTACAACAAGGCCCGTCAGGCCGCGATCACGAAAGAGCTTTCGGAGATCGTCGGCGGCGCGGCCGCTGTCTAGTTCTAGAGGAAGTACGCATGGCAACCGTGGCCGAAGGCAAGATCACGCAGATCATTGGCGCCGTCGTGGACGTCGCCTTTCCGCGCGAATCCATTCCCAACGTCTATGAGGCACTGAAGCTGAAGGACGTGGATCTGACGCTGGAGGTGCAGCAGCAGCTCGGCGACGGCGTCGTGCGCACGATCGCCATGGGCGCCTCCGAAGGCCTCAAGCGTGGTCTGGCGGTGCTGTCCACGGGCGCGCCGATTTCGGTTCCGGTGGGCAAGGGCACGCTGGGCCGCATCATGGACGTGCTGGGCAAGCCGCAGGACAACCGCGGCGATGTGAAGACCACCGATTACCTGCCGATCCACCGGGCCCCGCCCGCGTTCGATGAGCAGGCGGGCGGCCAGGACCTGCTGGTGACGGGCATCAAGGTCATCGACCTCCTCGTACCCTTCGCGAAGGGCGGCAAGGTGGGGCTGTTCGGCGGCGCCGGTGTGGGCAAGACCGTCAACATGCTCGAGCTGATCAACAACATCGCCAAGCAGTACAGCGGTCTGTCCGTGTTCGCGGGCGTCGGTGAGCGTACCCGCGAGGGCAACGACTTCTACCACGAGATGATCGAATCGGGTGTCATCGACAAGGACAACCTGTCCAACTCCAAGGTCGCCATGGTGTATGGCCAGATGAACGAGCCGCCGGGCAACCGCCTGCGCGTCGCGCTGACCGGTCTGACCATGGCCGAGTATTTCCGTGACGAGCAGCGCGAGGACGGAGGCCGCGGCCGCGACGTGCTGTTCTTCGTGGACAACATCTACCGTTACACGCTGGCCGGAACCGAAGTGTCCGCGCTGCTGGGACGCATGCCCTCGGCGGTGGGATACCAGCCGACGCTGGCCGAGGAAATGGGCGTGCTGCAGGAACGCATCACCTCCACGAAGACCGGATCCATCACGTCGATCCAGGCCGTGTACGTGCCTGCGGACGACCTGACCGATCCTTCGCCCGCCACGACCTTCGCGCACCTGGACGCCACCGTCGTGTTGTCGCGCCAGATTGCCTCGCTGGGCATCTATCCGGCGGTGGATCCGCTGGATTCCACCAGCCGCCAGCTCGATCCTCTGGTGGTCGGCGAAGAGCATTACAACACCGCGCGCGGCGTGCAGGCCGTGCTGCAGCGTTACAAGGAGCTGCAGGACATCATCGCCATCCTGGGCATGGACGAGCTGTCGGAAGAGGACAAGCTCACGGTGTTCCGGGCACGCAAGGTGCAGCGCTTCCTGTCGCAGCCCTTCAACGTCGCGAAGGTGTTCACGGGCCAGGACGGCAAGATCGTCCCCCTCAAGGAAACCATCCGCGGCTTCAAGGGCATCATCAGCGGCGAATTCGACTCGCTGCCGGAGCAGGCCTTCTACATGGTCGGCACCATCGATGAGGCGATCGCCAAGGCGAAGACCCTGCAGTAGGACTCCCACATGGCCGAAGCGCATACCATTCAGGTCGACATCGTCAGTGCCGAGGGCGAGATCTTCTCGGGACCGGCCGCCATGGTGTTCGCGCCGGCGTCCCAGGGAGACCTGGGCATTGCCCCGCGGCACGCGCCGCTGCTGACGCTTCTGAAGCCCGGCGAGCTGCGCGTGCAGACTCCGGATGGCCAGCAGCATTCGTTCTTCGTCGGTGGCGGGGCGCTCGAAGTGCAGCCCAACAAGGTCACCGTGCTGGCTGACACCGCGGCGCGGGCGCACGATCTGGACGAAGCCGCGGCACTGGAAGCCAAGCAGCGCGCCGAAGAGGCTCTCAAGGACAAGAGCGGTCACATCAATGAGGCCGAGGCACTGGCCGAGCTGGTCCGCATGACCGAACAGCTCAAGCTCATTCAGCGTCTGCGCAACCGGAAGGGCTGACCGCGAGCACCCTGGAGCCCAGCTACGGTGCCGGCCTGCTGCAGAACCTGCGCAGCGGTCTGGCGCTGTTCCGCCTGCGCCGCCTCGGACCGGAGCGTTTCGTGCGCAGCTTCGATCAGCTCGCGACGCTCCTGCTCATCAACCTGCTGCTCTGGGCCCTGCTCGACACGCTGCATGCCGAGGAAGGCTCGCGGCTCATGCTCGACGGGCTCTACGGCTGGGCCTTCTATCTGCTGCTCGGATTGTTCGCGTGTGGCATCGTCGCCCGCGCCGGCTGTCGTCAGGCCGACACCCGCTCGCTGCTCATTCCCGTACTGGCGGTCGCTCCTTTTGTCCTGACGTCGTTCTGGTTGCTTTCCGATACGACCTGGGTCGGCAACCACCCGCTGACGATCCTGCTCGTCTCGGTGTCGTATCTGCTGATCCTCGGCGTACGCGCAATCCAGGCCGCCTACACTGAAGTTCGTGCGACAGCGGTGATTGTAGCGATGGTCTTCATCGTGGCCGCACCCTGGGTGCTCGCGATGCTCAACCTCGACACGCGCCTCTGGCTGACCGACGACGTCGACTCCGCACAGTCCACCGACACGCAGGATGCCGAGTCCGTCCTCTATGACCAGCCCGCGCGGATCGTCGGAGCGATCGAGCATCTTGCGCCACGCAAGCCGCGCACCAGCAACGTGTTCTATGTCGGATTCGCGGGTGATGGCGAACAGGAGATCTTCAAGCGCGAGGCGCTGTTCGCCCAGGACGTGTTCGCGCAGCATTTCGATTCGGGTGAACGTTCGATCGAATTGATCAACGACGACGATGATCGCGATTCCTATCCGATCGCCAGCGTCAGCGGCCTGTCCCAGACCCTGAAGCTCGTGGCTTCACGGATGAACGTCGAGGACGACGTTCTGGTTCTGATGCTCACCTCGCATGGTTCGGAAGACGGCCTTGCCATAGAGAATGGCACTCTGCCGCTGCTGCAGATGGGGCCCGCCGAGCTGCAGCACGCGTTGGATGATTCGGGTATCAAGTGGCGCGTCGTCATCGTATCGGCCTGCTACGCGGGCGTGTTCATGGACAGTCTGGCCGCGGACAATACCCTGGTCATCACGGCGGCCGACGCGAGCCACAGCTCGTTCGGCTGCGAAGACGACCGGGATCTGACCTACTTCGGCGAAGCCTTCCTCAAGGATGCTCTGCCGGGCAGCACTTCGCTCGAACAGGCCTTCAACAAGGCCGCGCAGCTGATCCGGGAGCGCGAAGTCCGCGAGCACAAGACACCCTCGAATCCGCAGATTTCCATTGGTGCGGGGATGCGCCACAAGCTGCTCGAACTCGAGGGAGCGGGCCATCCCCCCGGCCAAGGTACAATCGTGTTCAACGCGGGCCGCCCGGCCCCGGTCAGGATGCATGGCGAAACGCAAGCGCGATCGTAAGAAGGGTCGCGGCGCCGACCGCGCCGCTGGGTTCCGTGATGAGGGCGGGCGCCGCGCCGGACGCGCCAGCGGGCGCGACGGCGGGGACGCGCGTGACGCGAGGCGCGCTGCGGCGGGGCCGCTCACCGTCGTCATTCTCGCCGCCGGCCAGGGCAAGCGCATGAGATCCGACCTGCCCAAGGTCCTGCAGCCGCTGGCCGGCCGGCCGATCCTGCAGCACGTCATCGCGACCGCGCGCTCCCTGTCTCCTGCAGCCATTCATGTCGTGTACGGTCACGGCGGCGACCGGGTGAAGGATACCCTCAAGGCGGAGCCCGTCCGCTGGGTGCTGCAGTCGCAGAGACTCGGAACCGGCCACGCGCTGATGCAGGCCATGCCGGACATTCCCGACGATCAAACGGTACTGGTGCTGTACGGCGATGTGCCTCTCATCAGCCGCCCGACCCTGGTCGAGCTGCTGGCGCTGACCGGGCCGAGGCAGCTCGCCTTGCTGACCGTGCATCTCGATGATCCCACCGGCTATGGACGCGTGATCCGCAGGGGTCGGGGCCAGATTCGCAGGATCGTCGAACAGAACGATGCCTCGAAACAGGAACTCGAGGTCCGCGAATGCAACACGGGCGTGCTGGCCGCGCCGGCCGGATTGCTGCGCCAGTGGCTGAAGTCCCTGCGCAACGACAACTCGCAGCGCGAGTACTACCTCACCGACGTGATCGCTCTGGCGGTGAAGGACAAGGCGGACGTGCGGCCGCTCACCGCCGGCAGCGCCATCGAGGTGCTGGGCGTGAATGACAAGGAACAGCTCGCACTGGCCGAGTCCGCCTACCGCTATCGCCAGGCGCGCGAACTCATGATCGCCGGAGTCACTCTCGCCGATCCGGCCCGGATCGACGTTCGGGGCGAGCTCAACTTCGGTGCGGACGTCTTTCTCGATGTCAATGTCGTGCTGGAGGGCACCGTGAAGCTCGGAAACCGCGTGCGCGTCGGGCCGGGCAGCGTGATCCGCAACAGCGAGATCGGCGACGACACCGAGGTCTTTCCGCACTGTGTGATCGACAATGCCGTCATCGGCGCACGCTGCAATATCGGCCCATTCGCGCGGTTCCGGCCGTCGTCGACGCTCGGGGATGGCGTGCACATCGGAAATTTCGTCGAAGTGAAGAATTCACGGATGGGCAACGACTCGAAGGCGAATCATTTGTCATACGTTGGCGATGCACACGTCGGCGCCCGCGTGAACATCGGCGCCGGGACCATCGTCGCGAACTACGACGGCGCGAACAAGCATCGTACGGTCATCGGCGATGACGTGCACACCGGCTCCAACAGTGTGCTCGTCGCGCCAATCAATGTCGGCGCCGGCGCGACCATCGGCGCAGGTTCCACGGTCGCGAAGGAAGTGCCCGCCGCAAAGCTCACCGTCGCGCGCGCACGGCAGGTGACGATCGAAGGGTGGCAGCGGCCGACGAAGCCAAAGAAATAAGTTCTCGCTGCGCGACTTCGCGTGACAAAGCTCACTCCCGGCGCGCAATCTGCAATGCTCCTGTAGCACACCTGCGCTAACGTCTGCGCGGTTCGAAAAGAACGCGCGCAGGTGAGGCAATGAGTGCGTCGGAAGAACATCGGGCCGAGTGGCTCGGCCCGCAGTTTTGGGAGCGGCTCGACAGACTCGAAGGACGCCATCAGCGCATCCGCTCGGAACACGAGTCGGTGCGCCGCGGTCTCGAGCGGGTCAGTCCTGCGGAAAGCGATGAGCTGCGCAGCGCATGGCGTCGCTACTGCGAGGTCATCGCCGAGCTCGAGAAAACCACGGCCGAGTTCGAAGCGCTGCACGCCTGCTCTGCCTGAAGCGTTACGCCTTCCACGGACGCCCCTCGTCACATCGTGAGAATCCTCTCCCGCCGCGCACTCGGTGAGCTCGGCGCCCTCCAGGATGCCGTGCAGGATCTCGCCATCCATCGCAGCGTGGCACTGCGCATGTTCGTAGCCAGCCGCAACGCCACCACGCTCGTGGCGCAACGGGAATTCTGGCTGGAGTTTTCCTGGATCGACCAGGAATACCGGGCCGCCGTGCGGCGGCTGGCGCAGTTCTGCCGTCAGCACCGTGACGGCAGCTCGAGACCTAGCCCGGTTTGAGCGCCCGGCGCCGCAGGGTGCCGCCGGCAAAGCCCAGAGCGGACAGCAGCAGTGGCAGGGCGGCCGGCAAGGGAACCGGCGTCAGGTTGAGCGTCCCCGAGTAGCTGCCGCCACCCGAGCCCACCACGTTGCCCGCGATCTCCAGGACGTAGGTCCCGGGAGCGAGCATGGTCATCGGCAGCACGTCCACCGTGGCATTGGTTCCGGGCGCGACGTTCAGGGTGTTGCTCCACGCGTCGATGGCGCCGCCGTTGGGGACGCCGGTGACCGGGAGATTGGGGTTGCCGCTGATGTTGTAGAGGCGCACCGCCAGGTTGTCGATCGCGAGCACATTCGCGAAGTTGATCGTGGAGGTTACGGCGTCGGCGTTGGCGCCCGACACGGTGAAGATGAAATCGTCATAGAAGCCGAAGCCGGTGGTGCCGATCTGGCTGGTCGGTCCGGTGAAGGAATCGCCGTAGGTGTCGGAGACCGGCAGGCTTAGGAAAGTCGTGCCGGAGCCGGCACCCGTGCGGCCATTGCCTGTCAGATCGTAGCCCAGCACCATGTCCGCTCGCGCAGGACTGCTGTGCAATACCGGCACAGCGGCGGCGAGGAGGGCAATGACAAACGTGTTTGATCTGTATGACATGTCCGATCCCTTGAGTACCCGACAGCCCGCTGTGGCGGCAGCACCGGCACGCAGCGTGTCATAATACGTTGCCCCCGGGATGTGACAGTCAGACTAACGGCCGGTGACATCGCGGGCGCGGCGTTCCCCGCGCGGCATTCCACCTTGTCCGCAGGCCGCGAGCTATTTCGACGGCGACGTCGCGGGCTGGCCGGCTGCGGGTGCCGGCTGGGCTGGTGCAGTTGGTTTGGGTGCCGCGGCCGCCGGAGCGTGCTTCACGCCGCTGGTCTCGTCCAGGATTCTTTCCAGATCGGCCGCCGGCAGCGCGCCGGCGAGACGCCGGCCGTTGGCGAAGAACATCGTCGGGGTGCTGTTGATGCGCAGCTTGTCGCCGAGCTGCTGCAGATCCTTCACCGGGTCGCCCGCGCACAGCCCCGCCGGTGGCAGCTTCTTCTCGTGCATCCACTGCGACCAGGCCTGCGCGTGATCCTTCGCGCACCAGATCGCATGCGCCTTGCCGGGTGCCTGGGGATGCAGGGTCGCGATCGGGTACAGGAACACGTACATGGTGATGTCGTTGACCGACAGCAGCGACTGCTCGAGCTGCTGACAGAACGGGCAGTCCGGATCCGAGAACACCGCGAAACGGCGACTGCCATTGCCCTTGACGATCCTGATGGCCCGGTCCAGCGGCAGGCTGGAGAAGTCGATCCGGCCGTGCTCGTTGAGCCGGTCCTCGGTGAGGTTCTGCCGGGTCCTGGTCTGCACCAGCGGACCCATCAGCAGGTATTCCCCGCTGACATCCGCGTAGACGATCTGGTCACCCGTGTACAACTCGTAGAGACCCGGAACCACGGCCGGCTGAACATCCAGCACATGCACGCCCGGGAAGCGTGACTCGATGGTCTGCTTGAGGGTGCCGGCGATATCGGACTTCGCCGACGCGGCCGGTGTGTTGGCCGCGGTGGCGGCGGGAGTCCCCGGCGCGTTGACCGGGAGAGCGCCTGCCGCGGCCGTCGCCGGGCTCGCGGCGGCGAAGGTGAGCGACAGACTGAAGGACAGTCCGAGCGCCAGGACGAGGAATCGGATGCGCCGATTCGGCACGCGGCTGAGGGCTTGCGCACGCGAGCCCAGGAGGACCGGAACACATTGAATTGCCTGCATTCCCCACTCTACCGCCTCCCCAGCCGCTCCCGCCAGTGGCGCCGGGGCGACCTTTAACCAAATTGTCGTCTCCCGCCGCTACGCTGACCGGCACACAGGTGGGGAAGTCGTGCAGCTTTTCGTCGCTTTCGTCGTCGCGCTGTCGATCACAGCGGCACTGATCCCCCTGCTCGCCCGTTGGGCCCCCTCCATCGGTCTCACCGACGCACCCGGTCCCCGCAAGGTCCACAGCGTTCCCGTGCCCCGCGTGGGGGGTCTGGCCATGGCGGTCGGACTGCTCGCGCCCACGCTGTTAACTGTCGATCTGACGCCGGAAGTGCGCGGGCTGTTGCTCGGTCTGGGCGTGCTGCTGCTGTTCGGCCTGTGGGATGACCGCAGCTCACTCGATTATCGGATCAAGTTCGCCGGCCAGGTGCTGGCTGTCGGTCTGTGCATGGGTGTCGGTGGCGTGCATCTCGGCTCCCTCACATTCGGTTCCCTGGAGCCGCTGCCACACTCGATCTCCATCGCCCTCACTTTCGTTTTCCTCATCGGCATCACCAATGCCGTCAACCTCGCCGACGGCCTCGATGGTCTCGCCGGAGGCATGGTGTTGCTGTGCCTGTGCGCGATCGCGCTGTTCGCCGCCGCCAGCGGCAACAGCACCGTCACCGCCATTGCGTTCATCGAGGCGGGCGCGGTTCTAGGCTTCCTGCGGTTCAACACGCACCCCGCGCGCATTTTCATGGGCGACAGCGGCAGCCAGATGCTGGGATTCAGCGTCGGCGTGCTGGCATTGCTGGCGACTCAGGGAGAATCCCCGCTGAGCGCAGCGCTGCCCCTTCTGCTGCTCGGACTGCCGATCATGGACACGATGACCGTGATGCTGACACGCATCCGCGCCGGCCGGTCGCCATTCTCGGCCGACAGAAATCATCTGCATCATCGCCTTCTCGCGCTCGGCTTCGCGCATCGCGAAGCGGTGCTGCTGCTGTACGTCCTGCAGGTTGGACTCGTGCTGCTGGCCTGGTTCCTGCGCTTTGAATCCGACGCCGAAGTCATCGTCGCGTTCTGCGCCTTCGCCGTTGCCATACTGTGGCTCATGCAGTGCGCGGTTCGCGCCGGCTGGCGGCTGGGAAGAGTCGAACGCACCGCCGGCATCAGGGGTTACATCAACGGATTCGTCGCCACTGAACGGATTCCCGCGCTCACCGCGATCGTCATGGTTTCCTGTCTCGCCCTCTACAGCGCGTTCGTGCTTGCGGCGAGTACTCACGTGCGCGCGGATCTGGGCCTGACCTGCTTTGCCATCCTCGCGCTGCTCCTGTTGTTCAGCCTCTGGAAGGCTGAACGCTCACTGCGATGGCTCGATCGCGCAGCGGCTTACGTCAGCGTGGTGATGCTCGTCTACCTCGATCAGACCATGCCACACAAGCCACCGGCGCTGAGCATGCTCGCGTGGACGCTGATCGGTCTGATGGCCGCGGCGGCATTCGTGCGCTTCTGGCTGTCGGCCGCGCGCCGTTTCGAGCTCACGACTCTGGATCTGATCGTCCTGTTCATCGCGCTGGTGCTGCCGAACCTGCCCGGATCGGTGGCGCTGCCCGCCGATCTGCCCGGCGGGGTGGCCAAGGCGGTCATGCTGCTGTACGTGGTGGAAATGCTGCTCAATATCGATTTCAAAGGACTGATACCGCGCGTCTTTCCGGCGCTGACACTGGCGCTGATCGCGGTGCGGGCGCTGCTCGACGTCAGCGCCTGAAGCCGCTTGCCGCCCGGCGCAGCTGACACCGCAGCAGTCGCGTGTCATGCACTCGTAACGCGCATTACCTACATTCACGCCTCGGCCCGACAACTTCAACACTCCCGGGATCCACGCGATGACTGCTCGCAGGAATGCGGACTCCTTCCGCAAGTGGCGCTGGCTTTCTGTCCTGGGGACGGCGGCTGCTCTTGTGTCGATGAGTGGCTGCGGTGGTGCCACCGCGCGCCTGCAAAGTCATCTCGACCGGGGGCGCGCTTATTTCGCCAAGGGCGACTACGCGCATGCGACTGTCGAGTTCCGTAACGCGGCACAGATCTCGCCGAAGGACGTTACGGCTCGTCTGCTGTGGGCGCATGCAGCGGAGAAGACCGGCCAGGTGCGCGAGGCGGCCGGACTCTATCAATCCGTGATCGATATCGCGCCGGACAACGTCGAGGCCCGCGTCGGGCTCGGACGCCTGTTCGACCTTGCCGGGGCTCCCGAGCGCGCGCTGGAAATCGTGGAGCCGGCACTGGCCCGTCATCCACAGGATGCTTCGCTGCTCACCGTGCGCGCACTCGCGCGCTTGCGGCAGGCTGACAAACCGGGCGCGCTGGCGGACGCCGATCAGGCGATCAAGCTCGATCCGGCTAACGCCGACGCCGTCTCGCTGCGCGCCGCCCTCTATCGTGAGGGAGGAGACATCTCGCGCGCCGTCGAGTTGGTCAGGAATGCGGTGGACAGGCAGCCGGGCTCGACGGATTTGCGTGAGGTGCTGGTTCAGCTGTACGCGTCCCAGAATGACGTCGAGGATGTCGAGACGCAGCTCAAGGAACTGATCAAGGCGCAACCCGGAGCCCTGCGCTACCGCGAGCAACTGGCCATCCTCTACACGCGCGAGCACAGAATCGACGACGCCCAACGGACGCTCGAAGAGGCCGTGAAGGCGGCACCCGCCGATGATGCTGCCAAGCTGGCCTTGGTGAGCTTCGTGAGCGCGCAGCGCAGTCCGGCGGATGGCGAGCGGCTCCTGCGCGGCCTCATCGCGCAACATCCAGACGATTATGACCTGCGCTTCGGGCTTGGAGAGATGTTGCAGCGAGCCGGGAATACCGCCCAGGCGCGGGCCACCTACGAGGAAATCATCCAGCGCGACGGAACCCACCCCAGCGGCCTGACGGCCCGCGACCGCATCGCGGCTATCGAGTTCGCCCAGGGTCATGACGTCGAGGCGAGTCGTCTGGTGAGCGAGGTGCTGGCGAAGAGTCCGCGCGATGACGAGGCGCTGCTGATCCATGGCGAGATCGCCATGAAGCAGCGCGATCCGGTCTCGACGATCGCCGACCTGCGCTCGGTGCTGCGCGACCAGCCGGGTTCGGTGGCCATCCAGCGCTTACTGGCCCAGGCGTATCTAGCCAACGGGGAGCCGGCCCTGGCCGAGCAGGCATTGCGTGCGGCGCTGGAATTCGCGCCGCACGACACCACGGTACGCATCGAACTCGCCCGCCTGCTCGTGGAAACCAGGCGCGGCGTGCAGTCCGTGGAGCTGCTGGAAAGCACGGTACACGACGATCCGGCCGACCCGGCCGCGCGCGAAGCACTGGTGCGAGCCTATCTGGTCAAACCCGACATTCCGGCGGCGCGCACGGCCGCCGAAGACCTGAAGTCGCTGCGGCCGAAATCACCCGCCGGATACTACCTGGCAGGACTTGCCGCGGAGGCCGCGCAGCGGCCGGATGAGGCGCAGAAGAACTACGAGCAGGCGCTGGAAATCGAGCCACGTGCCATCGATACGCTCACGGCGCTCGTCCGGCTGGATCTGGCGCGCAACCGCGCCAGCGACGCCATCGCATTGTGCAATGCCGCCACACAGCGCGATCCGAAGAATCCCGCCGTGCTCAACGTGCTGGGCGAACTGTACCTCGAGCAGAAGGACACGCCGCTCGCGCTGCAGACGTTCCAGAAGGCCATCACGCTGGCACCGGGCTGGTGGCCTTCCTACAGCAATCTCGCGCAGGCGAAGCTTGCTGCCAGGGATGCGGAGGGTGCCATCGCGACATACCGGGCCGGGATCGCTGCCGCGCCGCACGAGCCCCGTCTCGTCACGAATCTGGCCGAGCTGTACGAGCGGCAGGGAAAGGCCAGCGATGCCATCGCGCTCTATGAGGAATGGATTCGCGGTAACGCCACCAGTTCGCGCGTGGCGAGCAATCTCGCCATGCTGCTGGTCACCTATCGCAAGGACCAGGCGAGCCTGGACCGCGCTCGCGATCTGACCGCCGCGTTCGCCTCGTCGAACAACAGCGATTACCTCGACACCAACGGCTGGGTGCACTTCAAGCGCGCCGAGTATGCGGATGCGCTGCGCGTGCTGGAGCAGGCGGCGGCGCAGTCGCCCGACTCCAGGGAGATCCGCTTTCACCTGGGCATGACCGAACTGCAGACAGGTCGCAACGAGCGGGCACGCAGCGACCTGGAGGCCGCGCTGGCCGGAGCGGAGCGCGCTCCCTGGTCAGATGCCGCGCGCAGCGCGCTGGCCAGTCTGAGAGACCGCCCCGGCTGAGAGTTCGACGTCCGTTGCTCCTGATGCCCGCCCGAAGAAGCGGGCCCGAGGATTCGCCATGCTGACCCATCTGGCCCCCAGGGCCCGCGACTGCGTTTGCCGGCTCGCCGGTTCCCTGCTTTGCCTGTTCGCCGTCACCACGCTGCACGCGCAGGCTCCACTTCTCGACGACGTCCACACCATTGCCACCAGCGATGTCTCCGTTCCGGTGGAGCATGACTTCGACATTTCCATCGCCGGCACCTATCAGGTCACTCTGACGGACCTGGGCGCTCTGCTGACGCCCCCCGCGCCCCTGGCGGCAGTGAAGCTCGCGATCACGAGCAACGACGCGCTGGTGGGCATCCCGCTCGTGGGCGCCGGCAACCTGCAGTTCACGGCCAGCCCCGGTACCTATCGGCTGCATGTCGTGGGTACTCCCGGAACCGTCGTCGGTTCGGGTCCGATCGGTATCCAGGTCAGCGCGGTTTCGGGCGGCACGGTGCTGTACTCGTTTTCCGACACGATTGCGCCACCCCCGCAGTCCTCTCCCAGCGCGGTGGGTCTGCTCGACGACAGCTTCACCGTGACTGCCTCGGGCAACTACCAGGTGAGCATCGCCGACCTCAACATTCCGCAGAGCCTGTCCGATCTGACGCTGCTGTTGACCGCACAGGGTTCAGCGACACCGCTCGCCATCCTTCCCGATGCCAGCAACGGCAATGCTCTGCAGGCCACGGTCGCACTCCAGACCGGAGTGACCTATCGCATCTTCGCGATCGGTCAGGCAGGGGCTGCCGGCTCGGGTACCTACAGCGCGATCGTCGCACCGCAGGCCGGCGGCACACCCGCATACAGCAGGACGGTCGCGGCGGGCGGCATGACGCTGCTGGGAACCACCACGCTCACCGCCGGGAACTACAACCTGGTGGTCGGCGACCTGGCCTTCCCGGCCGCGCTGACTCAGGTCGGGGTCCTGGTCTCCTCGGACGGACAGGCGGCGGCGAGCGCCTCCGCCCCCGGCACCCAGTCCTTCAGCGCCGCGGCCGGCACGTATCAGATCTTCGCCGTCGCGACTGCCGGTGCTTCGGGCTCCGGCAGCTACGCGGTGCAGATCCAGCCGCAAGGCGGCGGCACCACGGCGTTCAGTGTCGCCAGGGCCGTGAGCGCGCCAGGTGCAGCGCTGAGCGGCTACAGCTACGACACGAGCATTGCGGCTGCGGGTTCCTACACGGTCAATCTGGTCGACTTCCAGAGCCCGCGCCCGCTCGGCAGCGGCAAACTCGCCGCCGTGCAGGGCGGGGCGCTGCTCGGCACACCGATCAGCGCAGCCGGCAGCTTCGACATCAATGCCGTGGCGGGGCCGCTGTCCCTGCTCGTATTCGCCGGCGGCAGTGGCAGTGGCGGCAGCCTGCTCGACGTGAACGTCACCGACAGCAGCAGCAGGCTGGTCTTCGATCAGCCTCAGGGTGTGGGGGTCGCCTTTGCGGCGCGACCGCTCGCCATCACCGCGGCCGGCCGCTACACCGTCACGGCCGCGGATCTCGCGTTTCCATCGAGTTTCCAGGACCTTGCGGTGATCGTCACCCGCGGTGGAACGGTGATCGGTTCCATCTTTGCGGGAGGAACCATTCCGCCTTTCCAGGCGGCCGCCGGCAACTACTTCGTGAATTTCCTGGCAACACCTTCCGCCACGGACCACACCGGTACCTATGCTTTGAACGCTGCGGCCGCGCCACCCGTGCCCACCGTGACACTGACCGCCAACCCGACTCACGTCACGACGGGCGGTACGGTGACACTCACCTGGACCAGCACTAATGCGACCAGCTGCACCGGCTCGGGAGGCAGCTGGACCGGTCACTGGACCGGTGCGCAGGCCGCGAGCGGCAACACGACCAGTCCTCCCGTGTCCACCTCAACCACCTTCACGCTGACCTGCGACGGACCTGGCGGCACGGCGGCGCAGTCGGTGACCGTGAACGTCGATCCACCTTCCTCCGGAGGCGGTGGCGTCCTTGACTTCGAGCTCATCGCGCTGCTCTCCGTGCTGCTCCTGCTGCGTACGCGCGGCGCGCGTGAGCCGCGCCACATGCGCGCTTGAACGTTTCACGCCTGCCAGGCGATCTGCAAATTCTCCCGCATCCACCCAACACACGCCGACGAGCGCATTCCAGTTGTCTTACGTTTGCTCTACAACTGACATCCGCTGACAGATCGTGAACCGGCGCGCCACCGACGCCGCCGCAGCTTTGACGCCAGATTCATGGCTGGTTCACAGAACGTAAATCTTCCAACACCAGCATACGTCCCGCAGTCAGCAACGCGTGGGGCCCGGATGGGCCAGCGCCGCAAGCCTTGTTCTCGCCCAAGCGCTTCGCGCGGTGCCGGCTTCCTTACACAACCATTGGGAGCAATCCTGTTATGTCCCCGAAAATTGCACTGAAGCTACTGGCTGGAGCCGTGGCGCTGTCCCTCGCCGGTGGCGCTCTTGCCGCGAACACCAGCGCCGACGCGAACGGCACCATCTTCCTCAACGTGGTCGATACGACACAGAACACGTCGTTCATGTTCGACACCGGCGTGTCGGTATCGACCTTCAACGGCGATACGTCCACGTACAGCCACAGCATCGCCAGCGATCCCAACTACCAGGCGTTCGTAGCGGCCGAGGGCACCGGCGACGTGATCAACTATTCCGTCGTCGGCACGACCAATACCGCCGATAGCTTCGGCAACACACCGATATCGCTGATCACAGCCATCGCCGATCCGGCTTCTACTACCTCCGGTTTTCAGGCGAACGATGTCGCCACGCAGATCGGCAGTTTCCTGGCAGTGATCAAGAACCCGAAGGGCGGCTCGACCTTCAATCTGGCCAGCGGTGCGCCCGCCAACGACTGGGCCCGAGGCGGTTACGAAGGCAGTCTCGAGGGTGATATTGGCACTGTGACCGACAATGCGGCGCTCAATACGCCCTTGGCGTTTTACGACGTCGCGAGCGGCGATAATTCCGCGACCCGTGGCGGAGCAACAGTCACGCTGCTGGCGCACACATGGAATCTGACCAGCGCCGGACTGCTCACGTACAACGTGTCGCAGGTGCCGCTGCCGGCCCCGCTGGTTCTCCTGCTCTCCGGACTGGGCCTGATGGGCCTGCTCGGCCGTCGCGGCCAGCGCCAGGCCGACCTGGGTGGCGCGCTCGCCTGAGCGTGAACGCACCACCCCCCCAAATCGACATATGAGGTTTCACGACATGACTTCTTCCAGCAAAACTGGCTTGATCGCTGCGGCGGTCGCCCTGGCGCTCGGCACGAATGCGGCTCATGCGCTTGCGCCCGGCGCTACGCTCGACGCTGTGTTCTACGAGGCCGGCGGATCGGCCCAGGAAAACGCAGCGTTCGCATCGATTTACACGCTGCTCACTCCGTCCACCGTGGATATTTACACGGATCAGACGACCGGCGCTCTCAGCCCGAACTACCTGATCGTGACCGGAACAACCAATGCGGCCGGCAATACGGCGCTGGGTCTGTCCAGCTCCGAGAACATCCTGTATTTCTACAAGTTCAACGGCGGCAGCTTCCCGAACGGCGCATTTCCGTTCGCCTTCCCCACCTCCGACACGACGAATTCGGTGCTCAACTACCCGGTGACGAGCGCCATCGGCACGTCCGTGGCGACGGCCAACGCCTCACCCGCGACCAACCCTTCGTCACCGACCTACAAGTTCACCGCGACCGGCACCGCGACGGACCCGCATTCCCCGGACTTCGGCCTGACTGACGTCGAAGTGCCGATCTTCAACAACCTCTTCAACCTCAACGGCGTCACGGCGCTGACATCGTCGCAGCTGGCGGGCATCCAGCAGGACGGCATCTACATCGACGTGTTCGGCGTCGCCGTCACCAATGCCGTGTTCCAGGGCACGGGCGATTTCGCCGGCCATGCCAAGACGAACTTCACCAAGCAGGAGGTGGCCGCCATCCTGACGGGCGCCTTCCAGAACTGGAACAAGATGTTCGACGACAACGGCAACCAGATGCCCAACAAGCCCATCTGGCTGCTGGACCGCGGTTCCGGCTCGGGCACCAAGGCATCGGGCAACCAGTACTTCCTCAACTATCCGGGTGCGTTGGGCGCCAGCGGCGCGCTGACACCGCGTAGCGTCAACTCATCGAGCGTGAACAATTACACGGACACGATTCTGGATATGACCCTGGGCTACCAGGACGTCAAGGAAGCCAGCACGGCTGCGGTGGTGACGGACCTTCAGAACGCCAATGGCGCCGGTCACGGTGCGATTACGATTCTCGCGGCCGAAGTTCCGCCGGCGTTGAATCAGGTTGGCGGCGTCAGCCAGTACTCGTTCGTGAAGATCGGTGGTGTGGGCATCGACACCGCCAATGGCAGCACCGACGATATCAACACCACGGGTTCGACGAAGTACACGAACGTCGTCACGGGTGCGTACGACTTCGCGTACCAGAACTCGTTCAACACGCGCGTGGGTCTGATTCCAACCGGTACCTGCACGAGTGTCACGAGTGCGAACGCGAAGATGGCGTGCGCAATCCGGACGGCGCTGACCTCGGAGAACATTTCGGCGGCTCATGTCGGTTCGGCACTGCCGAACGGCGTGACCGGGCTGCTGATCGACCCGGTCAAGGCACCGGCACAGGACGCCGGCGTGGTGATGTGGACGCGGAACAAGAACTCCACCAAGCCGATCCTCGCCAACTTCGACGCGACGACGGTATCGGGTGGTCATATCACCTACGGCAGCGATCCGCTCTAAGCTGCTGACCGGCAGGACCCGCTGCCGGTGACCCTCTGGCAGGCCCCGTGGAAACACGGGGCCTGTTTTATTTCGGGGACACTTGCCGACTCATCCGGACGGGGGCAGCAGCATGGTCTCGTAGGCGGCCTCGAGATTCCGGCGATACCGCTCCGGATCGAACAGGGGGCCCGTGGCGCGATGGCGTGCCAGGCGGGATCGAAGTGCGCGCAACGAGTCCGGGTTCGTCGCCAGCTCCAGGGCACGCGCGACATATCCGGCACGATCCTGACAGATCAATTCCGGCAGACCCAGTGTCGTGAGCAGACTGGCGGCGACGCGACCGGCAAAGGTTGAGCCCATGCAGGTCAGAACTGGCAGGCCCGACCATAGTGCGTCGCACGCAGTCGTGTGGGCGTTGAAAGGCAGCGTGTCCAGGAACAGATCCGCGAGCCCGTAGCGCGCCAGGTGGTCACTCAGCTGCGGAACGCGTCTCGCGAAGACCAGTCTGTCAGGACTTACGTGGCGCCGCTCGGCCTCCCGCCGCAGATTGCTCACGCACGACTCACGCGCGTGCGAGAGCCACAGCACGCTTCCCGGCACCCGCTCGAGCAATTGCATCCAGATCCCGAAGGTGTCGGGCAGGATCTTGTGAGGACCGTTGAAGCAGCAGAATACGAAGGCGTCCTCCGGCAATCCGTGCTCGCTTCGCTGTGGCGGTGACCTGGTCAGCGGGAGGGGATCGTTCGGCTGGTAGCAATCCGGCAGACAGACGACCCGCTCCGTGTAGAAGGGCCGCTGATCCCGCGGGATGACCATTTCATCCGCAAGGATGTAATCGTAGTACGTGGCGCCCAGAGTCCCGGGATAGCCCAGGAAGTTCACCTGGATCGGCGCCGCGCGACCGGCGAACACGGGTGCCCGGAACCCATCCGTGTAGCCATTGAGGTCCACGGCGATATCGATCTCCAGCTCCCGCAGCAGCGCGACGATCTCGCGATCGGAACGGCCCGAGACATCGATGAATCGATCGAAAGCGCGTTTGACGCGCTGCCCGAGTGGACTGTCGTGCTCGGGGCGCAGGGAGATTCCCACGACCTCGAATTTCTCCCGGTCGTGGGTCTCGAGGACGCGCACGAGCAGCTGCGAGACCGGATGCTCGCGAAAGTCCGCGGATACGTACGCGAGCCGGATCCTCGCGTGCCGATACGGCGGTCCGGTCCAGGCCGGTTGCGCCGCTGGCGCCCAGTTGTTGTCGGCAAAGAGTTGCGCGCATCGTTGCTGGTCGGCGGCCGAATCGCTGATGACCGCGAAAACCGAGGGCAGCGTCAGCCGCGATCCGTTCCGGACGCCAGCGATCACCTCGGCAGCCAGTTCCTCGTAGTCCCTCCAGTCGCAGCAGGACAATCGTGCATGCAGCATCAGCCCCAGCGCGTACTCGGGCATCCTGTCCGGCGCCTGCCGCCGCAACTGCTCGAAGCACTCCGCCGCTTCTTCCGGACGACGCAGGGCTATGAGGCAGCGCGCCCGGTTGTGCAGGGCATGGGCATTACCGTGATCGAGATCCAGAACCTGGTCAGCCGCCGCCAATGCTTCGACAAACCGTCCGAGTTCGCGCAGTGCATCGCTCGCACCGCAGAGAGCGGCGGGGTAGGTCGGCTGAAGTCGCAAGGCGCACTGGTAACTCTCAAGTGCCTCGGCGTGACGCCGTAACCGCAGCAAGGCACTGCCGCGATAACAATGGGCCTTCGCCAGCATCGGGTTGAGCGCAATCGCCTGATCGTAACCGCCAAGGGCCGCTTCGAGCTGGCCCAGCGAGTACAGAACCCCTGCCCGGTTGAATGCTATGTCGGCATCCCGGGGAGCCAGGCGTGATGCAATGTCATAGTCCCGCAACGCCTCGTCGCGCCTTCCCTGCTGAAACAGCAGGTTGGCGCGTTCATGGTGTGCCAGGGCCACGCCGGGAAACCGCTCGATGGTCTCATCCAGTGCCCGCAATGCCTCGGGTATTCGTCCGGCGTCCCTGAGAAGCGCGGCGCGTCCCAGGCGCGCTTCGAGCAGGTCTGGCGCCAGTCGCAGCGCGCATTCGTAACTGGTGAGCGCCTCCCCGAACCGGGACAGCTCACGCAATGCGGTGCCGCGATTGCTATGGAACTGCGCGCTCGCGGGTTTCATTCGCAGTGCGCTGTCGTAGCTCTCAAGAGCTTCGGCCGCCTTTCCCAGCCGCAGCAGTGCCGTGCCGCGGTTGCCGAGCGCCTCGGCGTAGTCCGGCCGGAGCATCAGCGCCCGATCGCACATCGTGACTGCCCGGGCGGCGTCACCCTGTTGCAACAATGCGTTGGCCAGATTCAGGCACGCGACCGGCTGGAGCGGATTGACGGCGAGGGACCTGCCGATCCAGCCCACCGCCTGGTCAGGTTGTGCGCGCTGCAGGGCAATGAATCCCAGCAGGTGCAGGGCCTCGGCATGCCGTCCTTCGGCGAGCAGGATCTCGCGGCAGAGTGCGTCGGCCTCGCCAACACGACCGTTCCGCAGGGAGGCGAGCGCGCGCTCGTACTTGTTGGACAGCAGGGACAATTCGTTGCGCTCGAGTCTGCGTGCGTCCGTCGCTGACGCGGAACAGGCAGCGTGGCGCGCGCTGCCTACCGCATTGTTGCGAGCATATGACGCTCGCGTGACAACCGCCGAGCGTACATCCCGTCAGGTTTGCTAAGTATACTGCCACAGCGTTCGCGGTGACTCTCCGCGCGGCGGCGGCATCCGCTGCGCCAGATATAACAGGGTAAAACAAACATGAAGCCGAAGCGAAAGGCCGGCAGCGCAACTCCTCCGGGCGCGGCGCGCATTCCTCTGCTGGCGCGGCCGCTGTCCACGACGATGCTCGGCCTGACAGCTCTGTGCGCTACCGGCGGCAGCGATGCGACACCGCCACTGCCGACTCCGTGTCTGGCGGGAAGTTGCGGGCCGTCGGCCGGCAATTTCGTGCAGTCCGGCGTGGTCCAGGCGGTGACCAGCGGCAACACCCTGAACGTCACGCAGAGCACTTCGAAGGCCATCCTCAACTGGGCCGACTTCAACATCGCCAGCGGCTACGTCGTCAATTTCAAGCAGCCCTCGAGCAACGCCGCGGTTCTCAACAACATCTGGAGCCTCGATCCCAGCCGCATCGCCGGGGCGCTGAACGCCAACGGTCAGGTCTACCTCTACAACCAGAACGGCATCGTTTTCGACAAGGGCGCCCAGGTCAACGTCGGCGGGCTGACGGCCTCGACCCTCGCGCTGCCCGCCAACCTGTTCGAGAACGGAATCCTCTCGAACAATGGCAATGCCGTGTATCCCGGCACCGTGCCGGCGGTGTTCCAGGCGGCCAACAACGCTTCGGGCACCCCGACGGCCGGATCCGTCACCGTCAACCAGGGCGCCGTGCTGAATTCCGACGGCGGCCGCATCATGCTGATCGGCTCGGCGGTCACCAACAAGGGCACGATCACCACGCCGGACGGCCAGACCATCCTCGGTGCGGGCAACACCGTGTATCTGGCCGCGAGCACGGATCCGTCCCTGCGGGGCTTGCTGATCGAAGTGGATGCCCGCGGCGCGAACGGTACGGTCACGAACGAAGGACATATCTCGGCCGATCGGGGCAACGTGACGCTCGCCGGCCTCGTGGTGAACCAGGCGGGGCAGATCTCGGCGACCACCTCGGTCAGTGCGAATGGCTCGATCTACCTGGTGGCTGGCGATGTCTCCGCTACCAGTCCCTCGGGCTCACCGGCCACCTTCTATGACAGCGCGGCGCTGGGTTTCGGTGGCCTGCTTCCGAACCAGGGGGGGCAGCTGACGCTCGCCGCCGGCAGCGTGACCGAGATCACGCCGGATACGACCGACAAGTCGACGGTCAGCCAGCAGAATCTGGTGAACTTCATCCCCTCCCAGGTCGATCTGGTCGGACAGACCGTCGCCCTGAAGGGCAACGCCACCGTGCGCGCGCCCGGCGGCACCGTGAACGTCAACGCGGCCACCGATCCCAGCGCCCAATTCGTCAGCCCCGGGACCGCATTCCACGACGGGGGGCGGATATATCTGGATTCCGGCAGCACGATTGACGTTTCCGGCCTGAGCGAGGTGCAGGTCTCGGCGACCCAGAACATCGTGCAGGTGACACTGGAAGGAGACGACCTGCAGAACGACCCCTTGCTGCGCGACGGATTCCTGCATGGCCTGAAGGTGACGGTCGACGTCAATCGTGGGTCGACCTTGTTCGATGTAACGCCGTACGAAGGCAATATCGCTCTCAGCATCAATCAGGTCCTGACCAACGCGGGCACCATCAAGCTGAATTCGGACGGCGATGTGATCGCACGCGCCGGCTCCACGCTGAACGTTTCCGGCGGCAGCATTGCCTATCAGGGAGGCTATGGACCCGCGACGACGAAGCTGCTGGCCGCCAATGGCAAGGTCTACGACATCAGCAACGCGCCCAACAACATCCAGTACGTCGGGCTGGCCAACAGCTATTCGTATGTCGACCCGACCTGGGGCACGAGCACCCAGTCCTCCGCGCAGACCTACTATCCGGGTTACCTGCAGGGCAAGAACGCCGGCACCATCAACATCCTGGCCCCGCAGATGTATCTGCAGGGCTCCATGCTGGCGCAAACCCAGAACGGGATCTTCCAGAGGAGCCCATCCAGTCTCGCGCAGGGCGGGACGCTCGTGCTGGGCTGCGGCTGTGCCAACGGCAACGCCGTGGATTTCCGCGCGCCCGCGGTCGTTTTCGCCGATGGCTCCGGGGACGTTCTCGGCAACGCGTTCGATTACACGGATCTCGGGAATACACTTCCCACTGCCTTGCAGGGCAGCACGGTCCTGTCACCGACCCTGTTGACGCAGAGCGGTTTCGATCGCTTCACGATCTTCAGCAACGGCGGGGTGACCCTGCCGGCCGGCAGCACCCTGACCCTCGCGCCCAGTGGCTCGCTGAACGTAAGGACCGACCAGGGCATCGCGATCGATGGACAGATCCGTGCCCCCGGCGGGACCATCAGTCTGACCACCGTTGCGGAGGACTCGGGCGATCACACGCAACACGATGTGACCCTCGGGTCCGGCGCCGTGATCGATGTCAGTGGCAACTGGATCAACGATTCCCCGCTCGTCACGACGGTTCCCGGTACGGCACCGACCGTGATCAACGGGGGCAGTGTCACCCTGAACGCAACCGGCGATCTGCTGCTGGGACAGGGTAGCGGCATCGATGTCTCCGGCGGTGGCTGGGTCAACAGCTCCAATCAGCTCGCGAGCGGATCCGCAGGGAAGATCTCGCTGGCTGCGAGCTTCCTGCCCGATCCCAACAGCGCCTACACCGGCACCATCGAGATGGGCAAGGACGTGAGTCTGCTGGGAAGCAGTCTCGCGGCCGGGCACGGCGGGATGCTGGCCCTGTCGTCCGGCTCACTCACCGTCGGACCCACTTCGGCGGGGACACCGGGTGAGCTGCTGCTCAATCCCGATTTCTTCGCGGACCGGGGCTTCGCCAGTTATTCGCTGACGGGTCAGAACGGCGTATTGATCGGCAGCACGGCCTCCGGCGCCGGAACTCCCGTGGTCATCGCGCCCTTGCAGGAGAACCTCGCTTTCACGAGCAACATGCTGCTCGAAAGGACGGGCTCGCGGCTGGAGGATTTCACACAGCTGACGTTGCTTCCCGCATCGCAACGCTCGGCCGCGAGCGTCTCGTTCTCGGCCACCGCGTCCTCGACCGGGCCGGGTGTTCCGGACAACGGCGACGTGCTGCTCGCCCAGAACGCATCGATCGTCACGGATCCCGGTGCGAGTGTCAGCCTGATCGCGGGTGGTTACACCGGCGACATCACGGTTCTCGGGGCCATCATCGCGCCTGCCGGTGACATCACCCTGCAGCTGGTGAATCCAACCTTCGTACAGAGTCCGAACGGCGGTCCGGGGTACGTCCCAAACCAGGAAATACTGCTCGGGCCGCATGCGGTGCTGGCGGCTCCGGCCTACGCGAAGATCGACACCTTCAACGCACAGGGCTATCGCGAGGGCTCGGTCCTCGACGGTGGCACGATTTCCCTGCAGGCCAACAAGGGCTACGTCGTCACCAAGCCGGGATCGCTCATCGACGTGCGGGGCACCTCGGGGACGCTCGACATCATCAGCCCCAACGGGGTGACGCCGAGCACCGTCGCGGGGAATGCCGGCACGATCGACATAGATGCGCGCGAAGGTATCGTCCTGCAGGGGGATCTGCGCGCCCAGGCTGCAACCCTGAACGGCGCGCCCATTGCAGGCGCCGGAGCCGGCACCCTGAACGTCGGTCTTGACCTGTTCGACTACGGCGCCAGCAATCAGGCCAACACCAATATCGTCAATCCCTATCCGCTCGATCCGCGCACGCTGACCCTCAGCAGCCAGCCCGCTTCGGCGCTCTCCACCTTCCTGCAGAGTGGCGTGGCGCAGATCAGCACGGGAACGATCGCCGCCGGAGGGTTCGATACCGTCGCGTTGAAGAGCGCGGATGTGATCGCGATCGATGGCGACGTCTCACTCAGCACGCGGGCCGGCATTACCCTCGATGCGCCGCTCCTCAGCGGCAACCCGGGATCCAGCCTGCACCTGAATTCCGCGTACGTGGCGCTCGGCAACTACTTCAACCAGTCCGATTACTTCGACCGGCCGAACAATGGCGGTGTGCCCAACCCGATCGCTGCCCAGGTCCTGGCGCCCGGCTGCGCGGCGGCCTGCACCGCCACGCTGGACGTGAATGCCCAGCTCATCGACGTGCGCGGCATCAGCGGCCTGGCCGGATTCAGCAGCTCGAACCTGGTGAGTTCCGGAGATGTCCGGCTCACCTCCGCCCAGAACATCGTCGCCACGCCACCTGCGCTCCAGGTCCCCGCCGGCGACCCCAGCAATCCGGGCTTGCGGTCCGCGCTCAATACGAGCGGCGACCTGGACATCCAGGCGCAGCAGGTCTATCCGACGACCAACACGGACTTCACGATCACATCGGCAACCCTCGTATCGCTCAAGCCCTCGAGCGGCACTCCAGGTGCCCCGCTGTCAGCGGGCGGTCTCGTGACGATCAATGCACCGACGATTCTCCAGAACGGCGTGTTGCGTGCCCCGCTCGGGCGGATCGCGCTCAACGGCATCGATACGGTCGATCCGGTGACGTCCGAGACGATTCCCGGCACGGTGGTGCTGGGTCCAGGCAGCATCACATCCGTCTCTGCCAATGGCGCGATCATTCCCTACGGCTCGACCGTCAACGGCCAGCAGTGGACGTACTCGCCCAATTCATTCGTGACCCAGGTCATCGGTGCTCCGCCTGCCAAGACGATCACCCTCAACGGGTCGGATGTCTCGGTGAGCAAGGGCGCGACCGTGGATCTGTCGGGCGGCGGCGATCTGTACGCCTATGAGTGGATCGCCGGTCCTGGCGGCTCGCAGGACGTGCTTGCCGCGTCCGGCGGCGTCTACACCTATGCGATCCTTCCAACACTGGGCTCCGCGTTCGCACCGATCGACGCGCAGTATCAACAGGGCCTGCCCGCAAGCAGCAATCAGAGCGTCTACATCTCCGGAGTTCCGGGGATCAATCCAGGTGTCTACGCGTTGCTGCCGGCGCGCTACGCCTTGCTGCCGGGTGCCTATGCCCTACGGGTCGTGACCTCGGACAGCAACATCCCGGCCGGTTCGGCGATTCAGCAGCCCGACGGTTCCTATCTCGTGGCGGGCCGCCTCGGGATCGCGGGAACGAGCGTCGTGGACAGCCAGACTTCCACGCTGCTCATCGCGCCAGGCTCGGTGGTTCGCACTCAATCGCAGTACACCGATACCTTCGCGAACGCTTTCTTCAGCAGTGCTGCTGCAGCATCGGGCACTGCGAGTCCGAGGCTGCCGGCAGATGCCGGCACACTGGAGTTCGCTGCGACGGGCTCCCTGGCTCTCGGCGGCACGATCGATTTCGCGGTCGGCAGCTATGTCTCGGGCAAGGACTCCAGCGGCAAGCCGATCACCGTGAAGGGCAGTGGCGGCGCAGTGTCCATCCAGGCGCCGAGCATCCTCGTGGTCGATGCGCCGGGTGGCACAGGTACGGCGCCCTCGGGAGTGTTGCAGCTCGATGCCACTGAACTGGACAGCCTGGGTGCCCAGACGCTGGTTCTGGGTGGCACCGTGCGTAGTGTGGCTGCCGGCGAACAGATCACCGTCGGCGCGACTCAGTCAATCGAGCTCGACAACACCAGCGTGACGCTGACCGCGCCAGAAGTCATCCTGGCGGCCCAGGGTGACATCCATCTGAACGTCGGTTCCCGACTCAGTGCCAGCGGTACCCTCGATCAGGACCCGCGCGCGGTGGTCCTGAGCGGCGGTGGCTCACTGTTACGCGTTTCGAGCGGTGGCGCGGTACCGCTGATTGTTGACAGCAGCGTACCGCAGACACCCGGCGGTGAGCTCTCGGTGGGATCCCAGGCCTCGATCCGGTCACCCGGAAGCCTGCTGCTCTACAGCACGAGCGACACTACTCTGGCGCCCGATGCGACGATCTCCGCGCCCGGTGTCGCGCTTTACTCCAGCCGCGTGAGCCTGGGAGACGTGCCCGGCGGCGCGAGTGCTCCCGCCGGGCTGAATCTCACGACCCAACTGCTGGGGCAGCTGAATGGGCTGACGGATCTGACGATCGGCAGCACCTCGACCATCGACTTCTACGGCAGCATCGCTCTGGGCAACTCCAGGCTCGACAACATCACGCTGGATGCGGGCGCGGTCCTGGGATACGGAGCGGGCGCCAAGACGTTACAGGCCGGCTCCATCACGCTGATGAACAGCGGCGCGGCAGCGGATCCGGGCACGTTCTTCGCTGTAACGCCGGCCGGTACCGGGGCTCTGTCACTGCAGGCGAACGGCACGTCGACCAGTTCGGGCCGCATCACGCTGGGCGCCGGCGACAAGCTGATCAGCGGCTTCGGTTCCGTGAGCCTTGCTGCCACGTCGGCCATCACCGGCCAGGGCACCGGTACGCTCGAAATCAGCAGCCCGGGCAATCCTGCGGTCGCGGTGTCGATGCGCGGATCGGTGCTGACCGGCGCGAGTGGTTCCGATCAATCGATCACGACCACCGGTGCCGTGACGATCAGCGCCGCTGCGGGCAAGCCGGCGCAGGTCTCTGACCCGGTGGGGGGCAAGCTCTCGATCCAGGGAGCCTCCATAGCCCAGGGGGGCAGGATCGACCTGCCTGCCGGAGTCATCAGCCTGCATGCCACGAGCGGTGATATCACCGTAAGCAACGGAGCCTCCATCAGTGTTGCCGGCACCACCAGTGACTTCAACGTCATCAGGGCGGCCTTGCCGGCCGGGCAGATATCCCTGCTGGCCGATGCAGGCAACATCAATCTTGCCGCAGGGTCAACGCTGGACGTGTCGGGAGTCCAGGACGGCAAGCTCGCTGGTGCCGCCGGGACTTTGAATATCCGCGCACCCTCGGGGCAATTCGTGTTCAGCGGAGCCACGCTGAAGGGCGCAGCGGCGGCAGGACAGCTGCAGGGCAATCTGACGCTCGATGTCGCTTCGGGATTGGGCGGTGCCGGTTTCAAGACTCTGGACACCATGCTCGCTACGAGCGGATTTGCCGGCGATCTCAACATCCGCACGCGAAACGATTCGCTCGTGACCCTCAGCGACACAATCGCGGCCAGCAGCTTCACTCTGACGGCCGACGCGGGTGCAATCGACGTGGCGGGTACCATCAACACGAGCGGTGGCAACGCCGTGAATCCCGACGGCGGCGCTATCTCACTCTGGGCGGGAACCGGAATCACCCTGGATGGGGGCGCGCGACTGCTGGCAAATGCGGGAGCCGCGGGCCCGACCGGTATCAACGGTGCGGCCTTGCCAGCCCGTGGCGGCGAAGTGACCCTCGGAATCGGGGCCGGCAGCATCGATCTGCGCCCGGGTTCGGCCATCGGGCTGCAGGGCGGTGATGCCACCAGCGACGGTACTCTCGTGCTGCGGGCTCCGGTCGTGCAGACGGCGTCGGGACCGGATGTCGCCATCAGCGAGATTGGCTCAACGTTCAGCACCCACAGTGGAACAGCTCGCGTTGAAGTGGAGGGTTACACCGTTTATCAGTTGGCTGCGGGCGGCAGCTTGAGCCAGGCGCCGGATGCCGGCGCGCCGGGCAGCTACACGAATCTGAGTATTGGCGCGACCGCGGGCAATCTCCTGTTCGACGATGCCCAGGTGTTTGCTGGCGTCGCGCCGGCCATCGACGCGCGCCTGCTCGCCACGAATCCGGATCCGGGTGCCCTGAGCCTGCAGGTGCGTCCCGGGATTGAAGTGCGTGGCGCGGGAGATCTGTTGCTCGTGGACCTGTGGGATCTCAATGCCTGGAGCACCGCGCTCGGTGCTGCCGTCAATCAACCAGCGGCACCCGTCAACGTCAGCCTGCGCGCCGCGGGCAACCTGATCCTGAACAACTCGCTCAGCGATGGCTTCGTCAACAACTTCGACGTGCCGGCCAACTGGACCTTCGACACCGGGGGGCCGGCCACGGATTCGGCCACGTACCGCCTCACCGCCGGGGCCGATCTGACCTCCGCGAATCCTCTCGCGGTCGTGCCGCAGGCCGTGGCGGCCGCCGGCGCGCTCGCACCCAACTCGGGCAATGTGATCCTGACAGCCGGCAATCTGGTGCGCACCGGCAACGGCGACATCGACATGGCCGCCGGCGGCGATGTCCTGCTGGGCTACAACTATCAATACGATGGCAGCGGCAATCTGCAGCTCACGAGCGGTGGCCCGCTGACATCCGTGATCTACACGGCAGGTGTGCCGGCGCACCTCAGCGCGGCTCAACAGCTCCTGTTCACGGACCCGGACGGTGGAAGCGGTCGCGTACCGTTCACGGCTTCGTATGCGACGGGGGGCGGCAACATCGCGATTTCCGCCAGCGGCGACATCATCAGCGCGCCAAGCGCGCAGATCGTTTCGGACTGGCTGTGGCGGCGCGGTTCGGTGAACTCCCTCGACGGAACGCTGCTCGACCCGAGCCGCAACGCCAGCTGGTGGCTGGTGTTCAACTACTTCCAGCAGGGTATCGCCGCCCTCGGCGGCGGCGATCTGTCGCTGAACGCCGGTGGCGACATCGTGAATGTGTCGGCCGTGATACCGAGCACCGGCCGGCTGCTCGGGGATCCCGGAACCCTGCCGGTGGCCAGCAATCTGCTGCTGTACGGGGGCGGCTACCTGAAGGTGGGAGCCGGCGGCAACATCGCCAGCGGTGTCTTCGAGGACGACTGGGGCAATGCGCGCATCTACTCCGGCGGGGCGCTGATCTCCGGCGCCACGCTTGCGGATGAAATCCCGACGATTCCCCAGGACGCCATCGCCACGCCGCTGACGACACCCATCTACCCGGTCCTGCTCGCTGGCGCCGGCACGTTCGATGTCAACGCCCGTTCCGGCATCGCGACCAATTTCATCGGCGACAGCACGACGCTGCCCGCTTCGATCGGCAATGTGCAGGCCAATCGCACGGGCACCTATTTCTTCAACTACACCCCGGAGAGCACCGTCTCGCTGACCAGCGCGGCGGGTGATGTGATCCTGTCGAACCGGACCGACAATCTGCCGATCGGCATTCTGAACAACAACAACGGCAATGTGCCGGATCTGTACGACAGCACCGGCTTCCTGCTGGTCTATCCGCCCAACCTGAACGTGGTGGCCGCCGCCGGCAACATCGGCGTGCTCAACTCCCAGATCGATCTGTTTCCGGCCGCGACCGGCAACCTGAGTCTGCTGGCGCATGATTCCATCACCGGCAGCGCCCAGGCGGATCTCGACAGCCACTTCTCCATCGTGATGGCGGAGACGGACCCGGCTTCCTGGCCCAGCATCCTGGCGCCGCAGGTCGCGACGACCATTCCTGATGCGACGCACCTGCCGGCCGAGCCGCTGCACACGGGTGACTCCACGCCCGTGTACCTCGTGGCCGCCACCGGCTCGATCTCCTCCAGCGACATCATTCTCCCGAAGGCAGCGGATATCGTCGCCGGTGCCGACATCCTGGATCTCGACTACCGCGGCAAGAATCTCGCCGCCGGCGATGTGACACTGATCGCGGCCGGCGGCAACATCATCTACTCGACCCCGACGCAGCCGATCACCAACATCCTGCTGCCGAATCACGCCGGCATCACGCTGGGTGGCCCCGGGTACCTCGAAGTGCTCGCGGGCGAGGACATCAATCTGGGTGATTCTGACGGCATCGTCAGCAGTGGCAGTCTGCAGGATCCGCGGCTGGCCGCCGGCGGAGCCTCGCTGCTGGTGGGGGCGGGACTGGGGCAGAACGCCGCAGGTGGATTGCGTTGGCCGAATGCCCAGGCGTTCATCGGCAAGTACCTGGGTCCGCAGGCCGATGGCAGCCCGAGCGCCTACGCCACGCCGCTGGTGGCCTTCATGCAGCAATTCGATCCGGACGGCGGGCTCGGATACGCGGCCGCCCTGAGCGCCTTCAGGCTCCTGACTCCGGCGGAGCAGTTGCCGTTGCTCGCGCAGGTACTCAGCGACGAGCTCAGCGCCACCGGCATCGCGCACAACACCCAGGGAACCAACTACGACCGCGGCTTCACGGCCATCAACACACTGTTCCCCAAAACCGATGCTGCAGGAAAGACCCTCCAGTATCGAGGCGACGTCGACATGTTCTTCAGCCAGCTGAAGACCGAACAGGGAGGCAACATCAACCTGCTGGCGCCTGGCGGTTCGGTGGTCGTGGGCGTGCCGAATCCGCCGGCGGCGCTCAATCAGATCAAGGTCCAGCCCAGCCCGCCCGTCGCGGCCGCCGCGAGCCTGGGCATCCTGGTGCTCGGATCGGGTGCCGTGGAGGGATTTGCCGCGCAGGACTTCGACGTGAACCAGTCCCGTATCCTGACCCTGGAGGGCGGTGACATCATCCTGTGGGCTTCGAACGGCAACATCGACGCGGGCCGTGGCGCCAAGAGCGCCTCGGGCGCGCCGCCGCCCGTTGTCCAGACCGACTCCAACGGAACGGTGTTCGTCAATCCCATCAACGATGTCGCCGGCAGCGGCATCGGTCAGTTGCTCACGACACCCGGAATCAAGGCCGGACTCGTCAACCTGATTGCTCCGAACGGCGCTGTGAACGCCGGCGATGCCGGCATCCGGGTCGCCGGCAACCTGAACATCGCCGCCGTTCAGGTGATCGGTGCGAACAACATCACCGTGAGCGGCACGGCGACCGGAGTCCCGGTGTCGGATGCGGGCGCTCTGTCCGGAGCGTTGTCCGGGGCAAACTCGCTCGGCGACGCCGGCAAGGGTGCCGTGGAGCAATTGGCCCAGAGCCTCAACAGCTCTGCCGACCTGGCACGCCTGTCTGACAGCCTGACGCCGGTGTTCATCGTCGTGAAGATGTTCTGCCTCGGCGTGGATTGCGAAGCTCATTGAGCGATGTGAGCCGGACTGACGCGCGTAGCGGTGATCGCCGTGAGCACTGACAGCCTGCAAGCCGCCACGGAACTGTGTGCCAGTGGCCAGTTCGGCGCGGCGACCGAATTGATGGAAGGCCTGCTCCAGACCTCGCCGGGCAGTCGCGATGCGTGGCTGATGCTGGCGCGACTCAGGCTACAGTTGGGAAACTGCGCACGAGCCCTCGAAGCGGCTCGCGCAGCGACCGACATCGATCCCGCCCACAGCGAGGCGCTCTACGTTCGTGGACGCATTCAAAAGGCACTGGGAGATCTCGCTGCTGCGGAAGCGTCGTACCGTCAGGCACTCGTCCATGACGCCATGCATGCTGATGCACTGATCAGCCTCGGGGTACTGGCCCGTTCGACCGGCCGAACCGAGGAAGCCGTCGTGCTGTATCGGCGAGTGCTCGAGCTGCGACCGGGACACACCGGGGCCCGTACCAATCTCGTCAACGCTCTGGCCGCCCTGCATGCGGGCGCGGTACAGCTCCCGGGTGCCGGCGGCTCGCAGTCGGGGAGCAGCGGAATTTCCGACGGCGCGGGGGTCTCTGGTGGCGCGGGGGTCTCTGGTGGCGCGGGGGATACCGTCTCCAGGGAGCGGCTGTTGCGTGCCTTGGCGACGCAACTGATCCGCTCAGGTCGGTCGCAGGACGCGTTCATCGTGGTGCAGGAAGCGCTTCAGGAGTCGCCGGGAGCGGTCGATCTGTGGCTCGCGGCGGGAACCCTGGCAATGGAGCTGGGCCTGATGGCTGCGAGCCTGGGCTGCTGCGAGCAGGCGATGCGGCTGGATCCGGCCTGTTATCCGGCCGTGAACCTGGCGAGACGCATCAGTGTTGGGAGTGGTCTGTACGAACGCGCGCAACTCTACGCGGAGCGTCTCTGGGAACTGTCCCGGTCAGACGATACACGGTTGACGCGAAAGCTGGCCTTGCCGGCGATAGCCGCGTCCGCTGAATCCATTGCCGCCGCCCGCGAGCGCTACGAAGAGGGTCTCGACGAAATCCTGGCCTCGGACTGGCGGCCGGCCGATCCCTTCAATTGCCTCCAGCTGCCGAACTTCTTTCTCGCGTACCACGGCGAGTGCGAGCGCGACCTGCAGATGAAGGCCGCCCGCATGTGCCTGCATGCCATTCCGGATCTCGCCATGAGCGCGCCGCACTGCGAGTCGCGTGAAAGTCGCGCAGGCCGGATCCGCGTCGGATTCATTTCGCGCCATCTCTCTCATCACTCGATAGGCAAGACCTCCCGCGGACTCATCGAGAAACTGGACCGCGACAGGTTCGAGGTGTACGTACTCCGGATCACTCCATCGGTCGAAGATGAGACCACCCGGCGAATCTGTGCGGCGGCGGACCACGCCGTGACGCTGGACAAGGATGTGCGGCGCGCTCGCGAGCAGATCGCGGCACTGCAACTGGATGTGCTCTTCTATCAGGATATCGGCATGGAACCGACCTCGTGGTTCCTGGCCTTCGCGCGCCTGGCTCCCGTGCAGTGCGTGTCGTTCGGGCACCCGAGCACCACGGGCATTCCCAACATGGATTATTTCATCTCGAATGATCTGTTCGAGGTTGCGGAGGCGGCGGCGGACTACAGTGAACGCCTGTTCCTGCTGCGCGACCTGCCGACGCTGGCCTATTACTATCGACCGCCTGTCCCGCAGAGCACGCCCTCGAGGCAGAAATTCGGACTCTCCGCCGATACCAACCTGTACCTGTGTCCGCAGACGCTCTTCAAGCTGCATCCCGACTTCGACGCCTGCCTGGCAGGCATCCTGCGTGGCGATTCGCAAGGTCGGATCGTGTTCATCAGGGGCGAATTCGACGAGTGGACCCGCCTCCTGCTGGAGCGTTTCGCGCGCAGCATGCCAGACGTGATCGACCGGGTCCTGTTCCTGCCGGGCCTGCCCCAGGCTGATTTCCTCGAATTGCTCGCGGCCGCCGATGTGGTTCTGGATCCGCTGCATTTCAACGGGATGAATTCCTCTCTCGAGTCCTTCGCGGTCGGTACACCCGTGGTGACTCTGCCGACCCGCTTGCAGCGCGGACGCCATACGCAGGCCATGTACCGCAAGATGGAGATACTCGATTGCATTGCTTCCAGCCCCGAGGAGTACGTCGCTATCGCGGTACGACTCGGAACCGATCCTGCTCACCGGGAGAAGATGCGCGCGCGAATACTGGCGCGCAATGGCGTGTTGTTCGAAGATCCTTGCGTCGTCGCGGAATTCGAGCGCTTCTTCAGCGAGGCGGTTCGCGAACGTTACGGCAACGGCTGACGCTCTCGAGTCCGCTCTGCGCAGGTGGACCCGTCAGCGGTGCGGACACTCACCGGTTCAGGATGAGATCCTTATACGGTGGACTCTGCACGCGGATCTGATCGCCGGGTGCGATCGCCAGTCCCACGTCCGTCAGCTCTTTGCTTTCATGGGCATCGAGCGTCACGTCCACGTGAGAACTTTGCCCGGTGGCAGGATTGCCGGCGGTGATCGCCAGATGCAGCGGTTCGCCGGAACGATTGAACACGGCTGCGCCCGACTGCCCGTCGTGGCTGCGTATCCGCAGATCGATCGGCACTTCCGTGTCTTCCCGCACTTCGGTGACCACTGGCAACTGGCCGCCAGCGGCGCTGTCTGCCGGTGGTTCCGCCGAGGCAGCCGGAGCCGCCGCTACACGCAAGGGAGCTCGCATGGGCTGCGGTGCAGCCGCTTCCGTCGACGGCGGAGTGATTGCTGGTTCCGGCACGACCGGTCGCGGGAGCGCGCGCGATTGCGGGGCGATGGGATCGGCGGCGAGCGGCGCAACTCGCTCCTGCCTCGACGTGATGAGGAAAGTGACTACAAATCCCAGAGCCGCGAGCGCAACGGGTGCGAAACGCAACGCCAGCGGCCGCCAGTCGACTCTCGACACGGCGTCTCTGAGGAACGGAAGGCTGACCATGCCGCTAGCATGGACGCAAGGCAAGAAAATCTCATGACACGCGGGCCCATGGGACGCGAGTGCCGTGCTGCGGCCGCGAGCTTCAGATGCCGGAGCGCCCGGTCCCGTTTCGGTGGCTGAACAATTCCCGCGTCATACATTCGAACGGCACTTGCCAGTCACCGGGTGAGCTTTGCCGGAACAGCCGCATGCCGGGGTACCACGGACTGTCGGTGCGCCCGGTCAGCCAGCGCCAGTCGGCCGTGGTGTGGAGTGCCACCCAGACAGGAACTGCCAGGGCACCGGCCAGATGAGCGATCGCGGTATCGGATGTGATCACGAGGTCCAGGCCCGCCATGATGGCCGCCGTGTCACAGAACGCATCGGGGCCAGCATCCAGATCGTCTCCCGGATGCGTGAACGCCGGGCCGAGTTGGGCTGCCGACAGTTCCTCGCCCGTGACGTCCTTCTGCAGGCACACCAGCTCGATTCCGGGGACCTGCAGCAACTGACGGAAGCACCGCAGATCGATCGATCGCCCGCGCAGCGCACTCGTCTCGGCCAGCGGATTGCCGCGCCACGCGATGCCCACACGCAGCTTGCCAGTCCCCGGGAGTTGATCCGCCCCCAGGAGCCGGTTCGCCCACCGGGAGATTCTGTCCTGCTCGGCGCGCAGATAAGGCACTCTTTCGGGGATGTCATTCAGCTCGACACCCAGCGCCATCGGCAGGCTCATCAGCGGGCAGTGATAGTCGGCCTGCCCGGCGAATTCCCCGATGGCGAGCACCTGGACCGCCGGGTCGAGGCTGCGCATGAGTCGTCGCAGCATCGGCTGCACTTCGAACGTCACGTGCGCACCCGACGTACTCAGCCGCTTTACGAAACGGCTGAACTGGATGGTGTCGCCGAGCCCGTACTCGGCGTATACGAGCAGTGACCGACCGGCGAGCGCTGGTGTACCCGACCAGCGTGGTTCGGCATCGCGCTGCCGTGCAGCCTGCAAACCGGAGACCTGGAATCGCGATTCGAACAGGGGCCAGCCTTCCCTGAACCGCCCCAGCGTCAAACACAGCAACGCCTTGTTCCAGCGCGCCGAGGAGTAGTCTGGCTGGCAGGCCAGCGCCCGATCGTAGCTGGCGAGTGCCTCGTCGTGGCGTTCGAGCCGGCCCAGTGCCATGCCAGCGCCGTTGTGAGCCTCAGCGCTGTTCGGATTGAGTTCGATGAGACGCTCGCAGCAACTCAACGCCGCTTCGTACTGCCCGGTGTCGAATTCCACCTGCATCAGTCCCAGAAGGGCTTCGGTCAGTCCGGGGCGCAGCTCCAGCGCGCGGCGAAAGCACTCCCGGGCCTGTTTCATCTCGCCTTGCGCGTGGCAGGCCTGACCCAGATTGCACAGCGCCGGGACATGGTTCGGCGCGGCAGCGAGCGCGGCGCCGAGAACCCGGATCGACTCGGGCAGGCGCCGCATCTTGCGGAGCAGATTGCCGAGGTTGGTCAGTGCGCGCGCGTAGCCGGGCCTGATCCGCAGCGCCTCGCGGTAGCTCGCCAGCGCCTCCTCGGCACGCCCTTCGATCTCGAGCACGCTGCCCAGATTGTTGTGCGCCTCGGCGAATTGCGGCTCGAGTGAGATGCACCAGCGATAGCTGGCGGCCGCGGCCGCGGTCTCGCCGGCCGCCTGCTCGGCCAGGCCCAGGTTGTAAAGCAACACCGGGGTCGCACCGAAGCGGCCGAGCGCATCGCGCAGACACTGAGCGGCGTCCCTGGCCTGGCCGGCGCGCACGAGCGCTGCGCCCAGGGCGATCTGCACACGACTGGCCTGCGGATCGCAGGCCATCGCCGCCCGCAGCTGCTCGAGACTTTCCGCAATCCTTCCCAGACCGGCGTACCCCATTCCGAGCAGCTCATGCGTATGTGCCTGGGCAGGCTCGCAGTGCACCAGCTGCTCCAGGATATCGACGGCCGCGCCGTAGTTCTCCTGTTGCAACAGATGTCGAGCCCGCTCGATACCCGCGGAAGCGATGTGCATGGCAGGTCCCTGTGACACTCGATTGCCGCGGCCGCGCCGGTGCACTCAGAGGCGCGATCGATGATCGCCGATGCCGGGGCCTCGCCGCTCACACCAATAACGCCAGCTTTGCCGGTAGAGTTCCTCCAGCTCGCTGGCAAATCCGGCTCCGTCCCTGAGCGCGGAGGCCTCGAGCTGCTGGCGCAGACTGGAGCGCAGTTCCGTGAGCCGGCCCCGATGCGCCGCCAGAGCGGCCGCCGCCGTCACATAATCCTGTGCCGAAGCGGCAATCCATTCCGGGTGCCCGACGTTGGTCGCGATGCTGACTCCCATTCTGCCCGCCAGCGTCGTTCCGGCCAGGGTGACGAAGGGCACGCCCATCCAGATGGCCTCGAGAGATGTGGTGACGCCGTTGTACGGAAAGGTGTCCAGGGCAACATCGATGTCGTCATAGCGGCGCAGGTGCGCCGCCGAGTCCTGGTCCCTGCCCAGCAGGACCAGGCGGTCATGAACTCCAGCCACGCCGCGCAGCTGGGCGCGCACCCGATCCGCGCAGGCCGGATCGTCCAGCTCGGGTGATTTGAGCACCAGCCTGCTGCGGGGTACGACGGTCAGCAGTTGTGCCCAGGCCCTGAACGTTGCCGCGCTCCATTTCGACAGGCTGTTGAAACAGCCAAAGGTCACGCCTTCCTGCTGGACGCGTGAGCGCACGGCCAGTTCGCCTGTCCCGAGCAGACCACCCGGGCCGAATGGCGGCCGGTAGAGCAGCATGGTGCGCGGCAGTCTCAGTGGCTTCTCGGTGAAGAGAGCATCGGCGAGTCCCGCCGGGTCGGCATGCGGGTCGGTGATACGGAAATCCATCGCGTGCAGACCCGTCGTTGCCGGGTAGCCCAGATAGGAGATCTGGATGGGCGCCGGCTTGCGCGCCAGTGTCAGCAGCTGATTGCCAGCAGTGTGTCCGGCGAGATCGATGAGGATGTCGATGCCGTCAGCGCGGATTCGTGTCGCCAGCGCATCGGGGGTCTGACCGGCGCAATCCAGCCAGTGATCCGCTGCACCGCGGAAGCGCTCCGTGACGGGATCCGGATCCGGGCCGCAATAGTAACAGTGCACCTCGACCTGGCCACGATCGTGGTTCGCGATGAGGGCATCCACGAAATACGCCACGGAGTGGCGCCGCAGATCCGGCGACAGGTAGGCAATACGCAGGCGGCGATCGGGATCGGGTGAGTTGGTATGCGGCGCGATCCGTCCGATACCGTCTTCGACGAGACGCCCCAGCAGTCTGGTTAGCCGAGCAATCTCCGCCGCGGAGCATGCGCCGCTGCGCAAGAGCTGGAACAGCTGACCCTGGTACGCGTTGACACAGGCCAGGTGGTTGGCCGTTGCCGCGAGACCCACCGCTGTGCCGCGGCCGTGTCCCATTGCCGCCTGCAAACTCGCCAGCGCTTCGAGCGGCAGTCCCCGCGCCTGGAGGGCGACTCCGAGATTGGCGTGCGCTGGCGCCAGGTGGGCGTCCTCGATCAACGCCTGGCGATACCAGGCGATCGCCTCATCGAGCCGGCCTGCATTCAGCAGGCGTGTGGCTGTCTCGCAGCAACGCTGTGCGGAGGCTGGATCAGGCGAGTCCGCCGAAGCTCCGCAGCAGCGTTTGTATTTGCGGCCGCTGCCGCACGGACACGGCGTGTTACGACTGGACTGGCCGGTGCCTGGAGCGTGCTGCATGAGGAAGGGGTCCTGCGGCGAACCTGCCGGCTTGTGTGGCGAGGTCACGATGGGATGTTTCACTGATCGAGGAACAGCTCGTGCAGGAGGGGTCCGGCGTCGGCGGCCTGGATGCGGGACTCACCCGGAGTCGAGGTGAGCCGCAGCAGGCGCCGCTCCTGGGTATCGA
Organism: Steroidobacteraceae bacterium; assembly: GCA_035542375.1. Taxonomy (GTDB): domain Bacteria; phylum Pseudomonadota; class Gammaproteobacteria; order Steroidobacterales; family Steroidobacteraceae; genus 13-2-20CM-66-19. The sequence continues at coordinate 33,850 of DATKLO010000171.1, read as the reverse complement.
TGATGCAATCGCGCGGCAGCAACCGCGGCTCACTGCGAATTTCCGCAAGCTCCGTGCGGTAGCGCGGCCGGCGGGAGAACTCCCGCGCCGCCTCGCTCTGCTGCCTCGGGCCAGCCGGCATCTGCGGATGATCGATGACGGGTCGCGCGTAGATCCAGTACAGATACCGGGCATAGGCCTTGTCCAGCCACGAGTAGCGCGGTAGCTGCGCACTGGGCGTGCGGAAGTTGAAGGCAACATCCAGGCACGGGTCATCCGGTACGCCGGGATGCTCCGAGATGACGGCCGACCAGGTATCAAGGAGGCCGCGCGCGGCGGCCGTGTCCGCGTAGAACTGTGTGGCACCGCTGCAGATGAGCTGCGTCGGTGCGAAGGCGTCGATACCTACCGCGTAGCGGTAGAACCGATTGGTGGGCGTGACGATCCTGCCGTCCGCGCCTGTCATGGCGACCGGTGCAAACCCATCCGTATAGGGATCCGCGAGCCAGTTGTACACGGCAAATTCGCATCCCGAGTCGACAAGACTGCGCAGCAACCGCGGTTCCGAACGCAGCACGCAGTCACAGTCCACGTAGAGAACCGGAATGTGGTGTCGATCGAGCATGCAACGCACGAAGCTGGCTTTGGTGAAAGCGGGATCCGGCGTGCCACGCGGGCTGATCGAGTCATGTACGGTGGGAACCTCGAACAGCGCGAAAGGCACGCCAAACGCGCTCAGGGAGCCGGCGAGTCGTTCGGCCAGAGCACGGTGGCTGGGCGTAAACAGACTTGCGACGAGAAACGCGGGGCGCTCGCCGGTCCGCGTGTTGCTCAAAGCAGGGCGGTCGGAGAACACCGCATCCGGCCTTATCCCGGTCACGCGGGTTCGGGGCGTCGCGACAGCGAGCCTGACCGCCCCATTGGCGTGCACGGCGTGGACGGCGAAGCCACAACCCGCCGCCTGCTCGGCCACATCCGCGCGCGACGAACCCAGATGCAACATCTCGATCGACGCACTTGCCAGGGACTCTCGCGCGGATGCGACGAACGTCGCGAAGCTGACCTCGTCCCCGAGGCCGAGGTGATGAATGATGTCTACACCCTGGGCCGCTCGCCAGTCATCCAGTGATTCACCCTCGCTGAGTTCGTGAACGCGAAGAGTGGGGAAGTGCGCCCGCACCTGATGCGTCCAGCCGGCACAGTGGGATCCGTAGTGAACGACGCACTGGTCGGGGCCCATGGCCCCAGTGCTTGCGCGATCCGTGCCCGCAATCCACGGACTGACACGCGCAGCATCCAGTAGTACGGGAGACGCCCAGGGATCGAACGCCACAAGCTGACGCGCATCCGGATGAGGTCTGACTGCGACCTTCAGGTTGTCGTTCAGCATCGCGGCGGTAAAGGAGAAGGAGCTGTTGGAGATCGCCAGATGACTCGCTCGTGCCAGCAGGAAGTGGTCGAGCAGCAGAGGCAGGGGATCAGGGCCGGCATCGAGGTCCCTGCTCAGCAGCGGTTGGAACTCCCGGAACGGCTCGGCTGCCTGGGGGTCATCGGTCGCGACGTACAGCACCGGATCCGGGAGGTCGCGCCACAGACGGCGCAACCAGTCCAGGTACCAGCCAGCGGGTGCGATCCAGAATCGGCCGTAGCCGAAATCACCGCGCCGCAGATGGACGGCGACCAGAGTGCGGCCACGCGCGTGCAGGTGCGCGAGCGCGGACTCGAGCCGGTGGCGGATCTGTGCAACCGGCTCGGCAAACAAGCGGCGGAAGTCGGTGGCGACGGGGCCCCACAGGCGGGTGTCGGCACAGAAGTATCCGCTCAGATCGCAGTCCCGCGGTGCGGGTTCGACCTCACCCCGCAGGGCACCGAACAGATCCAGGTCGTTCTCGCTGATGACGGGCCGGGTTCGGGAGGGCAGGGGATCGGCAAATCCGAACACATGGCGGCCGATCCAGTCCGGGACCTCCGCCATCAGCCCGTGGCGCCGCGCATACAGGATCAGGAAGGCGTATTGCAGCAGCTGATTGCCGTACCGTCCGTTGGCGCCGAGGTTGCTCATCTGGACTCGCGCGCTCGAGGGCGCGGTGGCCACCGGTGAGGGGGCCGGACCGAGCAACTCCTCCAGACGCAGGCATGCGTCGCGGGTGAACGGCAGCGCATGGCCGGGCACGAGCGCCCGCGCCTGCTCGTAAGCTGACAGGGCCTCCCCGATCCTGCCCCGGGCCCGCAACGAATCACCTGCGGCGATCCACTCCGAAAGGCTGGCTGGTCCCGGGCCGAGCGGGGCCGCGGCGCGCTTCGGGGGAGCGATCCGTGGCGGACCGGACGACGGTGACACAGAGGGGAGAACTTCGGAGTGCATCGAGACTGCCGGCTCGGGGAGCGTGCTGCGACTATTCCCTGTGCGTGTTGCGGATTGGTGAAGACGGCGTCACGAAAACGACACCTTCGTCCGTCAGCATAGCCCGTGCAGGCATTCGACCCTGCGACGGCCCGAGTCCCCGTTCGCGGCCCCGGACTGAACGTCGGGACAGGCGGACGCCGCGGCTGACCGCGCGGCAGAACTGAGAGAAACATACAGAAGCTAACGTGCCGGCGGTCCCCGAACCGCAGGGCCGGTTTGGGGAACGAATGTCTCTGGGAGGTCTCGCGAAGCAGCGGACACGGTATGGCGAGCGTGTGTCGCGACGGTTGTGGGGAGTCATGGTGATGCTGTGTCATCCACTTGCCGCCCGAGCTGCGGAACCCCCGGCGCCGTCCGCGCCGCCGGCCGCAACACCGCCCGGAGTGACGCAGAGCGCTGCACCGACCGCTTCACCGCCCGCTGCCGCGCAGGGCGCGGCATCAGCCCCGACCTCGCCGAACTCCGCGCCGAAGCCTTTCGACATCCTCGAGTACGACGTCGAAGGCAACACGTTGCTGCCGGTCATCGAGATCGAGAAAGCCGTGACACCGTTTCTCGGTCCGGGCCGGTCGATCAAGGACATCGAGGGCGCCCGCGGCCGACTCGAGCGCATCTATCACGATCGTGGCTACAAGACCGTGCTGGTCGACATTCCGCAGCAGCAGATCGCGGATGGAGTCGTCAGGCTCCGGGTGCTGGAGGCACCGGTCGGCAAGCTGAGCATCAAGGGCTCGCGCTACCACTCGCTCGAGGTGATGCGTGACAAGATGCAGCAGCTCGATCCGGGCAGCGTGCCGAATTTCAACGAGGTGCAGAAAGAACTCGGCGACGTGAATCGTTCCGCCGACCTGCGCGTCACGCCCGTGTTGAAGGCCTCCGAGACGCCTGGCCACGTCGATGTGGATCTGCAGGTCGAAGACCATCTGCCGCTGCACGCACTGGTGGAGGTGGATAACCGCTACAGCGCCAACACCACGCATCCGCGTGTCATCGGCGAAGTGCATTACGACAATCTCTTCCAGAGCAATCAGAGTCTGAGCCTGCAGTACCAGACCGCCCCCCTGCGCACCTCGGATGCCAAGGTGGGCTCGCTGTCCTACGTGATTCCGACGGAAAGCGGCCCCGTGTGGGCGCTGTACGCGGTCTATTCCGACAGCAACGTGGCCGCGGTGGGCAATCTCAACGTGATCGGCAAGGGCAACATCTTCGGCCTGCGCTTCATCGATCCGCTGCCGACCTCGAGCCGCGATTTCTACAACAGCCTGACGCTGGGCGTGGACTGGAAGGATTTCAAGCAGACGGTGGTGCTCGAGGGCGCGACCAGCGACATCCAGTCGCCGGTGAGCTACCCACCGTTCACTGTGGAATACACCGGCACCTGGCTGGGCCCCGCGCCCGCACAGGGCGCGGGCCGGGCCGCGATCGGCGGCTCGCGCAGCAGCACCACTCTCGATGTCACTCTGGAATTCCTCGTGCAGGGCCTGGGCACCAACTGGCGCGAGTTCGCCAACAAGCGCGCGCATGCCAGTGCTTCCTACGCCTATCTGCATCCCAGCGTGACGCGCGAGCAGGTTCTGCCGGGCCAGTGGAGCGCCGTACTGCGCGTGGATGGCCAGATCGCCAGCGGTCCCCTGATCAACAACGAACAATTCGCCGCCGGTGGCGCCGACAGTGTCCGTGGGTATGTCGAGGCGGAGCGCCTGGGCGACGAGGCCCTGCACGGCTCGCTCGAGCTGCGTACGCCGCAGCTGTTCCAGACGCGCTCCTGGCATTTCGACCAGTCCTACCTGTTCCTGTTCGTGGATGGAGCGCGTCTGCGGGTGCTCGAGCCATTGCCCGCGCAGGAGGATTACTTCTCGCTGTCGAGCGCCGGTGTCGGACTGCGCTTCAAGACAGGCGGGTTCTACGTGGCGCTGGATGGAGCGCGCATCCTGACCGATGGCGCGGTGACCCGGGCGGGCCGCTACCGCGGCCTGTTCAAGGTCACTTACTCACACTGAGATCGAAGTCCGCACCCGGCGGTCGCACCTGGAACGCATCCCTATGAAGCTCGTCAGACTGATTCCCCTGTTGCTCCTGATGCTGCCCGGACTCGCGCAGGCCTGGTGGAACAAGGACTGGAAACAACGCACCACCATCACGCTGAACACCACTGCGGGCGGAGTACCCACGCAGCAGGCAGCGACCGGAATGACCGTACCGGTGCGGCTGCACTCCGGGAATTTCGATTTCCTCAGCGCCAAGGCCGATGGCAGCGACCTGCGCGTGATCGCGGGCGATGACAAGACACCGCTGAAATTCTGGATCGAACGCTTCGACACGTTGAACGAACTGGGCGTTCTGTGGGTGCAGGTTCCGGCCATCACGCCGGGTAGCGACAAGAACACGTTCTACGTGTACGCGGGAGCGGAGAACGCTCCGGCGCAGGCACCCGACCCCGCGGTGTTCGATGCTGCCACTCTGGCTGTCTTCCACTTCTCGGAGAAAGACGGCAGTGCTGCCGATCAGAGCGGCTCCGTGAAGGCATCGGCCCCGGTCGCAGTGGAGGTCAACGGCCTCATCGGTCCGAGCGCGCACATCACCGGAACCGCGGCCATCTGGCCGGCCAGCGATCGGATCAAGGTCCCGGCGGGCGGGACTGTCACCCTCAGTCTGTGGGCCAAGCCCGAGGCCGTAGCGGGCACCCTGTTCTCGATGGGGCCGGTGAAGCTCTCGCTCGCCAACGGTGCCGTATCCGCGGACGTCGGCGCCGTCAACGTCCCCGGGGGACAGCTCACTCCGGCGACGTGGTCCCAGGTTGTGGTCGCATTGGGTGGTGGCAAGGCCACCCTCTACGTCAATGGTGCGCAGACCGGCCAGGCGGATCTGGCCAGCGTCCCGGCACTGGAAGGGGAGATCCATGCCGGCGAGGGCTATCAGGGCCTGATCGATGAGATCGAGATCGCCACCGCGGCACGCAGCGCGGAATGGATCAAGCTCGCCTATGCCGCGCAGAGCGCCGATGCCCATCTGCTCGCCTCCCGCACCGAAACGTCCGATAGTGGCAGCCAGGACTCCGGCGGCGGCTACTTCGGCATTCTGTTCAAGAGCCTCACGCCCGACGCGTGGGTCGTCATCGCCATCCTGGCGGTGATGTTCCTGATCGCCGTCGCCGTGATGATCGGCAAGGCGCTGTACGTGAACCGGACGGAAACCGCCAACCGGCGGTTCCTCACCCACTTCCGCGAAACCGGCGATGTACTGCAGCTCGGTGCCGGTGCCGCTGGTTTCGACGACTCGTCGCTCTATCGGCTGTATCGCGCCGGCCTGATCGAGCTCACCAAGCGCGATGTGGGCCGGGAGGGGCAGACATTGTCGGGAGCCTCTCTCGATGCCGTCAAAGCCGCGGTGGACGCGGATTCGGTGCGCGAGGCTTACAAGCTGAATGCGCAGATGGTGCTGCTGACCATCGCCATCTCCGGTGGCCCGTTCCTCGGACTGCTGGGAACCGTCATCGGCGTGATGATCACCTTCGCATCCATCGCAGCGGCTGGCGACGTCAACGTGAACGCAATCGCGCCGGGCATTGCGGCCGCTCTGCTCGCAACAGTCGCTGGACTGAGCGTCGCGATACCCGCTCTGTTTGGTTACAACTATCTTGCTTCGCGCATCAAGACCATCACCTCGGACATGCAGATCTTCGTCGACGAGTTCGTCACCCGCGTCGCCGAGGCCTATGGCGCGCGCTGAGCGCGCGCCGTGAGACGCCCGGGAGAGACCACCGATGTCCGCTGAAACCAAAGAGGGAAATGAGCTATACGACGACATCAACATCACGCCGATGCTCGATCTGGCGTACGTGCTGCTCGTCACCTTCATAATCCTGACAACGGCTGCCGTGCAGGGTGTGCGCGTGCATTCTCCGGTCACGCAGGCTGCCGAGAACCTCGGCAAGCCACAGACGCGCGCCATCACGATCACCAGCGATGGCGCGATCTTCCTGGACGCCTACCCCGTATCGCTCGATCAGCTGCGAGCGACACTGGCTCAATACAAGGCGGCCAATCCCAACCTTCCCGTGGTGCTCAAGGCCGACGCAGCCGCGCAGTACCAGAAAGTCATGGAGGTGCTGGATCTGGTCAAGGGGCTCGACATCACGGAAGTCGGCCTGGTCACCAAGCGGGCCACCCCCTGAAGGTGGGCAGTTCGGCACCGCGCAAACGGGTAACCCCTCATGCAAGTTCACAACGACGCCAAGCCCTACGACACGATCAACGTGACGCCAATGTTGGATCTTGCGTACGTGCTGCTCGTGGTCTTCATCCTGATGACGACCGCGTCGATCCAGGGCCTGAACATCTCGATGCCCAAGCCGTCGAACAAACCCTCGACCGAGCAGCACGAGCTGAAAGTCATCCAGGTGACGTCAACCGGCGCCATTCTGCTGAACGGCGTGGGCGTCAGCCTCGCTGAACTGGAGTCACAGCTGAAAGCCGTTCAGGCCCGCGATCCGAAGATGAGCGTGGCCATCAAGGGGGATCCGACCGCGCAGTACGAGAAGGTGATCTCCGTCATCGATCTGTGCAACCGGCTCAGGGTCAACATGGGACTCGTGACCAGTCGCATCGGTACCTGACGGGACGCGGCGTGCTACCCGAAGGTCAACACAGGAAATCCGGCTTATGAGCAGTCTGGTCGATGCATCACAGGGGCGCTCCCGCAGCCAGATCTGGACGCGGCGCCTGGTGGCGTTCGTGGGTATGTCCAGCTTCGTTGCGCTCGTCGCCTGGGCAGGCCTGAACCTCAGCCACGGACCCTCGAAGCGCGCGCACCAGATAGCGAAGATCGCCTTGTTGCCGGATACCCCGCCACCTCCGCCGCCGCCGCCTCCGGAGAAGCCGAAGGTCGAACCGCGCAACGAAATCAAGCAGCAGATCGAAAAACCGCGCCAGGAGACTCCGCCCGCCCCCGAGCAGCTGAAGATGGAAGGCCAGGCGGGTGAGGGCCCGAGCCCGTTCGCGGCGGGTGAGGTCAAGAACGACTACATCGGTGGCGATATCGGCAATGGCGCGCGCTTCGCCGGCTACGTCGGGCGGGTTGCGCAGCTCATTCAGGATGAACTGACCCGGCGCAAGCTGAAGATCGCCAACGCCCGCGTGCTCCTGTGGCTGGGCACCGACGGTGCCGTACAACGATACGAGATCAGGGGAGCCGCGCCGGATTCCGAGCGCCAGTTGCGCACGGCCATGGCCGACCTCACACGCGTTCCGGAGGGGCCTCCGCTGGACATGCCGATGCCGATGGGTCTGGAGATCAGCGAGCGCTGATTCCTCGCGACTGCGGCCAACGATGACAGGGCGCAAGTTGCGGGCGCGTCAACCGCGCGCCCGTGACCTGAGCCGACATTCAGAACATCAAGATGGGTTTGCCAATGAAGAATCGATGGTGCCAATGGATCGTGTGTGCGCTGATGGCCACGGCAGCCGGAACACCGGCGCTGGCGGACGAAGCGGACGAATTGCGCAGCCTGCGCGACACCACCATCGCGCTGGTCAATCTGCTCGTGCAGCAGGGTGTGCTCACTCGAGAGAAGGCGGACGAGCTGATCCGCAAGGCCGAGCAGGCAGGCCAGCAGCATGCCGCGCCTGCGGGAACGGTTGCGGGTGCACCGCCGGGCGCCGGCGCGCAGGCAGCCGCTGGTGCCCCGAGAGCCGCAGGTGCTACGCCTGCCGCCGGTGCCGCGGCCAGCGCCGCTGCCGGAGCTGCCGCACAGGGCGGCTCGGCCGCTCCGCCCGTCGTGCGTGTGCCCTATGTCCCTGAGTCAGTGAAGCAGCAGATCCGCGATGAGGTCAAGCAGGAGGTACTCGCGCAGGCCAAGGAGGAACGTTGGGGTGAGCCGGGCGCCTTGCCACAGTGGTTGGGCCGCATCTCGTTCGCGGGTGACATCCGCCTGCGCGGTCAGGCCGACCGCTTCCCGACCGACAATGTGCCCAACGCGCTGCCGCAGCAGCTGCAGCTGCCGGAATTCGGCGCCTACAACATCAACAACACGTCCGATCCGCGCAACCGGCTGCGACTTCGGGTCCGCTTCGGCGCAGAGGCCCGTGTCTCCGATTCGGTCACCGCCGGCATCCGGCTGACGACCGGCAGCACGGGTCAGGGTGGCGACCCCAGCACCGAGAACGAAAATCTCGGCAACTACAACACCCGCGCCACGGTCGGATTCGACCGCGCTTACATTACCTATCGGCCGACGAGCTGGCTTTACGCCACGGGCGGGCGTCTCGGCAATCCATTCCTGTCGCCGACGACCCTGGTGTGGGGCGACGACTTGAGCCTGCAGGGCGTGATTGTCGGTGTGACGCCGACCTTCGGTTCGTTCCGGCCGTTCGCGGTGGCTGGGGCGTTTCCCATCCAGGACATCGAGCCCACGCCGCTCAACAGCGCGCGCAGCAAGTGGCTTTACGGCTATCAGTCCGGCCTGCAGTGGCAGATGACCGAAGCCGCCTCCCTGAAGGTAGCCGGGGCTCTGTACGACTATCGGCACCTCGAGGGCATTCCCAATCCCACCCTCGTCTCCATCCAATACAACTCGACCGCGGCGCCCTTCCGCCAGAAGGGCAACAGCGTGTTCGACATCGACGCCTTGCTCAACACCGTACAGGGCACGCAGAACTACCTCATCGGACTGGCCTCGAAATTCCGCGAGGCCAACGCGTCCGTTTCGTTCGATCTCACCACTTTCGGCACCAAGCATCTGGTTCTGGATGCGGATTGGGTCCGCAACATCGGCTTCAACCACGGTGAGATCCTGGCGCGCACGGGACTCGATCTGCGTCCGCTGACCACCGGCACCCAGGAGCGGCTGACCTTCGGTGATACCTCGTTTGCCCGCCGGCATGCCTGGCAGGCCTACATCGGTTACCGCCGGGTGCAGAGCGACGCGGTCGTGGATGCCTTCACGGACGCCGATTTCCACCTCGGCGGCACGAACGCAACGGGCTACTACCTGGGCGGGCGCTATGCCTTCGAGCCCAACAGCATCCTGCAGGTGCGTTGGTTCAGCGCCAAGCAGATCGACGGATTGCCGCTGGCGATCGATGTCCTGCAGCTCGATGTGATCGCGACATTCTGAGGAGGCACACCCATGCGCAGACAGAACTGGATGACCGCGGGGCTGACATTGATGGTCGTGCTGTCCTGTATGGTCCCGACGGGTGCGACCGCGGACACGGACGCAAAGAACTCGCGCGAACGCGAGATGCTGCGTCGGGCCCAGGAGGCACTCCGGCAGAGTCAGGCGGACAATTCGGATCTGGAGCAACGCAAGGCCGAAGCCGAACGCAAGCTGAAGGACGCCCAGGATCAGATCGAGGCCGCGCGCAACGCCTCGAAATCCGCCCAGGCCGCGCTGCGCACCCAGTCGCAGGCGGCCGCCACCACCCAGGCCGACCTGACGCGCCAGCTCGACGAAGCGCATCGCCAGCTTGCCGCTCTCGGCGCCCGCCAGCAGGAGACGGCCACTCAGCTGGCAGCACGCGAGGCGCAGCTCAAGGAGACCCAGCAGGACCTGGCCAGCAGCCGCGCGGCCACTTCGAGCTGCGAGGCGAAGAATCTCAAGCTCTACGAGTACTCCCAGGATCTGGTGCAGCGCTACCAGAAGAAGGGCGTATGGGCCGCCCTGTCGCAGAAGGAACCCGTGCTGGGAATCGGCGAGGTCGGCGTGCAGAACGTGGTACAGGAATACCGGGAGAAGTTCGACAGTCAGCAGATCAAGACGTCCGCCGCGCCCTCATCGGCCCCGCACGCTCCCTGACAACATGCAAGGCGCCGCTCTCCGCGGGTCCGGCGCGCGCCCAGACTGGCGGATGGCGGTCGTGTTCCTGCTGCTGTGGGTGCTATTGCAGTGCGGCTGGCAAGTCGCGCGAGGTACCGCACTGGAGCGCTGGATCATCGATGGGATGACCGTCAAGACCAGCGTCCTGCTGATCAATCTGCTCACTCCGCGCGTCGTGGCCCGTGCCAGCGCTGCCAGCATCGCAGCCGCGGGCGGCGGAATCACCATTCGCAGCGGCTGCGAGGGGACCGAGCTGCTCTTTCCCGTGCTCGCCGCACTGTGGGTGTGCCGATTCAGCCTGCGCGCTCGCCTGGTCGGCACGGTCGTGGCCACCGCGCTGGTATTCGTCCTCAACCAGCTGCGCCTGCTCGCGCTGTTCTACAGTTACCGCGACGACCCGCTGCTCTTCGGCCGATTGCACGGTCTGGTGACCCCGCTGGCGCTGGTCCTGTGCCTGCTGGGTTTCTTCGTGCTTTTGCTGCGCTGGGAAAACTGCCGAACATCCGGAGAGGACGTGTGAGCCGGACTCGGGTTGGGGCGCGCGGCGGCGCGCGGCCTTTCGGCAGCTTCGTGTTGCGCTTCGCCCTGTTGAGCGTGGCCCTGGGACTGCTGGCTGCCAGTCTGGAGAGCCAGGCGGGAAGCTGTCTGCTGCCGCTCATCGGGACCGAGATCGGCTTCCTGGATGCCACGCTGCGCGTGACCGACCTGTCACTGGCCCGGGAGGGCGGTGATCCGGTGATCCGGCTCGAAGTGGCCCTCGACAAGCCACTGACACTGCGGGGCAGAACCTTCGAGCCCGATTCGCGTGGCAGGGCGGTGAGCTCAACGCTGCTCGACAATGGCATCCTGCCAGCCGTGCTTCTCGCGGCGACCGCGCTCGCGTGGCCGTTGAGATCCGTGTCCGGCCTGGCGTGGCGGGTCCTGCTGTTGCCCGTCGCGCTGGCGCTGCTGACTGGCCTGACCGTGCCCCTGGTGTTGCTGGCGGGCATCTGGGGATTCATCTACCAGGTCGCCGATCCCGCTCATGTCAGCGCGTTGCTGATCTGGCGGGATCTGTTGCTGGGGGGCGGTCAGATGGTCCTGGCGGCCGTGCTGGGGATCGTGCTGGCGGCCTCAGCTCCGCAGAGCGCGCGGGCGCCGCGCCACCAGCCACACCAGACCCATTGCCAGCAGTCCCTGTGACCACAGCGGCAACGGGACATCGCCCGAGGAGCTGACGCCGAGGGTGCCGTTGGTCGCGGTCTTGAGCCAGGAGGCGAAGCGCGGATCGGCTGCGACGATACCGCCGCCCAGCGTGCCGAATTCGTAGTTCACGGCCTGGCCCGAGACGGGTGAGCTCACGAAGGTATTGATGCCGAAGAGCTGCAGCGAATTGCCGTTGTGGACGAAAGCCGGACTGCCTGAGTCGCCGACCGCGACGACCGTCTCGAGCGAGTTGCCCAGTGTCGGCCCTCCCAGCGCACCATTTCCACCGGGCCCGTCGAAATCGTAGACGAAGAAGCGACTCGTCAGACCGCTGGTATCCAGGCTCGTGGGGAGCTGATCGACTGCATTTTCGCCCACTCGCTTGACCGTGGAGGAAGCTCCGAGGGTCACTCCCACATTGCCGTTGCCCGACCCTCCGTACCCCACCAGAGTGATCGTGAGTCCGGTCGCGATCGGACCCGAGTACATGGGATAGGCCGGCACTCCGATCGGCACCGGATTGACCAGCTTCAGCACCGCCAGGTCGTCGTACGGAAAGCTGAACGTCGGATAGATCGTCACGGACTCGATGGCGGTGGTCCAGGCACTGCCGCCGAGATTCAGGACGAACTGGAGCGCCGTGAGCGGTTCGCCGCTCACGTCGTGCCCCGCGGTGAGCACGTACTGACTTGCGATCACGACCCCCGAGAGAGCCGAGCCGTTCACGACCACCGATCCGACGCCCGAGTACTGCGAGCTGGCCGTATCCCGATCCACTCTGGCGGCCGGCGAATCGGGTGACTCGCCCGCCATCAGCGCGAAGGCACCCGGAGCGAAAGAGCTCAGCGCCAGCAGGCACAGGGTGCCCGAGGCCGGGCTGCGAGGCCCGCGTGTGCGCCGAAGAAGGCAATGCATGCATCGCATCTAACATGCCGGCCATTTCCGCCTCGTGACGTTTCGCGGAATCCCCTCGCTGACGCCTGCAATGCCTCGCACTGCGAATCGCCGTGCGTCGGGCCGACAGAAGCGGCGCGAACGTCATCTAAGCGACAAGTCTTTGCAACACAGAGAACCTACTGTCTTATGTAACGCCGCACAACAATCTGCACACGAGGGTGGGCTAACCGTGGTTGAAGGTCGCAAACAGGCCGTATCGATTCGGATGAATGCTGCAGACGTCAGGAAGGTGAAGAAGCTCGCCAGCCGGCTCGGCGTGCGCGACTCCGACGTCATCCGCTTCGCGGTGAAGAACATGCTGGCCCGACTGGGGCCGCTCTATGACCCGGAGGTGCACGGCCGCAATCTCGTGCCCGTGTTCGTCGAGTCGGGCGCCGAGCTGCTGCGCTTCTTCGAGATCGACGCCTCCAGGCTGGAGTCCATCATCAACAACGGCGTCGAGAGCGACCGCCGCGTCGAGCGCGACGACATCGCACTGCTGGCGCTCACCGGCAGTCAGGAGCCGTACGCGGCACTGAAGCTGAGTGAACTCGACCGGACCGAGCGCCGTCGGCAGAGCTCCGCGGAACTCTCCGAGTCGCTGCGCCAGTACCTGTACGCCAAGTATGTCTACCGTCCCACGGCCGAATCCGAGAGCCCGGAGGCGGCGCGGCTGGCCGCCGTGGCGTCCGAACAACCTGAGGTACTTGAAGGAGGACGAGGATGAAAACGCTGATCCTGACTACCGCGCGTTCGGGCCTGCTCGGCCTCATGGGCGTATTCGCACTGCTGCTGGCGCCGCAGGCCTGGGCCGATACGATGCTGCTGGCCACGACCAATCTCGTGAGCGGCTCGACGGCAGACACGTTCTCGTTCGAGGCACCTTCGCCGGGCACCGTGACCGTGCAGCTGTCCAATCTGGCCTGGCCGGTGCCACTCAGCGCGCTCAGCTTCAGCGCCACCACCGCGACGAGCGTGCTCGATTCCTGGTCGGCACCCGGCGCCGCCGGCAGCGGCGAAGTGGAATCGTTCCAGGTCGGGTCGGGGACCTACTTCGCCCATGTCATGGCGACCGCCGGCGGCTCGCTCGACCTCGGTCTGTATTCACTGATGCTGACATTCACGCCGTCTGCCGTACCCCTTTCGGCCAGCAGCTGGATGCTTCTCACGGGCCTGCTCGTGTTGTTCGGTCTGATCCGCACATTGCGCAATCCGGGACCGCACGACGGGTTCGAGCGGCCCGCGAGCACGGCCGGCTGATAGTGGGCCGGAGCGCCGGCCGCCGTCCCGCGGCGGTCGGCAACGAAAGCGTCATGTATGGCGCTTAGTATGACAATTGTCCAACCGGGGCGCGGCATCGCGCCCCCTTCATTTCAGGCAAAGAATTAAAATGGGCTTGCCCAGGATCATCCTCGCACTGTTGCTGGCGCTGTTGACGGGCTCGGTGCTGGCGGACGAGGCGACTGCGGTCGCGGAGCCCGGCTACCGTCTGCAACCCGGTGATGTCATCGATATCTCGGTGTGGAAGGAACAGGATCTGCAGCATGAAATGCTGATCCGTCCCGATGGCGGGCTCAATTTCCCACTCGCCGGCGAGATCGACACCACCGGCAAGACGGTCGAAGACGTCCGTTCCATCCTGGCCGAACGGCTCAAGCGTTATGTCCCCATGCCAGTGGTGACCGTCGCTTTGAAGTCCATCGGCGGCAACCGCATCTACGTGCTCGGCAAGGTCAATAAGGCGGGCGAGTTTCCGATCGCCCGCTCCGTCGATGTCATGCAGGCACTCAGCCTCGCCGGTGGAACGACGCCCTTCGCCGCGCTCAACGATATCGTCATCCTGCGGCGTCAGAATGGTCAGCAGCAGGCCTTTCCTTTTCACTATTCGGATGTCGCGCGTGGCCGGGACCTGTCCCAGAACATCGAGCTGCAGAGCGGCGACACCGTGGTCGTTCCGTGAACGATGGGTCTGCTCGGGCAAGGCTTGCGGCGCATGAAAGAGTTCGCCTATCCCGCCGCAGTGAGCTGTGGCTGCCTGCTGGGCCACGCTGCACCGGCATGGGGAGCGCAATGGACTCTGACCCCGCTGTTCTCCTCCTCCGTGGACTACGACAGTAATCGCCGGCTGGAACTCGACCAGTCCGGAAGTGAGTCGGCCGTCGTGACGGCGGACCTGAGTTTCCGTCGGGCGGTCGAAGACGGTGACATCTATATCGAGCCGCGATATTCATTTCGGCGATTCAGCGATGGTTCGCTGGGCAATGGCGATGACCGCAGCCTGTATGCCGGGTTTGACTGGCTGCAGGAGCGTACGACCCTGAATGTCACTGCCTCGGTGTGGGACCAGAGCACGCTCCTGACCGAATTGCAGGAGACCGGCATCGTCAACGGCAACACTCATCGCCGTCTCGCGCATGGCAGCGCCAGCTGGACCTGGACCCAGACCGAGCGTCGGCAGCTCATCACGCAGATCGCCTTGGACGACGTCAAGTACCACGGGCAGAACGAGTCGCTGTTGCCGGGATACCGGTATCCATCCGGTTCCCTCGGCGAGCGCTTCAATTTCTCCGAACGCGGCAGCGTGACGGTCAGTCTCTTCGGCAGCAAGCTGGAGAGCGACAGTCCGGGCAACTCCAGCCACGAGTACGGCGTCCAGGCGCAACTGACCTATTCGTTCACCGAACGGGTTCATCTCGACGGTTCGATCGGACAGAGCTCCCGCGTGCTGGCGGGTACGAGCAGCCACGGCACCGATACCAGCATCACGCTGACACGCGATCTCGAGCGCGGCATCCTGTCCGCCAGCTTCACTCGCAGTCTCGTGCCTTACGGGGTGGGATTCCTGGTCGAACGGGAGCAGCTCAACGCGCTCGCTTCGCACTCACTGACGACGAACCTGGATGCCTCGATCGCTGTGACGCGGATCAGGAACAACGAGCTGGCCGTACTGCTGGGAATCGATCGCCGCAGCTACGACAGCGTCACGGCCAATCTGAGCTGGCGCCTGACACCCACCTGGAGTCTCAGCGGCCAGGTGGCCGCCGTACGCTCCCAACAGCCCGGGCTGGCCGACCAGACCGTGCATCAGTGGCGCACCGCCGTGACGCTGATCTGGGCGCCTCTGCCGCGACAGCGGTCGTGGTAACGATGAACGCCGTCGCAGAGCCCCAGTCGCGCCTTCCGGAGTACCTGGCCGCCCTGAAGCATCGGCGCGGCTGGCTCATCGGGACGCTTGCCGTCGGGTTGCTCGCCACTGCGTTGCTGGCTGTTCTGCTGCCGCCGCATTTCCGGTCGGCCGGTACCATCCTGATCGAGCAGCAGGAGATGCCGCAGGAGCTGGTTCGATCGACAGTCACCTCGTACGCCGATGAACGCGTCCAGGTCATCAGCAAGCGCGTCATGACGACGGAAACACTGCTGAACATCATCCGGCGCTACGACCTCTATCCCGTGCAGCGCGCCAAGGACACGCGCGAGGCCCTGCTCGGGCGCATGCGCAAGGACATCGGCCTGAAGATGATCAGCGCCGATGTCATCGATCCGCGCAGTGGCCACCCCACCTCGGCCACCATTGCCTTCGAGGTGTCCTACACGAGTGTCTCGCCGGATCTCGCGGCACGCGTGGCGAACGAGCTGACCACCCTGTACCTCAACGAGAATCTCAACAACCGGACGCAGCTGGCGCGCGATGCGGCCACTTTCCTCGAAGCCGAGGGCGATCGCCTCAACCGCCGCATCGGCGAGCTGGAAGCGCAGTTGGCGGACTTCAAGGCCAAGCATTACAAGCAGCTGCCCGAGCTCACGCAGCTCAACATGCAGCTGCTGGACCGCACCGACGAGGAACTGCGCGGGCAGGAGGCGCGCGTGGCGTCGCTCGAGCAGCAGAAGGTGTTTCTCGAGGCGCAGCTGGCGCAGCTCAAGCCCCACTCGGCCGTGTTTTCCGATACGGGCGAGCGCATTCTCTCCACGGCCGACCGGCTGAAGATGCTCAAGTCGCAGCTGGCCGCGGCCAAGGCGCGCTACACTCCAGACCATCCCGACATCGCCAGCCTCGAGCGCCAAGTGGCCGGCCTGGAGAAGGACCCGGGCGTGCCGGCGACGGCGGACCCGACCGATGCCGCGGATACGAACAATGACCTGAATCGGGATCTGGAGCGCGCCCGCGCCGAGCTGGCGCAGGCGTCCGAGCGCTATGGTCCTGATCATCCGGACCGCGTGCGCCTGGAGCGGGAGGTCACAGAACTGGAGGCACAGGTAGCAGCCGCCGCCCAGACCGCCGCCACCCCTCAAGCCGCCATCCGACAAGCCCCCGCCGCCCCGGCAGTCTCCTCAGCGCTACCTGTGACACCGACGCACGATGCGGACAATCCCGCCTACGTACAGATCCAGGCGCAACTCTCGGCCACCATCAACGATCTGGCGGCCGCGAAGGACCAGGCCGACAAGCTGCGGGCACAGTCCAACTCGTATCAGCGCGATGTGAGCCTCGGACCGCAAGTCGAGCAGCAATATCGCGAGCTGGCACGCGACTACGAGAACACACGCATCAAGTACCAGGAGCTGCGCTCCAAGCAGGCCGAGGCCAAGACCGCGCAGAACCTCGAAGCGGACCGCAAGGGCGAGCGTTTCACGCTCATCGATCCGCCACTGCCACCCGAGGAACCGGTCAGCCCGAATCGCTGGTTGATCGCCATGATGGGCATCGTGCTGACTCTCGGTGCCGCCTTCGGATTGTTGTGGCTGCTCGAGAATGCCGACACCAGTGTCCGCGGTCGCCTCGATCTGCTCAAGCTGACCGGGATCGCGCCACTTGCGCTGGTGCCGCATATCGACACCGCGGCCGAGCGCAGGGCGAGTCGCCGGCGCACGCAACTCGCCATCGGCAGCGCCATGGCGGCATTGTGTGTCGGCGTGGCGCTGACTCATTACTTCTATCGCCCACTCGATGTCCTGTGGTTCTCGTTTGCCCACCGCATGGGTTTCTAGGCTATCCGACCATGGAACGAATTCAGCGCGCGCTCGACCTCGCCAAATCCCAACGTGGAGCTTCTGCTAGCGAGGACCCGCGGGTGGAGCGCGCGGCCATCAGCCGGGAATTCTCCCTGCCGGCCGTTGAATTCAATTCACGCGTGACGCTCGACTGGAGCGCTCTGCGTGAACGCCGAATCGTGACCGCGGCGGATGTTCACCCCGCCGGGCATGCGTATCGCATGCTGCGCACGCAGGTCCTGCAACGGGCGCGTGCCCACGGCCTCAATACGCTGGGCGTGGTCAGCGCCGTCAACGGCGAAGGCAAGACCCTGACCGCCATCAATCTGGCGCTGAGTCTCGCCGCCGAACCCAATCAGACGGTGCTGCTCATCGACCTGGATCTGCGCCGTCCGGCGGTGGCCCACACTCTCGGGCTGTCCGTCGCAAGAGGACTTGAGACCTGGTTCGCCGGTGACGATCCGACCCGGACGGTCTGCTACGCCATCGAGGACGTGCCGCGTCTGCTGGTGCTGCCCACGCTCTCACCGATTGCTTCCAGCTCCGAAACCCTCGCCGGACTGGGCACGCGCCGGCTGATCAACGAACTCAAGAGTCGCGATGCAGGCCGGCTGCTGATCATCGATCTGCCTCCGGTGCTGCTGAGCGATGACGCCCTGATGGTGGCTCCGTTACTGGATGCCGTGGTCCTGGTCGTCAACGAGCGGCGCACGCGCCGGGAAGATGTCGCCCGGGTACTGGAGCTGCTGGGCAATACCCGCGTCGTCGGTACGGTGCTCAACCAGTCGTCGGAGTCCGAGCGGCGAGCGTACTGATGTCATGTACGAACAGTTCTACAGATTGCGCGAGAAGCCGTTCTCACTCGTACCGGATCCCGCTTTCCTCTACATGGCCAAGCGGCACAGGCACGCGCTTACCCTGCTCGAGTACGTGCTTTCCGAGGCATCCGGGTTCGCGCTGATCACCGGGGAAGTCGGCTGCGGCAAGACTACTGTCGTACGCCACTTTCTCGAGCGACTCGACCGCCGATTCACCATCGCACTCCTGACCGATACTCACGGCGGCATGGGCCCGCTGTTGCCCTGGATCGTGGAGGCACTGGGGCTCGAGGCCGGCAAGCTGTCACCGAGCGAGCTGTACCGGCGCTTCGCCCGCCATGCCCAATGCGAATTCGATGACGGCCAGCGCATCGTCGTGGTCATCGACGAGGCCCAGAACCTCGGTGTTGACGGACTGGAAGAGCTGCGGGTGCTGTCCAACCTGAATGCGGGCAAGGACATGATCCTGCAGACCATCCTGATCGGTCAGCCCGAGTTGCGGGACATGCTGCGTCTGCAGAGCCTGCGGCAGTTCGCGCAACGGATCGCGATCGAGCATCACATCGAGCCCTTGCAGCGGGATGAGACGCATCGCTATGTCAGACACCGCGTCGGTGTTGCGCAAGGACCCGAGGATCTGTTCGCTGAGGACGCAGTCGATCTGGTGCACGACAGTACCGGTGGCATTCCGCGCCTCGTGAACATCATCTGCGACGCGGCGCTGGTCTACGGGTACTCCGACCAAAGGCCACAGATCGACGCCGAGCTCGTCGAGCTGGTGGTACGTGACCGTGTGGCCGGTGGTCTGCTGCCGTTGCGTGTCGGGGCGCAAGGGGCGTCCCCCTCCCTGGCGGCCGGATAGCCCCGGACCGCACACGCATGAGCGTCTCTGGCTCGCATCCAACCGTGGCGGGGCGCCTGCGGATCCTTCATGTCGTGCCGACCTACTATCCGGCAGTGCGATACGGGGGGCCAATCCGCTCGGTACATGGCCTTGCCGCTGCCCTGGCGCGCCTCGGCCACGACGTCCATGTTTACACGACCAACATGGACGGCGATACGGATCTCGACGTGCCGCTCGATCGAGCGGTTGAGCTTGACGGAGTGCAGGTGAAGTACTTCAACGTGCCACGATTGCGCCGTCTGTGCTGGGCGCCGGATCTGGAGAGGGAGGTGTCGAGAACGGTCTCGTCCTTCGATGTCGTTCATCTGCACTCCGTCTTCCTGCTTCCAACACGCGCAGCGGCGCGCGCAGCAGCGGAGGCTGGCGTCCCCTATGTGCTTGCGCCACGCGGGATGCTGGTGCGAGACATGATCCGGCGTCGTAATCCATGGATCAAGAAACTGTGGATCGCCTGGGTCGAGCGGCTGACCGTTGCTCGGGCGGCCGGTTTGCATGCCACCGCGGAGCTCGAGGCGCAGGAACTGCGTGCCCTGTTCGGTGCCTCCCTTCCGCCGGTCGTGCAGGTTCCCAACGGCGTCGAATGGCCGTCGGAACACCTGCCCCTGTCCGCCACACCGTTTGCCTCGTTGCCTCGGCCGTATGCCCTGTTTCTGAGTCGCATCAGCTGGAAGAAGGGGCTGGATCGTCTTCTGCGTGCATGGCGCGACGTGCCTGACTTGCACCTCGTGATCGCAGGCAACGATGACGAGCACTATTGGCCGATCCTCGAGGACCTGAAGCGGTCCCTGGGGTTGGACGAGCGCGTCAGTTACGTCGGCGCGGTCAGCGACGAGCACAAATGGGCGCTCTACGAATCCGCCGAGTTCTTCGTACTGCCGTCCTATTCGGAGAATTTCGGCAATGTCGTGGCCGAAGCCCTGGCGATGGCCTGTCCGGTGATCGTGTCTCCCGAGGTGGGCATCGCCTCCCTGGTAGCGGAGGAATGCGCCGGGATCGTGACGCAGTGTGAGCCGCGCTCCCTGGCGGCAGCGATCGGACGATTGCGCAGCGATCCGGCGGCGCGCCTGGAGTTGGGTCGCCGCGGACAGCAGGCGGTTCTTCGTCGGTTGTCGTGGGACGGTATCGCTGTGCAGATGGAAGAGGGCTACAGGCGGTTGATTACCCAACGTGTTCCGGCCGGGGCGATCGCGTGAGGGGCCCATACCCACAAGCTACCGAGGCAGGCGAATGAAGCGTGTCCTCGAGGAAGCCGCCGAGGCGGTCTCATGAAGCGCTCCCTCAGGGAAGCGGTGGGATTGGCGCTGGGCACTTCAGTGACCGCGTTGGGCACTCTGGTGGGTGTCCGAGTCCTGACTCAGTTCCTCCCTCCGAGCGGCTATGGCGCGCTGTCGCTGATCATGGGGGTGTCCGTACTGGCGATCAGTCTCGTGTCCACGCCCCTCACGCAGGCCGCCATCCATTTCTATCCATCCGTGGCGACCGATGGCTCGCCGCGGCTGATCCTGCAGTCATTGCTGCGCTGCACGATCCGCATGGCGCCCTGGATCCTGGCCGGTGGCCTGCTTGCCGCCCTCATATACATGGAGTGGGGCGGGGGCACGCTCACGCTGACCGCGCTGGCCACGGCACTGCTGGCGGCGGATTGCTGGCGCGCGGCGAACTTGAGCCTGCTGAATGCCGCGCGCCGCCATCTACGCTATGTGGCGTGGACTTTCCTGGATGCGTGGGGTCGGCCGCTGGCGGGAGCGGCGGCAGTATTCGCGGTGGGGCCCTCCGTCACCGCCGTGCTCGCCGCGTACGTGATCGTTTCCGTCACGCTGCTTCTGGCGTTCAGTATTGGACTGTGGCCCGCAACGGCGAATGCTACCCGCACGCCAGCGACCGGCGCACCGTACGGTAACTCTGCCGATCTGCCGAATCCGCTCGACGCTCGGATGTGGAGTTACGCGCTGCCCCTGATCCCGCTGGGTGTGATCGGTTGGGCGAGCAACCTGGGCGATCGATACGTCATTGCCGGTGTGTTGAGTGTGGCTGATGCCGGTCTGTATGCAGCGGTCTATGGACTGGCGAGCGCGCCCTTCATGATGGTCGGCGGGACTGTCGAGCTGGCGCTGCGACCCATTCACCAGACCGCCGTCGCCGCCGGCAACCAGGCGCGGGCGAACTTCATCCTGCGGGCGTGGGTGACCGCGGTCAGTGCGGTATGCGGGCTGGGTGTGCTGGTGCTCGCCGTCGGTCATCGCGAGGTCGCAGCCGTTTGCGTGGGTGCAGCGTATCGACAGGCTTCGGGACTGATGCCGTGGATCGGTCTCGGATACGCGATCCGTTCGGTGTCCTACGTGTTTGAAAGAGTCTCCTACGCCTACGCCCGGACGCACCGCGTTCTGGTGACCCAGCTCTGGGCCGTGGTGGCCACCGTGGTGGCGACGCCGGCGGGAGTCCTGCTCGCTGGCCTGAAGGGTGCGGCCATGGCGGTACCGGTGTATTTCACGGTGCAGTGTCTGGTTGCAGTGGTGCTGGCCCGGCGCACGCTTCGCGAGGTGAACGTCCGACCCGAGTCTGCTGGCCTGGATCACCCGTTGGCCAGCCGGGCCTGACGGCGGAAGCGGAGACCCCATGTCAGAGCCACCAATTCATGGCGCCAGGCGGCCCGCACCGCGATCCACCTCCGCGGAACAGTCCGCGGCCACTGGGCAGTCCACGGTCACGAGTCAATCCGCGGCCGCCACGCTGCAACAGCGGGTCATGATCTACCTTGCGCTCAACGGCGCATTCCTGCTGACAGCCGTCGTCGCTTCGATGTCCCGAGGCGGCTCGACCGGTACGCTGATTTACCTCATCGCGCTGTTCGCGCTCTGCACATCGCCCGTCGTGATGCTGGACCGGCTGAATGGCCGGTTCGCGCTGCTGGGCATCTTCACCGCGATGTATTTCGTGTTCTTCGGCGCACTGGATGCCACGGCGCTCGTACTCGGCGGTCCGGCCGCAGCGGGCCACGGCGACAGCTTCCTCAGTGAGGCGGAGTTCGGCATCCTGTGCGGCGCGGCGGCTGCGCTGCTCGGGTACCGGATCGGACTGGCGCTGATCCGCCCGGTTTCCCCGGCGAGGATCGTTCATGACTGGCGGCCAGCGACCGTCTTCACCGTCGGCATGCTGGTGTGGCTGACCGGACTGGCCGCCATTGCCTATTTCCAGGTTTTCGTCGTCCCCGAGAAAACCAACATCGCGACGGCGCGCGGACTTGCGGCATTGGGCCCGGCACTCACGTTTGTCGTGATGCTGGGCCAGATGATCGAACCCATGGGGCTGGTCATTCTGGCCTACGGTTATGCGCGCTACCGCAGTATGCCGTGGCTGGTGCTCATCCTGATCGTGGTGGTCGCGCAGATTGCCGTGGGCTTCGTCTCGGACATCAAGGCCGTCGCCATGCTCGCCGGCATTCTGGTCATCCTGGCCCGGCTGCTGGTGGACAACCGCCTGCCCAAGGGATGGATGCTCGGCGGCGCCCTGATGCTGCTGTTCTCCTTTCCGCTCTTCCAGGCCTATCGGGCCGATGTATCGGGCGCCCGCGGGCTGAACCACATCCAGGCGCTGATGAGCCTCGACAAGGTTCTCGAGGTGGTGCTGGCGAACCGCGAGAAGGTCACGGAGCGGCCCGGGGACGAGCGGTCGCAGACGTTCTTCGAGCGGGCCTCGCTCAAGGGCAATGTGGAGCTGGCCTTCGAGCACACGGGCATCGATACGCCGTTCCGCGAAGGCGACACGCTGGTCGGCCTGCTCGTGGCCTTCATCCCCCGCCTGATCTGGCCCGACAAGCCGGACGTGGCCGTCGGGCAGCTCTTCAACAAGGAATTCTTCCGCGCGGGTGACCCGGATACCTACATTTCGCCATCGCACCTGGGCGAGCTGTACTGGAACTTCGGCTGGCCCGGCATCCTGCTGGGCATGACCTTCATCGGTACCCTGCTCGGCTGCATCGCCGCGAAATGCAACATGGCGGAGGCCCAGTCCGTGACCCGACTGATGGTGCTGCTCGCCACGGTCAAATACGTCTGCCTTGGATTCGAGGGCAGCATCGCCATCGCCTACATCGTGTGGCTGCGCTCGCTCGGTGCGATCGCCCTGCTTCACGTGGTATTCGCCAGGCCCCGGCCGGCCATGGACGGCGGACCGTCCCGTGAACCCTCACGCGAACCGTCGAAACCCTCACGCCATCCATCCGAACCGGCCTTCGGCCGGCGCACGGCCAACGCTGATTCGCCGCCCCGCTTTCCCAACCTGATGCGCTGAGCGCACCCGGACCCGCCATGTCATCAGATCGATGTGTCCAGCACCGGGAATCTCGGTGCCTGAGTCAGCCGGAGCTGCAGGTCCGGCGCGTTGCGCACGTACAGTGTATTCCCCGCGGAGGCCGGATTGCCGATCTCGGACAGCCGACGGTGCGACGGATCGTAGTGCATGGCCGCAAAGCCCAGGGACCGCATGCGCTCATGGATGGAGAAGTCGCTGTACCCGTAGCGATCGCCACTTCCGTTGAGTTCCAGGAGTACCGCCCGCAACGAGGGCGAGCCCAAAGTGGCGGAGGCGCCTTCGATCACGGCGGTCTCAAAGCCCTCGACGTCGATCTTGATGACCGCGGGCAGGCGGCCCGCCATCACGGCGTCCAGCGTATCCACGGGAACCGTTATCTGCGAGTCCGCGGCTTCGCCAGCGGCGAGTGCGTGGTTCACGGTGTCCAGGTCGGCCGTGAACCGTACCGTGCCCGCGCAGCTGCCCACAGCAAGATTGCGCGCATCGACACGGTCGAGCACCGAGTTCAGCGCCAGATTGTCCTGCAGGCGGCGGTAGGTCACCGGAACTGGTTCGATGGATACACAACGGCAGCCGACGGCACCGGCGGCAAGAACCGTGTAAGAGCCGATGTTGGCGCCGACGTCGACGAACAGGTCGTCGCCCCGCAGCGCGTGTAACACAAACGCCATGTCTTCGAATTCATGCAACCCGCAGTATATGTTGCCCGTGGCGCCGGTCATGCCGCGCGCCACCAGCAGGCGTGTGTTGCCTGCGAACGGCACGGCCACTGGGCCGCCAAGCAGACGTGAGCCGATCTGCCAGCGCGCGAAGCGTGCGAGTGCCGACAGCGGCCGACCCCGATTGAGTGGGTGGCGGATGATTCCCAGCAACATCTGCAACGGATTCATACCAGAGACATGTGCGGCGCCGGGAAGTTGCGCGCACCGGCAGGCGACATCGCATGAATGGCATGAGCACCGCATCCACGAATGAAATCGGCCTGGCGACCGCGCGGACCGGCCAGTGGCTCAGCATGCTGGTCGTTGGCCTCGTCCTCGTAGCCGTCGCCGTGTGGTTCGTCTTCAGCTACGGCTACATCGAGGACGATGCCTACATCCATCTCGAATTCGCGCGCAGCGTGGCCGAGGGCAGAGGCTTCTCGTTCAACGGGCATGTGGTGTACGGCGACACCGCGCCGCTGTGGGTGTTCATCCTGATTGCGATCCACGGCCTGGGTCTGGGGTGGATTGCCAGCGCGAAGCTCGCCTGCGCCGCGGGTGTCTGCCTCGCCGTATCCGGAGCGTGGAAGCTGGGGCAGGAGCTCCTCTCGCGCCACCTGGCCATTCTCGCCGTGCTCGTCACGCTGTTGAATCCCTACTTCGTGCACTGGTCGTTTTCCGGAATGGAAACCATTGCTGCGCTGGGCGTCAGCTTCTGGATCGTCGTGCTGGGCGTCCTGGGTATTCCCAGCGTGAAACGCCTGCTCGCCGGGGCGAGCCTGGTGGCACTCGCCCCATTGCTGCGGCCTGAGTTCCTTCTGCTGGATGCGATCGTGGCGCCGATATTGCTCTGGCGACTGTGGCAGCATCTGAGCGCCCGGCCAACGCCACAAAGGATCGCCGCTTGCGCGGTATTCGCGGTGCTCATGGCTGCGCCCCTGATGATCTGGTCGGTGTATGCGCTCGACACGTTCGGAGCGATTGTCCCCAATACGAATCTGGCCAAGCGGGGTGGCGGCTTGCGGGAGCTCATACCCCGCATGGCGACGGTCTATGGCGTGGGATTTCCTCTGACCCTTGCGCTGTTGGCGCTGGCAATACCCGGATTGCTGCGCCGGCGAATTCCTCTCGCGATGGCCGTGCTGCTCCTTTGGCCGCTGGCGTGCGTCGCCTTCTATCTGCTGAATCACACCGTCGTGCAGACGCGCTACATACTCCTGTCGATGCCGAGCATGAGCATCGCGCTTCTGTGGCTCGCGGAACAACGCAACGGTCGGCGCGCACTGATCGCGGCAGCAGGCTCCATGGCGGCGGCCGGCGCTATCGTCATTGCCTTGATAGTCGTGCCACATGTCAGCAACAAGGTGGAATACGTAAGGCTCATCACGCGGGTAGCGAGTTATATGAGGGAGAGTCTTCCGCCGCAGGATCGCGTCGCGGTGTTTGCCATCGGCCAGATCGCGTTCGAGAGCCAGCACCCCCTGGTCGACATCGGCGGGATCACCGACCGAACCGTGATCCCTTACATGGGCAGCCCCACCCGCACCCTGCAATGGGCCCGGGAGCAGGGGGCCCGCTACATCATCACAGGCGACCGCCCCGAAGCGGCGGCGGAGCCCGTATTCACAGCAGCGGCCCCCTTCATAGGCTGGACGTTCCGTCATTCGCAGTACTCGACCCAGCAACCCCTGGTCATCTACCGGCTGCCCTGAGCCGTGGCGCTACCCCGAGGTGGGTCGCTGGCATGGAGCGCCGTGCCGGCCTGACATTCGCAGCTCGAACCGCTACTCCGTTCGCAAAGGTGCACGGTTCCCTGACCGGATTCATCCAGTCCCTGCGCGACCCGCGTGCACTCGTTGGCGTACAGGACAGCCCCGCGGACGTTGCTCTGCCCCTCAATGCGGATACCGGTGCGAGTCTTCTGTCCGAAGTGGCACGTGGGTCGCGGCGCTTCACCATCCAGGTCACGCAGTCTGTTATGCGATATCAACGGGCTCACGACGAGTGGCCAGTCGCCGGGTGGCGGTCCGGGATGCCAGGTCAGCGCGAAGCCGATGGCACCGCCACGGATGCCGTCGGCGCGCGTGATCTGGTTGTGGTCGATCGTCACGCCGTAGCTCAATACCGGCGGTGGGGAATCGGGTGTGGGCGATGCGGAGAACTCGCCGCTGATTCCCGAACGGCTGCAATCGGAGGACCAGTCGTACTCGCCCTCGATGCGATTCTCGCGGATCTCCAGCGCGCTCTGGATGGACGCCGAGCTGTCGCACCCGGCGCAGGAGGCAGCGCGCGCGCTGTACGACTGCAGAAATCCGATCCCGTCCCCATCCTTCTGCCGGTTGCCGGCAATGACCGAGTCCGCCGAGGGAGCCCAGATCACGATCTCCCCGCCTTTCGGACTGTTCAGGTTGGTCTTGCCGCAGGGCGGACTGCCGTGCGCGATCCGGTTGGCGACCACGTAAAGCTGCCAGTACTGGCGCTCCACGATGATCCGTGCGCCTGCCGCCGGCACGACGTCCCATGCCGGCGAGACTCGGATCTTGAGGGACGTGGAGGCACCCACAGGGGCGCTCGCAGTCCCGGCGTCTCCATCCGCCGCATAACCGGCGATCCGCCGTGACTGGCCTGCGCCGCGGCCGGAGACGAGAAACAACCAATGGCCCGTGTAGTAATCGCTCGCGACGGGATGGCCATGCTGGCCGGGATTCAGGGTGGCATGGACGGTGATCCAGTCTGCGCCTGCGCCGGAAATGGGCTCGGCGCGCTCGAATCCCGAGGTGTTGCCGTTGCCATCGAACGCCAGGGCCTCCCCGTCGCCGGCCTTGTCACCGGAGCACTGGATGTGATTGTCGGCGACCAGAGCGAACTCGTGATTGCCCTCCATGTTCCAGAAGAAGGCGGCCCGGAAGCCGTGCGGATCCTCGGGTGACTGCAGGGCGGCGCTGGATGCGCCGTCGGCCTCATTCGAACTGAAATCCACTCGTAGTGAGGAGCCGATCTGGCTGGCGATGCTGCCCTGATGAGCGCTGACGTCCAGGTAGCTGCCCGGCAGGAAGCGGTTGCGGCGGATGACGGAGTCCGAGAGTCGCGGGACATGCGCCAGGTACAGCGCATTGTCGTAGGCGCCGAATTCGTTGCGCAGGATCAGCAGGTGCGCGAGTGGCCGCCCGCTGTCCACGATCGCGCCTCCCACGGGAATGAAGCGGTTGTCGGTGATGCGGATGTCGTCGATCGTGCCTACGGTGTCGTGGCCACCGCCGCCGACATCCTCGCCAGCTGTTCTGACGTGAGGCGTCGCCGTACCGCGCGGACCCGTGGTGCCGGCGCCGAGTTGAATCACCGGCCGCGACTCGGCGGGCGAGGCGAATCGTTCCGTGTCGGCGAAGGTCATGTCGCTGATGGAGTTGTGTCCGGTCAGGATCAGCAGTGCCGTGTTGGCTTTGCCCTCCTGGCGCGACAGCCACAGGAGCGTGGTTGCGCCGGAGCCTGCACCGCGCAGCCCGACCCCCGGAGGCAGAATGAATCCTCCGGTTCCGGCCGGCTGTCCGCTCGCATGTGACACCCGCCATTTGCCGGCGGGAAAGACGATCACGGCGCTCCCCGACTGTCGGGCGGCGGCCAGCGCCCGCTCCAGGCAGTCGTCCACGACACCGTCTGAGCGACAGGATCCGAATCGGGTCTCACTCACGTTCAGCTCGACCGGTTCCGGCGGGTCGGGTCGAACCTCGAAGCGCTGCTGCGCCACGGTCGTCCAGGTACAGCCATTGCAGCCCACGCCGACGGTGTACAGACCTGGCTTCATGGAATCGGGTAGGGCGGCTTCCGCAACATAGGCATCCAGACCCGGATCCGCCGCGTCCCGCTGAACGGTCAACAGGTAGTCGGCGGGACCCTGCAGGTGGATGAGCGAAATGCCTGTGTGCGAAGCCAGGTTTCGGCCAACTACCCGCAACCGGCGGTGCAGTCCGGAGGGATCGCGGGTGGAAAAGATGTAGCCGGGTGATATCCACAACGGGCGCGGGTCGTTCAGGAGGATCGGCTGACTCCACTCGCCCGAGGCGGTGACCACCCACAACCGGTAGACGAGGTCCGGGTTCAACGCCTGCGGAAATCTCACGATCAAAGCCTGCCCGGCCCCTCGATCCTCCGCCGGCGATGATGCCAGCCCGCCTGCGCCAAGCGACACGACGCTGGCCGTTCCAAGCCGGGAATCGGATTCGGACGGAACGTGGTCCGGATGGGCATCCGCTGTACGCGGATCTGCCGGACGCGCATCTGTCCGGTCCCCGTTCGCCCTGCGCTCTCCTGCATAACGAAGAACCGCCCGATAGACCACGCGGTCCGTCACACTGAAACCGTCTCCGGGGAGGTAGAGGAGGTCATCGGGTGCCGCATGGACTGGTGTCTGGTACCCCTCGGTATGAAACAGGGTGGGCGCCCTGGCACCGGCTGCACCGCCGCCCCAAACAGTCGCCACTGCCAATGCAATGGGGGCGTAGCGGCCCAGTCGGATTGACCGTGGTCTGCAAGATGCGGGAGTCAGGCGTCGCGGACTCATCAGTCGGGAGGATTGTCGGGTGAACGGGTCAACCCCGCATGATCCGGTGCCCGTACTACAGATTTCTGACAATCGGCGGCCGGATGAGGGACAGCCGTGGATCGTTGCAGAAACGTCACACGCAGCGGCTACAGTCGTGCCCCACGCGTGGACCCCGCGGCCTGCCGCCTGGGTCAGTTTGTCCTGCGGGATCCTGTGAATGAAGCGCCTGCGTCTCGCGATCATCTCCACGCATCCGATCCAGTACTACGCTCCCTTGTTCAGCGAGCTGGAGCGCTCGCGCTGGATCCAGCCACGGGTGTTCTTCACCTGGTCGCAGTCCGTCAGCGGCGCGGTCCACGATCCCGGCTTCGGGCGCGAAGTGCGCTGGGACGTCCCGCTGCTCGAGGGATATGAGTACGAATTCGTACCCAACATCGCACCTAGGCCCGGCACCGAGCGGTTCTTCGGCGTGCGCAATCCCGGACTGATCCATGCGATCAAGCGCTGGAACGCGGACGCGGTGCTGGTGTTCGGCTGGAATCTCGCCTCCCATCTGCAGGCAATGCGCTACTTCAAGGGACGCCTGCCCGTGTTCTTCCGCGGCGATTCGACCTTGCTGGACGCCAAGGGAGTGTGCCGGAGCGCGGCGCGGCGCGTACTCCTGCGCTGGGTCTACCGGCACATCGACGTAGCACTCGCGGTGGGATCCAACAACCAGGATTACTTCCGCTGGTGCGGCGTGCCCGAGCAGCGCATCGTCGTGGCGCCGCATGCGATCGACACCGGCAGATTCTCCGACCCGCATGGCCGCCACCAGGCCCGCGCCGCGAGCTGGCGCGCCGAACTGGGAATCGGGCCTGATGCGCGCGCGGTGCTGTTCGCCGGCAAGTTCCTGCGCAAGAAGGATCCACTGCTGCTGCTGCAGGCGTATCTGGAGTGCGGCGCACCGGGTCACCTGATCTTCGTCGGCAACGGGCCCCTTGAGGAATCGATGCGGGCCTGTGCGGGGGCACGCACGAACATCCACTTCCTGCCCTTCCAGAACCAGCAGGCCATGCCCGCCGTCTACCGGCTGGCCGAGGTGTTCGCCCTCACGTCCCGCGGGCCTGGTGAGACCTGGGGGCTCGCGATCAACGAGGCCATGGCCAGCGGCCGTGCCGTGATGGTCAGCAGCAAGGCCGGTGGCGCCCGCGACCTGGTGGTTCCGGGGCAGAACGGCTGGCT
The DNA here is from genome assembly GCA_035542375.1 of Steroidobacteraceae bacterium. Classification (GTDB taxonomy): domain Bacteria; phylum Pseudomonadota; class Gammaproteobacteria; order Steroidobacterales; family Steroidobacteraceae; genus 13-2-20CM-66-19. The sequence continues at coordinate 4,040 of DATKLO010000171.1, read as the reverse complement.
GTTCCAGTCCGGCAACCGGCAACAGCTCGCTGCGGCCCTGCAAAGTGCACTGATGCGCGATCCGCGTGAGCTGCGGCGCATGGGCGAGGCCGCCCAACGGCACGGTGCCCGCTGGTCCATCGAGGCGGCGGCCGAGAGCATCGCCCGGGCGGTCATCGAGTTCTCGTTGCAAAAACGTCACAGTCACTTGCTACAGTAGGGAACGGTCTCACTCCTCACTTCCGGCAAGACATGTGCGGAATCGTCGGTGTATTCCACAGCGGCGGTCGGCTGCCCGACGCCGCTGCATTCGACAAATGCATACAGCGGCTGTGGCGCCGCGGGCCGGACGATTCGGGCCAGTGGGCGGATGCACTGGTGCGGCTCGGGCATCGGCGACTGGCCATCGTCGATCTGTCCACGAACGGTCACCAGCCGATGGAGTCGGCCGACGGCCGCTTCGTCATCGTCTTCAACGGCGAGATCTACAATCACGCCGAGCTGCGGCCGCGATTGACGCCGCCACGCGGCTGGCGAAGCACCTCTGACACCGAGACGCTGCTCGAGGCCTATCGGGCCTGGGGCGCAGAGTGTCTCCAGCAGATTAACGGGATGTTTGCTTTTGCGATCTGGGATCGCACCGAACGGCGATTGTTCGTCGCGCGCGACCGGATGGGTGTCAAACCTCTGTATTACGGCTGGCGCAACGGGGCGTTTGCATTCGCCTCGCGCCCAGGCGCCCTGACGGGGCTTCTGGGGGACGGCGGCAGCGCGATCGACGCGGAAGCACTGCGCATCTACCTCGAGCTCGGCTACATTCCCGCGCCGCTGTCGTTCTACCGGCATGTGCACAAGCTGCGAGCCGGTCACTACATGCTCCTGGACGGCCACGAACCCCGCGCCGTGCGTTACTGGGATTACCGGCACATTCCACCCGATCAGGCGTTGCTGCAGCGGGATGAAGGAGAACTGATCGACGAGCTGGAAGAGCTGATCCGGCGATCAGTGCGCAGCCGTCTGATGAGCGACGTCCCGCTCGGCGCGTTCCTGTCAGGAGGAGTGGACAGCGCGACGGTGGTGGCGGCAATGAAAGCCGTGGGTGTCTCCGACCCCCGCACCTTCACGATCACTTTCCGGGAAGAGGCTTACAACGAGGGCCCGGCCGCTGCCCGCATAGCTGCCCACCTGGGCGTCGATCACACCACCGAAACGCTGCATGTCGGCGATCTGCTGGGATTGTTGCCCCTGTACGTGGAGGAATTCGACGAGCCCTTCGCGGACAGTTCGGCGTTCCCGACCATGGCGGTGGCGAGGCTGGCGCGCCGTCACGTGACCGTGGCGCTGACGGGAGATGCGGGCGATGAACTGTTTGGTGGCTACCACTATTACTCGCTGGTTGAGAAACTCGCCCTGACGCACCGCTGGCCCAGGCCCGCGAAGAAGCTGCTGCATGCGGTGGCGACGCGCCTTCCGTCGCACCGCGCCAAGCTCGTTGCCGGCGCGCTCCAGCGCGACACGGCTGTTGGCGTATTCAACTACGTGCGCGGCTGTGGCAAGGATTTTCCGCCGCTGGTGACCAGCTCGGTACTGCAGGAGACGCAGTCGTCGCTGAGCTGGTTCGAGCAGGCCGCGGCCAGCTTCGCCCTGGATCTCACGGGTGCGGAGCTCGGCATGCGGCTGGATCTCGGCTTCATGCTCGCCGACGGGTATCTGCAGAAGGTGGATGTCGCGACCATGGCGATGTCGCTGGAAGCGCGTTGCCCGCTGATCGACTACCGGCTCGTCGAGTGGGCCATGCGTCTGCCCGTCCACTACAAGATCCGCGGCGGCCAGACCAAGTACCTGCTGAAGAAGGCACTCTGCCGGCATCTGCCGCCCTCGCTGGTGTACCGACCGAAACAGGGCTTTGGCGTGCCCGTCGCGCAGTGGCTGCGCGGGCCTCTGCGCTCCTGGACTTATGACCTCGTGACGGACGAGAACCTGGTGTCGCGCCTGCCTCTGGATCGTGCACGACTGGTTTCGCTGGTGGATCTCCACATGAGCGGCGCGCGGGATGCGCATCCGCTGCTTTGGGCGCTTTTGATGCTGCTCTCGTTCGTGGCCCGCCACGATCGCGGTATGGAACTGCCCGCGACAGAGACGCGGCATGCGGCGTGACAGGCAGAGTACCCCTGAGAGTCCGGATATCGACGGCTCGGCGCGGCCGGGGCGCGTGCTGTTGTTGATGAGCGAGGTGTACGCCGACGGTGGCATCCAGCGATTCAACCGGACCTTGTTGATGGCCTGCGCGCGCCTTGGCGTGTCATGCGATGTGCTGGCACTCAACGATCCGGAAGAATCGCGCCGTCGCTGGGAAGCGCCGCCACGGATCTCGGTCAGGGTCTTCGGACGCAACCGCGTTCGATTCGTGCTTGCGACACTGGCGGCGTTGCTGAGCGGCAGACACGAGACCATCATTGTCGGACACGTCAACCTGCTCACTCTTGCTGTCAGCGCGTTGCCGCTGCGGCGACTGCGTCACGTCCGGCTGCTTCTGATCGCCCACGGCATCGAGGTCTGGACGTGCATTCACGGGCGGAAACGACGTGCCATCCGGGCGGTGGATACCGTGATGTGCGTGAGCCACTACACGGCGCGAACCATCCAGAGTCAGGCGCCCGAGCTGAACGATCACCGCTTCAGCGTGTTTCCCAACGCGCTCAGCGAGACCTGGATAGGCAAGTTCTCGGCCACCGACGCGCCCATTCCACGCGAGAGACTACCTGAGCGCTTCCTGCTGTCCGTCACACGTCTGGATCGCAACGAGCGCTACAAGGGCATCGTGACGGCTCTCGAGGCATTCGCGATGCTCTCCGATCCTTCGCTGCACTATCTCATCGCGGGGCGCGGCGATGACTCCGCGTTCCTGGAGCAGGTGGCGCAGCGACTGGATGTAGCTGATCGCGTGCACTTCGTCGGCGGTGTCTCCGATGTGGAGCTGGCAGATCTCTATCGCAGCTGCGTCGCCTTCGTTCTGCCGAGCGGCAAGGAAGGATTCGGGATCGTGTTCCTGGAGGCGATGTACTTTGGCGCCCCGGTCATTGCCGCCGCCGCCAAGGGTGCGGTCGATGTCGTGCAGCACGAGCACACCGGCATGCTGGTGCCTTACGGCGATGCGGCAGCCCTGAAGCATGCGATGGAGCGTTTGCTGTGCGATTCCGGGTTGTGCGAGCGGATTCGCGAGGAGGGCCGACGGACTGTGCACGGCGACGGGCGCTTCACGTTCCACGCCTATGTTGGGCGCCTCGCGGACATACTTGGCATCTCCGCGCCCGTGTCGTCGACCGCGACTCCGGCCCCGGCCCCGGCCCCGGCCCCCGAAGGGGATCCGGAACGTCGCGCCCGTGCCAATCGGGCTGGGCGCTGATTTGCTGTCGCGGCCTCTGCAGACAAGGCTGTCGGACGACACCTGGTTCTGGGGCGTCGCTGCGTTCCTGCTGGGGTTGCTGTCGGTACTGAAGGGGCTGCGCCTGCCCAGCCTGTGGGCGGCGACCCAGGCCCAGCTCGACTACCACGATGGCTTCATCAAGCGCGGACTGTTCGGATCGATTGCGCGTCTTGCCGCAATCCCGATCCGGCACTACGACACGTTCCTCACACTCAGCGCTTTATTGCTGGCGGGATTCCTCGTCCTGCTGGTCTGGTGGGTCCGCAAGAGCGGTGCGGGGCGCATCGCCAACGGCACCGTGGTCGCGCTGTTTGCCGCCAGTTTCATCGTGACCTACTTCGCGCATCTCATCGGTTACCTGGAAATCCCCTCGGGAATCCTGGCTCTTGCTGCGCTGCTGGCGAGTGGGACAAGAGCGCGACTTGCGATCGTGCTTCTGGCGGGAATGGCTGGTGTGCTGTTGCACGAGAATTACGTGCTGACATTCCTCCCTCTGACACTGCTGCCGCTCTTCCTCGCCGCGCTCGATAGCCGGAATCCGAGAAGGGATTTCGCCGTGCTTGCCGCTGTCGCGCTGCTCATTGGCGGGGTTGTGTTGATCGAGGCATCCGCCGCCCCGATGGACGCACAACGC